>CAZMKQ010000115.1:0-10891 GCA_964566955.1 uncultured Caldilineaceae bacterium | reverse complement strand
GTGCTTAATGGCTTTTAATTGGTGGGGGTTGGTGGGTAAGGGGTTGTGGGCTAACCGCCGCCCGATTTTGTCCGGGGGGGGTTTTTCGCCGACTACGGAATCTTCGCCATTAGGAAATGGCATTTGCTGATCGAGAATTTTTTTAGCAGCAGCAGGTGCCGCAATTTCATCCTGTGTCGGCAGGCGATAACGCTTGCTCGACAAGCTTGGTACGATGTCAGCCATTGCCAACAGATGCTCACTCCCCATGCCTTCACCAATCAGTCGCTTGTGTACATCGAATGCCATGACATGGGGACAGTGAAGACAGACAAGCGCCTTACCTTTACCTTTGACCTCCCTCACCTTGCGCATAGGTGGTGATGGCGCGGTCTTAGGATCAGACTGCTCATGCACCCTCATAACGAACCCATCCCCGTCTGGAATGGGTTCGTACCAGGCACCCTTGTCTCCCTTGCCTCCCTGCCCACCATCCCCACGGGCATGCGGCAGCCGCAGCTTCAAGTCGGCCAACATAGGTGTACGCTTGCCGCAAGCAGTACATGGCACTGAACGGCACCACAAAGCCGCCCACGGGCGCAAGGGACCAACACCCCAATGATCCACCTTGGGCCAGAACGGTGCCAGTCGGTTCTCCAGCTCTCCGTCAATCCATCGGAACATGGCATCGGCTGCATCAACCAGCACGTTGCCGGTGCCCAACCCTGCAGAAGGCCATGGCAGATCCGGCTGTGGTGACCAGTCTCGCCTCTGTGTATCACGGGCAATTAGCCCTGCCAGCAGGGCGGCCGTGGGCGCATAGTCGCTGCCGTCGGCCTGCACTCCCAAACCGCATGCTTCCAAGGGAATGGTTCCGCGACCACAGAACGGATCCAGGATGCGGGCATCCGGCAACCACTTCCGTACCTCAGCCATGCCCGAATTCCGATCCTCCGACAGAGTATTGCGGATCACCGACTTGACCTGCTCCTGAGTCGCCTCATCAGTTGGCCAGTCGATCAGAGTGCACAGGATAACGGCCCGGCACAGAGCAGGTGGCCGCAGGGCAAACCATGGACCAACACCAGCAACGTCATCTCCTCGTCCCCAGCCCTTACGACAACGTTCAGCGACCTCAGCAGACGGAAACCAGTGCTCAATCACTTTGTCCGGCATATCTCTCTCCTTGACTTTGGGGGTAGACGGAACGCGACGTGTCCACGGGCTCGACCGTCGCGCATGACGTTGGCATCGGGATTGGGGTAGGTGTCCAACCTCGGTTGACTATCGCAATCTCGTACGATGTACAGCCAGTACTTGTCAGGGTGGCGAGCCGCTGTCTGGCACTCGTGGGGTGTGCATCGATATTCAGTGGCTCCTTCCTGCAAACCCTTGACCTCAACCCAACGCTCTTCGGAACCGCGCACGGCAAGCAGATCAAATCCTCGGCCCTGGGTAGACACATCAACCACGGTGAAGTCTTGCTCCACCAACTCCGTCCGTGCCAGACGCACAGCCACAGTCTCTGAGGATTCTTGCTTGGGCTTGGCTGCGATGGGCAACGATGTCATGTGCGATATGGAGCGAACTTCAACCGCCGGTTTGTGAGCGCGCAAACGAGTTCTGGTCTTCCGGTCGCCAGCCCGCAACAGGAGGCGTCCGATTCCACGCCGCGTTTGACCAAGCAGTTGCTGCCTGCGGGAATCCAAGGTCGTCGGGGTTCCCAGACAAGATTTTGCCAATTTCCGTGCTTCCAGGGGATCAGGCAGACAGCCCGGCAAGCGATCGGCTGTCCCCATCCACTCCGTTAGTGCTCCCATGTCCAACACCCGGGGGTGGCTACCATCGGGTCGCGTGTGAATCAACACGGTCCGTCGTCCATCTCCATACACATGTATGTTTGCATCGTTTCCTTTGGGATCTTGCAGCGGCACATTCCCGTTGGGCTTTCCTCGTGCTGCCACTGCAGCCGCTATGGCTGCCAATCTGGGACTGTCTGGAGACAGCAGTTCAACCCCATCCTCAGCGAGTTCCGAATCGCAGGACGCGGTGAACTCCCCACAGGGCACGGCTCCGCTTTGAATGTGCCACTGACCTGAGCGACCA
Source organism: uncultured Caldilineaceae bacterium (assembly GCA_964566955.1). Taxonomy (GTDB): domain Bacteria; phylum Chloroflexota; class Anaerolineae; order Caldilineales; family Caldilineaceae; genus Bin34. The sequence goes on along the minus strand of CAZMKQ010000115.1, from coordinate 8,806 downwards.
CCGGGTTGCACAGTCAACAAGCCGGCAGAGTGGCATGTTTCCAACCACCATTGCACATGGAATGGGTTGATGGCCTGCCGTCGGCAGCGGTCCAGAAAGTCGTGATCCAGAGGCGGAATGCCATCTGGATCTGGCTCACCACGAATAGCACGTGCCGCAGCCACCAATTGTTCTGGAGAGGCATCGTTCCCAACCCGATTCACAGCCGATGCCAAACAATCGAAGATGGCTCCGCGCAGGGCTTTACTTGCCTCCGCCACACGATCCAGCAGCGTGCCCCATGTGTCCTCCTCCCGTGTACCCACGGACAACATGTTGACAGTGCGTGCCGTGCGAGTCTGTCCAATTCGATGGATGCGTCCACAACGTTGCTCCAATCGCACCAGGCTCCAAGGCAAATCCCAGTTGATCAGCAACGAGGCGGTTTGCAGGTCTATGCCTTCACCACCGGCATCCGTACTGATGAACAGGTCCGTCTGGCCATTCTGGAATCCCTTCCGCAATTCGGCTCGCTCCCGTGGGCTGAGACCACCATGGTAGAGAGCCACCTTGCGTCCGTCATGTTCCATGCACTCTGCCAGCCAAGCCGCCGTGTCCAGGTATTCGGAAAACACCACCGCGGGTTGACCATCGGCCAGCAATTCTGTGAGGGCAGCCAGCTTGGCTGTTTGTTCGCCATGTCGAGTCTGAGCAGTCTGTAACAAATCGGTCAAGACCGGAATCTCGGCCAATCGATCAATCGACCCAGCCGCCTGCGCACGAAGTTCCTCGTCCGCCTGCTCCCCCTCCACTGGGCTCGGGACTTCCTCACCTTGCAGGCGCGCCAACCGACGTTCCAGGCTTTGGACCAAGGCAGTTGGTGATGAAGCTGCCCGTTTGGCATACACGTCAGCCACCAGTGTTCGTGCCTCGGGTTCGCACCACTCATGCATATGGGCACGAACCCGATCATGCAGATCCAGCTCCCAGGCTTGGGGTTCAACCCGAATGTTCTCTACAGTACGTGGCCGGAAGACAGGTTGGCCGTGCATGTCGAGAATCTGTTCCTTCATGCGACGGATCCAACGAGTAGGAGGCAAAGACGCATCGAGAGAAGCTCTTGGGTCCAGCAGTTGCTGCAAGGCAAGCCACTGTGTCGCGTCACCACGATGGGGCGTGGCAGTCAGGAGCAGCACCTGTGGGGTGTTGCTGCACAAGGTCTCGGCCACTGTGCGCAAGCTAACAGCCGTTGTGGTAAGGCGGTGTGCCTCATCGAAGACCACCGCGTCCCAGCCGTCTGCACAAAGGGTCTGCAACTCCAGATTGCGCGCCAGCAAGTCGATGGACACGACCCACATAGCGTGGGTGCCCGGATCCGACGCACGATCCATGATCGCTATGTCAAGGCCCGCGAAGCGTCTACAGTCATCCTGCCACTTGTCTGTTAGGCCAGCTGGACAGCAGATCAGCACACGATTGCGGCCCAAACGACCAAGGCGGCGGGCCTCAGCCAACCAGAGGGCTGTGATCACAGTCTTGCCGGCACCCGGTTCGTCTGCCACCAGGAATCGAAGATTCGGTGACAAAGGCAGCATGCGCCTATACACAGCCTCCACTTGATGGGGAAACGGGATGAGGTCACCGCCGCGCAGGGGGACTGACGCCTCCATAGACAAGGCCATGTCCTGCAGCCACAACGCCCCCAACCAGGCAAGTGTCTTCGCAGAACGTGTATCGAGCGAGAGGGCCATGAAATCAGGAGCGAAGCAGCTGCCTCGCATAACCGGCGCTGCATCCGTTGGTTTGTGATGGACCGGAGCGAACGCAAAGTCGCGTTGGGGTCTTGGGGTTAGAAGAATCTATGTCCAGGTTTTCGGTCAACAGGCTCGTTCAGAACGAACCATCGCAGACATCCATTCAACACGCACTGCTTGAATCAACCGCGGTGTTGACCTGCTCTACCACATAACAGGGGACTGCTGTTCTCTGTCCTTGCACTCTGCTGAACTAGATGTACCGGAGAGACAATATGGAGCACATTATCGCATGCACAGGCTCCGGCGCCACCGTACCCTAGTCGATGGTACCGTTTCAATCTCGTTGATCGGGCTACGGCCATGTAAGTGACAAGAGACCTCTGCCATTGGTTTCGTCTGACCAAAACCAACAGAGATCCTCGTCGTGGACTTCAACCTGGGTCTTACCCATCCCCAACGCCAATTGGCCCTGCGGCGGAGGAAACGACTGACATCGCGACGGCAGCATCCCCAACACGCTGTTCGTGTTCGGCCGGCTACGAGTCCAGCGCTGACAGAGCCGGAGCTGCTACGCCAGCCTCTTGCCACTTCCTCCCGGCATGACATCCCGCCCAGCGGTCCGAGGCATTTCAGCGACTGGCGCCCCGGCTAAACGGAAGGTGTGTCGGCTAATGGGGGGCGATCCTCACGCCCCTGGACTATGGAGTGAGTGGCAGCACGTGCAGGCGGTGGCATCGACATTGGCCCCTTTCTCTCGTGGGTGGAGGAAGACGAAACCTGACTGCCCACCGGCAGGGACCGACGACGATCCAGTCTTTAGTCCGACACCTTGTAGAACGCCTGCACGACTTGGTGTGCAGCCAGCGGGATCCAGACAGCTCTGCCAGCACCAACCGGCCGGGGCCTGGTCAGGTGCACTCCGAGCACGGTTCAACCTCAGGGAGCGCATGGCGCGGGGCACCCGCCTCCGTCCGAAAGCCTTCAACTTCGTGCAGCTGATAGTGCATGCCATGGCCTGAAGCGAGGACACACAAAGACCGCAACACAAGGAACTGCCAATCTAGGCCCGGAGCCATATCAACGAGATTGAAACGGTGCCACGTTTGCTCCTCCGTGATGACGAGCGGCGCGCTGCCGTGATATCGTGAGGGTTTGGATGCAGTTGGAAAGCCAATCTGTGATGACAAACGAAACTGACCAATCAATGCCCTGTCCCGTGTGGGGATAGGGGTCAGGACGTTGAACGGTCTGCAGCCGCCCGATCGGAGACATGTGGGATCAGCACACATTGTGAATGTGGGCAGCAGGCACCAATAGCCAGCAGGTAAAGATGTTGCCTTGCATCAGCCGACACATCGGCAGCATGATCAGGCTGATTCAGGCACGACGAAGTCAACCGAATACGGCATCCCGACTGTCAATTTTGGTTCCCAGCATCTCTGCCCCATGACGGATCGTGCGCGGATTCCCATTCCGTGGCGAGACCCATTCCACTCCAACGGCTATGAAGCATCACTGCCAACGACTGTTACGCCAAACGACAATGATGATCGTGCTGGCAACGGTGCTCTTGTTGACCTCGGTGGCTCCTGCATGGAGCAAATCCGCCTTCCACGCTCCGCACAAACAGGCAACTCTTGGCATGCCCGATTTGACTGTCCGCATCCGGGAAGACGGCTCGGTATCCGTTGCCAAAATCCCCTTGTCCTGGATACCCGGTATGGACCAAGTCTCCCTGGACCCCGACATTGTGGCCAGGTTCACCGACGCAGATGTTCAGCACATCCATCTTGACTACCACGATGCCGGCATGGCGGTACTGGCCAACGGGATGCTCATTCTGGACTTTCGCTACGACGACCATGACGAACTGCGAACCCTGTTGACCGCCCTGACCATCTTCATGGGTGACAGGGGACAGACTTTGTCGAACTTGGCCAAAACGCTCCTGCCCGTCCTGGAAGTTGTCGGGGCGGAAGTGACCTTCGAGTTTCCCGTGCCTTCGTACAGGTCTGCCATTCCCAAGGCCGACGAGGACTCTCTTGAGATTCTTGGCAGTTCCGACATAGCGGACGGCGATGCCCGCGCGCAGGTCAGGGGCATCGAAACAATCCCCGTGTCGACCACCGCCTTGGGCAAGGTAACTTCGGGAAACTTCATCTTCAAGGTAATGCGTGCGGCCCTGCCTCCCGACGTGGAGGTTAAGCTGCCTCCGACAACGGTTGCCAACATCAGGGAGAAGGGCATCACCGAGATCACCGTCAAGACCCGCCGATACGGGTTGGCAATCGAGCTCAATGGACAGTCGTCGCCTCAGTTGATCGGCAATCTGGACAACCTGCTGGCATTCGCGGAACATCGGGATCGCTGGCGGCGATTGGCGCCTTCCGTTTCCGAGCAACGATTCGAACTGGTGCGCCGCATGGTGCAGGATGTTCTGCAAACCCACAACGTCGACATCAGGCTCCTCTTTCCCCTACCGGTTCGTCCCCACGACTCGCGATGAAATCCGAGCAGGCCGCTCCTGAACCCCTCCGACTAACCGGCAGAAAGTTCCAACGGCTACGCACCAGGCAGCAGATCGACGTTGCAACGGGCTGAAACAAGACTGGGTGCGCGGCAGCGGCACATGGATGCATGCTCCCCGACAGGCCATCCCAGGAAGTACATCGGCCATGGACCATGACGGGCCACCACGTTGCGACTGCAACGAATGTATGTAGTTGGTGTTGGAACGGATTTTGCGGCTGGTTCCGGGACTACTCCCGAGGGAGGTCCTGGACTGCTCCCTGTCCGCAGGTCAGGTCCCGGAACCACTGTGTGAATTCCTCGCGCTGATGCGCCGGAAGCACGGCCCAAACCTGCACCCGATCGCTGAAGACCGTGTCCTTGACCTGAGCTCCGCAGGGCCAATTTGTGGATGCCGAGGACTTCCTTCCCAGACACCTATCCAGCTGGAAACCCCCGAGCCATGGGCCGCAGGTCGTAGCGTACAATCCCCCATTGGTCGGTATCCCCTCCCAGCGAACGTAAGAAACCGCAATATGGCCGCTGCCCCAGAACGATTCGCCACAGACCTGAAGCAAGGTCAAGGCGACGCAGATCCGCGCGCCCTGGCGCTGGCCGGTGCGTTGCAAAAGCGTCTCCCTGAAGCCGACGTGTTGCTGTTTGGCTCGCGCGCCCGCGGCAACTGGCAGCCCGGCTCGGACATCGATTTGGCCGTGATTGGCGGCGATCCCGATGAAGCCGAAGAACTGTTGGCGCAAGTCTGCGCCCAGGAGCAACGGCATGCGGATCAGCCCTCCACACAGCTATTCCACTTTGCGCGCGCCGAGTTTGATGAACTGCGCACATCGCTGCCCCACATTGCCGGGCAGGTGCAGCGACATGGCCTCAAGCCCAACGGAGAACCACTACCCCGCATGGCACAAACAAACCCCTGGCCGGGTGTCCAGAATTTGCTGCAAAGCTGTGGGGCGGATCTCGCCGAAGCGATCAAGGCCTTGGGGTCGGGCACACAGACGCGATCGCCCCTGCACTACGCGCACGGTGCATTGGAGAAGGTGGTAAAGGCCCTGCTGTTCGCGGAACGGATCGATTTCGTCTATGAACACGAACTGGAGGACAACATCAAAAGGCTGCCCGGCCCGATCAAGGCTTCGCTGGAGCAGGAGATCACCGAGAACCGGCGGGACGAACTGACCAAATTCCGCGTTGCGGGGCCGTACGCGGGCAGCAATCCGCCCTGGCCGGAAACCAGTGCCGAGCAGCTGATCGCTTCCGTACAGCGAGTATGCGCCAACCACGGCAACCACATTCTCGCGGTGATGGGCAAACAACCGCACGAGGTTGGCTACGAACAGTGGTTGAACAACAACGATGCCCTCGGCGGATGGGCCACGTTGCCGCTCGACCGCTATCCTCAAATTACGGCCATGCGCCTGCTATTGGCCGTCAGACTGACGGCCGCCCGCTTGGACGACATTGAAATGAATTGGCTGCGGAGCGGTACACCTGCCAATGCGATGGAGATCGTCGCGGCCGTGCGGACAGAGCCCGATGCCTGGCGAAGTCTCTTTGTCAAGACATGCAGCCGCGAGACGCGCACCAATCAGTAACCACCTCCACGCGCAGCACTGCTGCCGAAGGGCACTTGGCAGCCATATGCCAGGCGGCATTCACCGGCAATTTCGCGCACGCTCAGGATTGGCATCCAGATTGTGGTCGTGCCACTGTTGATGTTGGACACGTTGACTGATTCAACAACTCGCGCAGGGATTGGTGTTGACATTCCAGATGCACGCCGTGGCTGTCATCCTTGCGGAAGGCCAGGCCTACGGCCAGGGCGCGACGGTTGTCGGGCAGGTGTTCGCGTCCGTAGGAACGGTCCCGGATTTGGCGCAGAGCGGAGGCGGCACTGCGACCGTGCTTGACCTCCATGACATAGATGTGCCCGCCGACCGTAACCTCGAGGTCCGAGCGTCCGCCCCAGGTTGCCTTCTCCGCCTGCACATCGTCCGTAACCAGGCGGCACAGGGTTTGCAGGACGGCCCGGTAACAGGCCTCGCTGTCCAGGTTGTGGTAGGCGAGGCCGCTGTAGAAGGTCTCCAGGCGGCGGACGAAGCCGTCCACATCGCCCGCATGCAAACGGTCGTGCACGTCATCGAGCAGGTCCGCTGCCCGGGGGCGGTCCCGCTCATCCCACAGATCCATGATGTCGTGGAGCCATGAATTCGCCACTTCGCGGTTGGGAAAGTCCAGGAACGGTTCGGCCCCGTCCCCGCCGCCGTGCCATGTGTAATAGCCCGCATCCTGCATGAGGCGCCCGAAGTCGGGTCGCTGCAGGCTGTCCAAGCCGCGTGCGGGCTGCGGCCGCCCGCCCTCCCGCACGCCGGGCGGCAGGGACTGGTGCGTGTCGGCCGCCAAGCGCACCGCGAGGGCGGGGTGCGCGGTTTCGCTCCAGGCCGAGGGCCATAGGCCCTCCGCGGCCAATGCGCGCACAGCCGGGACCCGCAGCGTGCGCTCCAGCCCGTGGATCAGCGTGTAGGGATTGTAGATGCGCTCGGCATCGGCATTAAGGGCAAATCGATAGCCGTTGTACATGTCTCGCCAGGCGCCCAGCACCGACGCTTCGTCGAAGCCGGTTTCCAGTTCCCGCAGGGCCTGCCGATAATCCCGCAGGCACACTTCGACCTCCTCTTCGGTAAAGCCGCACAGGGCGGACATGGCCGGATCGTCGGAGATGTCGGTGAAGTTGTTGGCCGCGGAGAACAGGTGCGGCTTGGCCAGGCGCGTGATGCCGGTCACAAACACGCCGTAGAGCAGGCCCGCGTCGTCCTTCAGCACGCGGTAGAGTTCGCGCAGCGCATCGAGCGCGGGCGCGAGGTCGAGATTACGGCCCAGATAGTGCGTAACGGGCGCATCGTACTCGTCGACCAAGACCACGGGGTCTGCGCCGTAAAATTCACCGAGGGTATCCAGCAGGACCATCAGGATGTCGCCGGGCGGGTCGTCCCGCAGGGGACGTTTCCAGTCTCCGTCCCAGGGCACGCCGCGACGTTCCCACAGGTCCACCTGGTGCATCATCTGGCGTTGCAGGTAATGGTGCATGCCGGCGGGGTCGGGCGGCGTGCTGCGGGACATGTCCAGCCTTACGACCGGCCGCCAGCCGTGGGTGCCATGCCAGTCGGCACCGTCCAAGCCGTTCCACAACCAGTCGGGGCTGGTCCAACCCGCGTGCCGCCCGGAAACAGGTGGGGCATTGGGATCCCGACGGACTCTGCGCTCCGGCGGAATCCCCTGGAACCAAGCCTCCAACGTGGACAGCAGCAGGCTCTTGCCGAAGCGACGCGGACGCACCAGGAACTGGTGCGTTTTGGACAAATCGGGCACGGTGCCGGGCTCGGGCGTCGGCATCGTAGCCAGCAAATCCCGGAAGCAGACCGTCTTGTCGACGTACAATCCCCGGTGTCTGCGAATCCGGGGGAAGTCCGCCAAGCCGGGGTGCAACGGGGGGTAGTCGTACATGGTTGGTTCCGATGCCACCATTACGGGGTGCATTGTACAGCGTAATCCGGGCACCGTTGGCAGCAATGTCCCTGTGGCAGGCGTCCTGTCAGGCATCACTCCACGTTTGACGGCAAAGCCATCCCTGCGGTGCCAAGTCCCTCCTTCAATGCCCGGTTCGTTTGCTGGAGGCGGCAGCGACATCCTCATCCAGCTGGTGAAAAAGCTACTTTGATGCAGGACAGGATTGAGTCTGCCACTTCCGCAATGGTCGCCTGGCCACGCCTTGGTGCCCAAGCTGCATGCGCGACGGATTGGAATTGTCCGGAAATGCCTCTCGTGTCACTTTCGGCATCAGCCCCTGGGGTGATCCTGGACTTCGCCCCGCCCGTGGGTCAGGTCGGTGAACCACCGCACGAATTCCTCGCGCCGATGCGCCGGAAGCACGGCCCAAACCTGCACCCGATCACTGTAAACCGTATCTTCAATCTGGGCTTCAAAACGCGTGGAGAACCGCTGATATCGGTCCAGCATCGGGTATTCCAGCGTTAGGACAAGCCGAACCATCTCAACCTTGCGGACGGTGTCCAGGGTCTCAAGGACGGCTTGGACACCACCTGAATAGGCGCGAACCAATCCACCGCGGCCCAATTTGGTACCTCCGAAGTACCGTGTGACGACGGCCACAATCTCGCCGACTCCGGAATGCAGGAGAACCTTCAGCATCGGTTGTCCCGCCGTGCCGGCAGGTTCGCCGTCGTCGGAACACCCCACACTGGCAGTCGAGCCGGGTGCTCCCACAACAAAGGCCCAGCAGTTGTGACTGGCGTCGTCATAAAGCTCCTTGATCTCTGCAATGAAGGCGCGGGCCGATGCCGGATTGGGTGCAGGTGCCAGGGAACTGATGAACCGGCTCCGCAGGATGACCTGTTCGGACTGGACAATTGCGGCCGGAATGGGGAAGCCTTCAGTCATGAACTGTGAACTCCAAGATGCGGTTGTACGGACACCCAGGGCGTTGACAAAGTCGTCACAGGGCCATGAGCGGCTCCAGGCGGGCGGGA
>CAZMKQ010000114.1:0-16183 GCA_964566955.1 uncultured Caldilineaceae bacterium | reverse complement strand
CGGATGGGACTGCTCATCCAGGACTCGAGCCCGTCGCCGGACGGCTGAGGCCGCCCTAACGCGCGCCGGGCCGAGAGCGAAACGCCGGAACCCTGCGGGTCACGAACTTGCAGGTATTAGGGAACAGATGCGTATTGACTGCGGACTGGGTTATCGAGTGTACTTTGTGCAACGAGGAGAGACCTTGGTCATCCTTCTGGTCGGAGGTGACAAGGACAGCCAGAAGCGGGATATACGAAGAGCACATGAGCTGGCTCGAGGATTGTAGAAGGAGGCTGATATGGAAAAGGTGCAGACTAAGCCGTGGGATCCCGCAGAGCATCTTGAGACTGAGGAAGACATGGTGGCCTATCTGAACGTCGCCTTGGAAGAGGGCGATCTGAGCCTGATAATGGCCACACTGGGCGACATTGCCCGCGCCCAGAGAATGGCGGTGGTGGCACAGGAGACGGGGTTGGGCAGGGAGAGCCTGTACAAGTCACTGTCCACCAACGGCAACCCTGAATTCGCCACTGTGCTGAAGGTAGTGCGCGCACTGGGTCTCCGACTTCGGGCAACCGTCGTTCCGTCGGGCAGCTAGCCTGAAAGGCAAGCCGTTGCAGAAAAGGACGGTGACACCACAGCGGCGGCAATTGCCGGCCGGCCGGGCCGTGTGGAACTGCTGCCGACCGGGGACATCGCGCTCAACGGCATGCTGATTTCCGAGGGGATCTACCTGTCCTCCCGCTTGGAACGCGAGGTGACGGCGGAGGAAGTTCAGGCGGCTTCGGTATCAACCGCCGTATCGATCTGAACGCCGGCACCGGCTCAGTGGGAGCCCTCAAATTTGTCCGCCCGATGGCTCTTGCCGCGGGCCAGCGGGTGGACGGACCCGCTGGCACGGAGGCCGCCTTCCCACCTCGGATTTCAACACGGCTTTACCAGTCGGCGGTTCCAACCCTGCTTATTTGAACACCGTGAAATCGGTGACAATCATCGTCCCCTCGGTGACTTCAGGATTCGTGCCCGGCGGGTTCAAGTAATTCACAAACCTGCCAGTTTCCGGATCGTCGGAAAGTGTGACGGTCCTGTCGTGCGGGCGCACGACAAGCGTCGTCACCGGACTAATGACTTCGTCGTCTTCGTTGACGGCCCAAGCCGTGAGCCTGTAGGTTTCGTCGCTTTGCAACGTGTCGATCGGGAAATCCCGATGCTCGTCCGGCGGATTGGCAAACACCTGCCCCGCGTCCCGGTATCCGGTTTGGCCGTCACCCGTGGTGTCGACCTTGACAATCATCATGGACGGCGGAGTTACGTTTCTGCTGTCGCTTCGGCGCAGAACGGTTGCCGGAAGAAGGTGCATCGCCGGCGTACTCCGGGAACCGTCCACAATCCGCACATTGCTCAACTCGATCCCGGTGTCCTCGTGGACATTCGCGTCAAATACAAAATCGGTCTCGTAAAAAAAATTGTCCCGGTCCTTCCTTATGATGATGGTGCCCCTGTCGGAGAAGTTCGGATACTGGATGTAATGCACGTCATGAACGAACAGTTTGTTCAACGTTGCCGTACCGGTATCGGACAGGCCGTTGCGTCCCAACCCGTAGTTGGTCTCGATCGTCGCCATGTCGTCACCTTCAGGCACCACATCGCCGTCAGCGTCAACAATGCGAATGATGTAGGCATCGAAGCCAACATCGTCACGTTCGCCGTCGGTCTCGTTGGCGGAGTGCGCCAACCCGATCCTCAACCGCGAGGTTGAAGGCCTGTGCGTGTACTGCGCGGTCCCCGACCTGTAGTTCGCGAAATTCTCGTTGTAGCCGATGTAGTACATCCTGCCGCCACCGATCCTTGCGGTGTCGTACTGATGGCCGGGGGTATCCGGGTCGAGGTCCCGCGTGTCATGGCGGTTGCCGCCCACTTCTTCGACGAGTTGATGCCACTCGCCACCGAAGGAGGGCTCCGTCAGGCTTTGGTTGACCGACGTGCGCAGGATATCGCTGACGACAAAGCTGCCACCGGGGGTGTCAACCACAATCGCCATCTCGGCCGTGACTTGGACACCGGTCCTGATTCCGTCGAAGGTGGTCGTCCGCGTGCCCAGAGTAAAGTCCTGGTCGTGCCTCGCGCCGTCATCCAGGATCACCACGAGGGAGGCACGGAACGCGTTGGGGCCCAAACTCCAGGTATCCGGATTGGTGCCTGTCCACGAAACGTTGACCTCGTCCGCGTCATCGGCATCTCGGGTTACCGTCAGACCTGAAATCTGGCCATCCCGCAACCGGGTTTTGACGGGACAGTCGGTAAAGTCGTCGTCGAACAGGTCGCCAGCCGCCAGGCCGATTCCGTTGGCAACGATCAACAAAAACAGCGCCCACAAGACGCTCTTGAGCGATCGAGCTCCCCTAACCATTGCGCGGCTCCAAGTAGTTCAACGAAATACAGCGACGATTCAGCGCCTATGTCAATTGTTATCATGACCGGTCCACGGAATCAACCCGGTTGGCTGTTCCGCACCCGGGTGTGCAGCGTGGTGCACTTCGACCATCGTCGAACAGATCGCCGGCTGTCAGGCCGGTTCCGCTGGCAACGAGCAACGAAAACAGCGCCCACCAGACACTCTATGAGCGGTTGGGTTCCCCAATCAGGGCTCGGCTCCAAGTGGACCAAAGAGACACATCAACGATCCAGTGTCGGTGTCGATCGTTATCATGATTGGTCTACGGAATCAACTCGGTTGGCTGTTCCGCACCCGGGTGTGCAGCGCGGCGCGCTTCGACACCGACGGCAGGCTTTGGGCCGTGACCTTGCAGACGCCTCCAGTCCCGCCTACCCATGCTGAAGGTGGTGTGTGCCTTGGGACTTCGGCTTCAGGCAACCGCCGTCCCATCGAACAACTGGGACTGACAGTCAAGACATCGCAGAGGGGAGAGTGACAGCCCAGGTCCCCTTTCAGGGTTGTCTCCTCATGCGTTGTTGTCCCTGCTTTAACGGCAAGCAGGAACAAGTGGTTGTCCGTATCGACCGCCGTATCGATCTGAACGGCTGTACCGAGCTCAGTGGGAGTCCCGGGGCACCGGCGATCCGGACCCTCCCCGCAGGAAGTCGAAGTCCGCGCCCAGATTGGCCTGCTGCACGTGCGAGGTATAGAGGGACACGTAGCCGCGGTCGGTGTGGGCCGGCAATGGTGTCCAGCCGCTGCGCCGGGCAACCAGCTCCTCTTCGGGCACATCCAAGGTCAGGGACCGGCCCGGCACATCAAGCATGATGCGGTCCCCGTTGTGCACCAGGGCCAAATTGCCGCCGACCGCCGATTCGGGGGTCACATGCAGGACCACGGTGCCGAAGGCCGTGCCGCTCATGCGGCCGTCGGAAATCCGCACCAGGTCGCGCACCCCCTTGCGCAGCAGGCGTGCCGGCAGGCCCATGTTGCCCACCTCCGCCATGCCGGGGTAGCCCTTGGGACCGACGTTCTTGAGCACCAGTACGCTGTCTTCGTCAGCCTCGAGATCCGGGCTGTCGATACGGGCGTAGTAGTCGTCGATGTCCTCGAAAACCACCGCTGTTCCGGTATGTTGCAGCAGGTGGGGGGAGGCTGCGGACGGCTTGATGATGGCACCGTCAGGGCACAGGTTGCCGCGCAGGACGGCCAAGCCGGCCTCCGACTGCACGGGGTTGTCCGGCGTGCCGATCACCTTGGAGTTGTGGCAGACGGCTCCGGCCACGTTCTCGCCCAGCGTCCTGCCGGTGACCGTCAGGGCATCCATGTGCAGTATGTCCCGCAGGACCTCGATCACGGCCGGCAGGCCGCCGGCGTAGTAGAAGTCCTCCATCAGGTATTCGCCGGAAGGCATCAGGTTGACCAACAGCGGCATGCGGCTGCCCAGCCGATCGAAGTCGTCCATGTCCAGCGGGATGTTCAGGCGGCCGGCAATGGCCAGCAGGTGAATCACGAAGTTGGTGGAGCCGCCGATGGCTCCGTTGATCCGGATCGCGTTCTCGAAGTTTTCCCGTTGCAGAACCTTGGACAACTTCAGATCCTCGTGGACCATCTCCACGATGCGGTTGCCTGCCATGTGCGCCAGTCGCTTGCGTCGTGCGTCAACCGCGGGAATGGCTGCGTTGGTGGGCAGGGTCAAGCCCAAGGCCTCCACCATGCAGGCCATGGTGGAGGCCGTGCCCATGGTCATGCAATGTCCTTCGCTGCGTGACTGGCAGGCTTCCGCCTCCATGTACTGTTCCAGGCTCATGGCCCCGGCGCGCAGGTCGTCGGTGAAGCGGTACGAGTGGGTGCCGGACCCGATGTCCTGATTGCCCCATTTGCCGTTCAGCATCGGGCCGCCGGACACGACCAGGGTCGGGAGATCCACACTGCAGGCACCCATGACGGTGGCCGGGGTGGTCTTGTCACAGCCTGTCAGCAGGATTACGCCATCCACGGGGTTGGCCCGGAGTGTTTCCTCGACATCCATGCTGGCCAGATTGCGGAACAACATGGTGGTTGGGCGCATCAGGGCCTCGCCCAGGGACATGACCGGAAACTCGACCGGGAAGCCGCCGGCCTCGTAGACCCCCTTCTTGACCTGTTCCGCCAGGATGCGGAAGTGGCCGTTGCAGGGGGTCAGTTCCGACCAGGTGTTGCAGATGCCAATGACCGGCCGGCCGTCGAATAGGTGTTCGGCATGGCCCTGGTTCTTCATCCAGCTGCGGTTGGTAAAACCCATCAGGTCATGGCGGCCAAACCACTGGTGGCTGCGCAACTGTGTTTCCGACATGATGTACCCCGGACGGTGGTGTTTGAACGGCAGGCGAATCGTAAATCACCGACATTGAAACGCTGCCGGACTGGCCTGGTGGCGCGGCAGGCATTCACGGTGGCGGTTCCCCGGTACGCCCGAATGTAAGATCGATATCCAACCACCACGAGGTGCAAAGTGCCATGGGATCGTCACGCGTTGCCTATCTGGAAGCCAACCAAACCCGTTTCCTTGAGGAACTGTGCGGGTTCGTGTCCATTCCCAGCGTGTCCGCGCTGCCGGAACATGCCGGGGACGTGGAGACCGCGGCCGACTGGCTGGCCGCAAGGGTGGAAGGGGCCGGTTTTGAAAACGTGGCACAACTGCCGACCGGCGGCACACCGGTGGTGTACGGCGACTGGCTGCATGCCCCCGGCCGGCCGACCATCCTTCTGTACGGGCACTACGATGTCCAGCCGGCCGATCCGGTCGAGGCCTGGGATTCCCCTCCGTTTGCCCCGGAGGTCAGGGACGGACGCCTCTATGGACGCGGGGCGTCCGACAACAAGGGCAACCTGCTGGCCGCCCTGATCGGTCTCGAGGCCGTGTTGCAGGCCGACGGGGCCCTGCCGGTCAACGTCAAGCTGTTCCTGGAGGGCGAGGAGGAGATCGGCAGTCCCTTTTCGTTGGGTCTGCTGGGTACCGAGAAGGAACGACTGGCTGCGGACATCTGCGTCAACGCGGACGGAATTCAGTACGGGGTGGGCAAGCCCACCATCCTGGGCTCCTTCCGCGGCATGGCGGGGATTGAAATCACAGTCCGGGGACCGTCGTCCGACCTTCACTCGGGGATTTTCGGCGGCACCATCCACAACCCCCTGCACGCCATGGCCCGGCTGGTGGCTTCGTTCCACGATGCCGACGGCCGCATTGCGGTGGAGGGCTTCTACGACGATGTGGTTCCCGTCGGCGACGAGGACCGGGAACGTCTGGGCCGCGCGCCCTTCAACGAGCAGGAGTACATCGCGGGGCTGGATGTGGATGCCGTCTACGGCGAGGCCGGCTATACCACCAACGAACGGGCTTGGCGGCGGCCGACCCTGGAACTAAACGGTCTGTGGGGTGGATTCCAGGGTGAGGGATCCAAGACCATCGTGCCGTCGGAGGCCCATGCCAAGGTGTCCTGCCGCCTCGTGGCCAATCAGGATCCGGGTCGGATTCAGGAGTTGTTGGAGACGCACGTCGCAAAGCACGCGCCGCCTGGCGTGCGGGTTTCCGTCTCCCGCAAGCGCGGCTTGGCCAATCCCTATCTGTTGCCGCTGGACCATCCCGGCGTGGAAGCGATGGCCGACAGCTACCGCGAGATCTACGACCGGGAGCCCTTCTACATCGGCAGCGGCGGCACCATTCCCGTTACCGCGGCAATGTTGGAGGAACTGGGGATCTACTCCCTGGTGTTCGGCTTCTGTACGCGCGATGAGCAGATCCACGCGCCCAATGAGTTCTTCCGGCTGTCCAGCTTTGCGACGGCGCAAAAGGCGTTTGGCATCCTGCTGGACAAACTCGCGGACATTGACGGGTTGTAACGCGTACCGCAGTTCCTGTTGGTGCCGGTTTGGGCATCCACATGGGATTGCCGGTATGGGACAATCGTCAACGCTGACAGAGGGAAGGAACCATGTCCGAGATGCCGCGTGACAGCCATTCGTTGGCCGGTGCGGAGTCCGAGTTTGCTCGGAACGAGGGCGGCTGCGCGCGGTTGTTCATGATTCTGGTGGCGATCTTTTCGCCAATGTTGGGCATCTGCATCAGTATCGTCTATAGGATCATTGGATACAGGACGATGGCCAACAGGCTGCTGTGGATCAGCGTTGTCATGTTGTTGGTGTGGGGGGGTGCGGTTGTTGTTGGTGTGATGCTGTTTGGAGCTGCAGACATGATCTTGTCGGAAGGTTTGTTTATGGAGTAAGTCGGCAAAAACCATTTGAAATTGAACTTTGCATCTCCGGAAACTTAATTCGAAAGCGGAGGTGATGAAGCCGGTGGATGCGCGCCGATCCCATGTTCAGGGTCGTCATGCTTGTCAGGGTCACCGATCGGACGCGCTCTGGATCGGTCTGCGCATCCAGGACGAAGACTACGTCCTACCGGTGCCCGAAGGGCTTGTAGTACAGCTGCTGACCCGCGCCGGCGGGTTTGTCAGAAGAACCTCGCGGCGATTCCAGAAAACCGCACTCAGCGGTCCCCTGCCCAATCGAATTGGACGTTCAGGGCTCGAAGCATGGCAAACATGTTGTCGCGCCGCACTCCGAACTGATCGCATACATCGGGCAGCTTGATCTCCTTCCTGGATTCCGGCGCACTCTGCTCGTTCGTTACGACGGTGGTGCCGTGAACTCGTGCGTAGGCAACGAGCCATCCGTCCGCACCGGTCGCAAACTTCGCCTTTGCCTGGTCGAGGTATCTCGAATGGCCCTGAACCCACATCATAATGTCCGTGTAGGCATGCATTACCGCATCAGTGTCCACTCGGACGAAGAACTCTATCGGGACATCGTCCCTCACCCACTGGACGAGATCCTCTTCGCGGTGACCTGCGAGGAGTTCACTGCGAACCCTGTCGATACTGAAGACTCGACCTTCTCGATGGTGATGAACAACGCTCTTCCAGAAGCCGGGGCAGATGTCGAACGAGTAGTACAGGTTCTTCGCCGTGATGAAGACATCCGAATCCACCAGGTAGGTCTGATCCACTGTCATGGGAGGTTCACGCCCAACCGCCTTGCGTATTCTTGGAAGGTGCCTCCACGAAGTCCTGTCAGGTCATAGGCTTCCTTGAATCCAATGCGGCCTTCCATCGCTGCGCGCAACACTTGGTTTGTAAACAGTTCACCGACACGCGTGCTCTGGTTGTTGTAGAAATCGCCGCCTCCGGATGTCTGACCACCTCTGTGTTCTTGATTGATGTAGTCATCGTAGAAACTAAAGAAGGTATTTTGGTCAATGAGATTCAGGTCGAGGACTCGGCGGGCAGCGACTATAGGGCTCACCTTGAATGTCCGGGCCAGTGCCGTGAAGGGACTCTTCTTCCGTCTGATTTTCCACCAACGCGCTCGGAGTTCCCGTGCCGGTGCTAGGAGCTCTGCAGCCGCTCGGTTGCACCACTCCTCCACATCCGTGCCACCGGGGAGTAGGGCCTCGAAGCCGGAGATCCCCTCCGTGCCAAGCCAAATGTGTGCCAGCTCGTGAGCGAGCGTGAACATCTGTGCCGACTTCGCATCTGCACCGTTTACGAAGATCAGCGGCGCGTAGGAGTCGGGGAGTGCGAAGCCGCGAAACTCCTCCACACTCAACCGGCGATGGGTGTTGTTTCCCACCACACCATTGATCACCGCCATTACACCAAGCTGCTCAATCATGCGACGCAACTCGCTCACAGCGTTCTGCCAAGTGTGGATCCCCGCGGCCCATCCACTATTGAGATTGAGCACCCTCCGCATCTCGCGACCTACAACCTCCGGCTCATCGGTAAGATGGGCACTGGCCACAAAGGCCAATGGTTCCGCATCATTCTCGACAAGTGTCTCCCGCAACCAATTCTGCCTGCGTTGCATTGTGTAGAGTGTGTCGAGCAAGTCGGGACTCGGCCTGCCTCGCGCAGCTCCGGTCACGGTACGATAGTCGGGAACCGGAAGGGGTTCGTTGGGAGGCTCAGAGAGGAACAGGTAGCCGAGCGGGGTATGCGTAAGTTTGGCGAACTTCTCCAACTGCTTCAGCGTGGGTCGTCTCTCGTGCCGGACCCAAACCAGGAGCTGTGGTATGCGTGCCGCAAAATGCTCCACATCATAGCCGGCACGTTCGCAGGCCCAGCGGAGCATTTCGGGAGTCACTGGAACGCGCGTCATGGCCTTATTCTCGCGACACCTTCACGGCTATGCCAGACATGGGGCACGCCACGGTGGTCCAGTACCTCGTCTGTGCAGTCGTCAAGGGCGAACAGCCGGTTGACATTCATCGCAACAGAGCCTCGGTCAGGATCACCTTCAACTGCTCTTGCACTGAAAACACCTTGGCCTCGGTACTCGTCAACTCTTCTGGAAGCGTCTCTGGATTGCAATGAGCCTCTTCCTCGGTATGAGGATTCTTGATGTCGAAATTGTAGCCGCGCACGCTGGTCTCCTCGGCACTCACCCTCTGAGCGTGATCACGTTCGCTCCGGGTGGGGTTCGTTTGTTCTACCACGCGGCATCTCCTGTATGTATCTTGGCACAGCTGAACAGCTGTTTGGTCATCGGCCAGGAGTGGTGGCTGCGAAGACCAACGAATTGATGACTGTCCGGCGTCTTCTCGAAGGGTTGCCAAGGCCGCGTAGTCACTTTGGACGCCCTGAACCGCCAGATGGCCGTGGAACAGGAGCACGAGCGGCACACTTGCACGATCATGGAAGGGGCCAGCGGCATCCTGGATGAGGTCGCCTCCGACCGGCAACACATTCTGAATTCTCTGATTGTGCCCTTGTCAGGACTGCTACCACCTTCCAATCTTGCTAGACTTCCACGCCGCGCGACTGCTCCGGCTCAAGGCAACTACTCTGGACGCGTGGTGAGCATCGCTACATTCGGAAATGCCGAACCAGTACTGACGATACACCCACCACATCGGAACCAGGGCTGTTGAAACAGGTTCATTCCCTTCCAGTGCTTCGATGCTGGGTTCGAATACGCGTGCGGCGAGTCACGACAGACCTACCGCTCGTGTTAGCTCAAGAAACCCAAGGTAGACCAACGGCGTACGATTGATGAATGGCATCGCGGAGAATCTGAGTTTCCAGGTCGGCGACGTGGTCGCACTCCGGTCGGAACGGAGCCGGGTTGGCGCTGTCATCGATGTACTCGATGGAGGCGCGGAGGCACGGTACCGGGTCCTCATCGACGGAACCATTTCCACGTTCTACCGTAGTCAATTGGTGCCGGGTGCCTCAACTGAGGAATGTTCTACGGAGATGAGTGCCGAGGAGTGCAAGGCACTCCTCACCGCTCTTCATATCCGCTCTCCCTCGACCTCAGCCCTGATGTCCCTTCGATCCGGTCGGGTAGAGTTTGTACCGTATCAGTACCGCCCGGTGTTAAAGCTGATCCGTTCCGACCAGCCGCGACTCTTGATCGCGGATGAGGTGGGCGTGGGCAAGACCATTGAGGCAGGCCTGATTATCAAGGAATTGCGTGCGCGCTCCGGGCTGTCCTCCGTTCTCATCATCTGTCCCAAGCCGCTGGTCTCCGAACGCAAGTGGGAATTGGAGATGCGCAGGTTCGACGAGTACCTTCACCCCCTTGACGGCTCCACCTTGCGGTTCTGCATCAATGAGACTCACTTGGATGGGGAGTGGCCCCGTCGTTACTCCAACGTCATTCTCCCGATGTCTCTGCTCAATGAAGCCACCCTTCTCGGCAAGATACAGCCCAAGGGACGAACCACCGAGCGCGGTCTGATCGATCTGGATCCGCCACCGAGTTTCGACTTGGTGATTGTGGACGAGGCGCACCATGCCCGCAATGCCGAGACTCACACGCATCAAGCTATTCGGTTCTTTTGCCAGAACGCGGAAGCCGTGGTCTTTCTTACGGCTACCCCGGTCCAAATGGGAAGCAGGGATCTCTTCTCCCTGCTCAACCTGCTGCGTCCTGACCTGATAATCGACCCGCCGACCTTCGAGCAAATGGCCGCGCCCAATGGCGATATCAATCGGGCGATAGCCTTGTGTCGAAGCGCACCCCTCCAGTGGAGGGAGGAAGTGCGCTCATGCCTAAACAGGGCAGTGGAAACTGACTGGGGAAGGAGCTTCCTCCAAACTTCACCGCTAGTGGCCGATCTTATGGCGACGCTTGAGGCGCGGGGAGATGAGGACGAGAGCCGTGTGCGGGCCATCAATGTCCTTGAAGGCCTCTATACCTTCGGCACGCTCATCAACCGTACCCGGCGCCGGGACATTGGGGAATTCACGGTCCGAAAGCCTCGGACGGTTGCTATCTCCCACACTGCGGCCCAACGGATGCTCCACGACCGGCTTATGGGGGCCCTCGCCCGTATTCTGGAGGCGTGCCACGGACACCGGAACGTGAGCTTCATGATGTCAACGGTCCGTCGTCAGGCGGCCAGTTGCCTCTATGGACTGGCACCGTATATGGAGGACATCCTCAATAGGAACCTGGATCGGCTCGAAGGGGTGGACCACGATTTCGACCGAGGCCCTGATTTAGGGTTCGTCGATCGTGTGCGCGGGGAGATCGAGCCGCTCATTCGTACGGCGCGCTCGCTCGATCCGGTGGACCCGAAGGCGGACGAGTTCCGCAGGGTGATCCGGGAGAAACTCGCGATGCCGAGGAACAAGGCGTTGGTCTTCAGCACGTTCCGACACACGCTCGCCTATCTGGGACACCTTTTGAAGGAGGATGGCGTAAGGTTCAAGGTAATCCACGGCGATGTCCCGGGACACGACCGAAGGGATATCCGCCGCCGATTCTCCTTACCCAAGGAATCCAGAGAGGCCGTTGATGTCCTTCTTTCTTCCGAGGTCGGATGCGAAGGTCTGGATTTTCAGTTCTGCGACATGCTCGTCAACTATGATCTGCCGTGGAATCCTATGCGCATCGAGCAGCGGATCGGGCGATTGGACCGGCATGGGCAAGAGAGCCAAGCCATCGCCATCGTCAACCTTGTCACCCCTGACACGGTGGACTACGAAATATACAACCGTTGTCTACTCCGGCTGGGCATATTCGAGCATGCGATCGGCGGCAACGAGGAGGTCCTTGGCGAACTCGGTGCCGAACTCCAAAGTATCGGCGAGAGTCTGAGTTTGACTCAAAAGGAGTTGGGCATCCGTCTCCAGCAACTCTCTGACAACGTTATTCGCCGCCGTAACGAGGAAGAGCGCATTGAGAGCGCGCAGGGCGAGCTTTTTGGCCTCGGACAGGTGGTAGCGGATTGGAAGAAGGAGGTCGAGGATGCGGAGTCCCCATGGACAACTCCTACTGCGATTCAGCGTTGTGTAAACCTCTACCTGCAGAAGTTGCTTGAATCTCCAGAGCGGAACTTCTTTGCGGGTTCGGGGCCGGTACAGACACTCAGACTAGGAGCCGATGCCAAGCGAGAGCTTCTTGCTCACCGCGATGTGCGAGGCAGAAGAACCGACCCGCGCTTCGCCCGTTGGGAGGCTTGGTTACAAGACACTTCAACCAGATTGTCAGTCACCTTCCAGCAGGAGGCGGCGAGAGCTAGCGATGAGGTCGTCCACCTTGATGTCACACACTCTCTCGTTCAGCAGGCTGCTGCGTTTCTTACCGAGGGTGGAGAGCGGTCGAAGATGGGGCCAACCCGAATTCGTGTCGAGGCTCTGAGTTCAAAGGCTCCGGTGGGCGAGCACGCGTTTGCAGTGTATCGATGGAGGAAGACCGGCGTAGTGGCGCGGGACGAGTTCATCGTCGTTTGTTCTTCTGCACAAGCTGAAGGCACCGTCATGTTGCTGCTGGCCGAGGCGGACGATGATGCAAAGCTTGGCCAGATCGACGACTCCACCCTGGATGCGCTGGAACGCCGCCACCACGAGCTGTGGAGCTCAGTGAAGGAGCGGCATGTGTTGGAAAACAGGCGGATTGTGGATCACCGCCTTCAGAGCCTCAAGGTGAGCCAGTGCGCGCGAGAGAAGATACTCAGGGAACAACTCACCCAGGCCGAGCACGAGAAGATTCGCAGGATGAGGGCATCCCAGTTGGAACGCGCGAAACAGGACTATGAGGAAACGGTAAGCCGCCTGCAGATGAATGCTGGGGAGGCGGACATTCTTGCCAGTGTTGTCGTGCACGGCACGTTGCGGATACGGAGGGGAACAACGTAATGAGAGGTAAGTACGAACAGATTCCCGAGAGTTTCATCCAAGAGCTTGAGGCCGATGGGAGACGGCTCGTTGAGGCACTGAAGAAACGCGGCACTAGTCTCGACCCACTGGTGGACTCCCTCTATCCAGACTCTGCCCACTTAGTCTTTGAGTTGCTCCAAAACGCGGAGGACGCAGGTGCTCTGTCCGCCTGTTTCGAGCTTGGAAAGGACAAGCTCTCCTTCATTCACGACGGCCGACCTTTCTCCCGGGAAGATCTCGACAGCATCACCAACTACTTCAAGAGTGCCAAGTACGAGAAGGACGACACAATCGGACGCTTTGGCATCGGTTTCAAGTCCGTGTTCATGTGTACCGAGACCCCTAGGGTATACAGCGACACGGTGGCTTTCGAGATCGTTGATCGGATTGTACCAAGGACGATACCCCGGACTACTTCCTTGATACGACGTTCCGAATGGCAGACCGTTTTCGATCTTCCATTCAATAGCACCAAGAAGACTCCTGACGAAGTACGGGAAAAGATTCGACTGAGGTTGGTAGGGATGTCAGTCCTGTCGGTCCTGCACCTCAAGAACATCAAGACGATCGCGTGGCGGACAGATGACGGCGATTCAGGATGGATCGAACGCGCTGAGTTGGATGACGGAGTGGTACAGGTTGATGCCAAAAGGCCCTCCGGTGAGGAGAGGCGTTGGTTCCTCCGGTTTCGCGAGCCGTATGCCGAAAGTTCATCCATGCACCTTGATGTAGTTTTTGAGCTTCAGGAAAAGGAACCAGAACAGGAGACCCTGAGCGAGTCCAACAAAGCTCTGGCTGATCGCTATCGCATCGTTCCAGCCAAGAGTGGCAGCGTAGCCGTGTTCTTTCCTGCCTCAGGGGAGACCTCCAACCTTCGCTTCCACCTTCATGCACCCTTCATCCCCGACCTCAGTAGGGCAAATATCAAGGAGCATTCTGACAATACTGCCCTCATTGGTCGTTTGGCTAAACTGGTTGCCGAGTCGCTTTCAACCATCCGTAACATGGGCTTCCTCGACAGGGAGTTCTTGGAAGTATTGCCCAACTCAAAGGATCATCTTCTTAAATATAGGCCGTTCCACGAAGCCGTCGTCCAAGCGATGCGCGAAGAGCCTCTTGTGCCAATGCAGAACGGTGGACACGAACGGGCGCCCCGCCTACTACGGGGCCAATTCGACCTTAAAGAGTGCCTTGGCATGGATGACGTTCGGTTCTTGATGTCTGGCTGGGACTACAAGCGTGGTTGGGACTACCATTATGATAGATACTCCAATGGTAGGATTTGGAGCTACGATCGTCAGATTAGCAGGAGTACTAATTCCTCATTGAATTATCAGGGTTGGGCTGTGGGTGCTCAAAGGAACAGTGCGGTTGACCGCTTCCTGAATGACCTAACGATTGACGAGTTCAAGGTTGATTGGGTAGCCCCGTCCGAGTCCAAGGCACCTGCGGAGATTACGCAATGGGTCGCGAGCCACGATGCTTCTTGGCATAGAGCCTACTACGCATTGGTCGATCAACACCGGGGTGCTAGTCCTGATGCCTACAAGAGACTGTGTGAGTTCCCGATCGTGCGCACTCGATCAGGTCAGTATCGACGGGCAGCCGAATGTTGCTTTGCACACGATGGAGATGACGAACCAGAGGGTGTCGCGATTGTGGATCCCGATACCTACTCCAGTGGCAGGCATGCCAAGGCTTCGAAGGATGGACTGGCAAGATTGGGTGTCAAAGAACTCAATGAGGAGACTCGGGCCGTCGGAATTTTGAATGCATACTATAGGATACGAAGCGGCCGGCCGCGGTGGGACCAGCATAGGAAGCACGTAGAGACCTTTATCCGGATCGTTGAACACAAGCAGATCACAGCAGACAAGTTCAACGAGTATAGCTTGCTACTGGATTCTGACAAGGATTGGCTAGGGCCCCGTGTTCTATATGCCGGAAATGAATACGAGAACGCGAATGCTGCTCCGTACTACCGGTCTCTGAAACGGCTAGCAGATTGCATGGAACTTCCCGATGAGCGGGTGTTGCGGTACGAGATCGACACGAGGTATTTGGACATTCCAGGGTTTAGCGAGTTCGCCAAGCGTATTGGTGTTGCCTATAACATTCCAATTTCGAAGACGACGTGTCATAGCAATCCAAACTGGGACTACTTGCGATCAGGTGGTGGAACGCAACCTACCCATTTCAGGGTCGATTGTGATTGGCATATTCCCAATCTTGATGTCATGCTCCAACGACTCGAGCAAGCGAAACAGCCGGAGGCCGAGCGAGAAGACCTGGCAAGAGCAATCCATGCGGCTCTTGACGAGATGAGAGAACATACTTGGCCTCCTCCCGAGCATGTTGATTCCAATGAGGATGTCTCTGGATCGTTGGTGGCGATGTACAGGACGAACAAAAGTGCCAGTTATCGTGCGGCTCCGTCGCAGCTCGTCTTCACACTACGCAAGTATGCATGGGTGCCTCAGAAGCAGGACCAAGGTGACCTTGTCTTCGTTAAGCCACGCGAAGCTCGGTCGGACCGGCTGCCCGAGGGATTTGCCTTCGATTTTGGATGGGCGTGGATCAGAGCGACGGAATTCGGAGCGGAACGCCGTGAGCCGGACGTGAAGATGGCCGAAGAGAGACTGGCATGTGTCGAGGGTGTTCAGGAAGCCAGAGCCAGAGAGCTGGGCTTCGAGAATTTGAAGGCGGCTGAAGAGGGCAGGTGGTTCGCGGAACTCTCTAAGGAAATGAAGGAAGAATTCAGAGAGCGGGTTGCATCGAGGAACCGGCGACCACCCGAATTCGACAGATCCCCGAATCCGGAGAGGCGCCGTACAATGGCTAAGCGGGAGGCAGAGATGGCTCCAGACCGAAGGACGGAACTTCGGGAGCGAAGCATCTTCGAAGGAGGCGATAGGCTTCGGGAAGAAGCACACACCAGGCTTCTGGCCTACTACGAGACGTACGCGCACCACAACCTTTGCCAAGTGAACGGTTGTGAGGACAGGTCCTTCAAGCTGGAGAATGGCACCTGGTACTTCGATGCCGTCCGGTTCCTCGGTCTGGAGAAGATGCATGCCGCGGACCATTTGGCACTCTGCCCACGTCATGCTGCCATGTTCCGGCATGTGAACAAGTCGAAGAATGGGCTCAAGCGAGAATTCGTGGTGAGATGTGCGGCCGGGAATAATGGGACGCTGAAGATTCCTGTCGTGCTAGCCGAGGAGAAAGTTGAGATCCTTCTAGCCCCCAATCATGTCATCGACCTTGAGGCCGCACTGGAAGCAAGCGGAGAGCGAGACGTTGAGGACGACTGACAATTCGAAGGACCGTCTGAGCAAGCCGTGACCATCCTGTTAGCCTGCGTGGACGATAGGCAGGCTAGGGCCTGTTCACACTACTTTCAGGGCTTCCACAATCAGCGCGAACTGGATGAAGGCCCAGAACATGCGGTCCAGCTTGTCGTAGCGGGTGTAGATCCGACGGAAGCCCTTGAGGCGCCGGAACAGCCGCTCCACCTCGTTGCGCTGCTTGTACACTTCGCGGTCGTAGTCCC
>CAZMKQ010000113.1:0-16283 GCA_964566955.1 uncultured Caldilineaceae bacterium | reverse complement strand
CGCAGGTCAACGCACAACTTCAACCTCCAAATTTATTCGGGCCAGACGCTTAGGCGCATCCAGCTGCCAATCTGCCCCTTGGACCGCGGCCAGCAGTTCAGCAGGCACGGCGTGAGTATGCCCGGCCGCGGTCCGCGAGCAGACAAGCCAATATGCGGCCGGCAGGTCATCCTCGGCGACCAACGCCCAAAGCAATCCGTTCCAATGTTCGTCGTCATCTTGCTCTGCCAGCATTCGGGCTATGTTTTGCGTTTCGCCCAGTTCTGCCTGAGATGGAGGTTTGTTCTGGACAACCCTAGCCGGCTTTTCGTCCGGCTGCGCGGGCTCGTCGGGAATAGTTTCCTCTTCCTCGACGTCCTTGCTCCTGGTAGCATCGTCGGCCGCAGCACTGGTTTCGGGCCGTACGGATCCGACGGGTTTTTGTGTGTCGGGCGCGGACGAACTGGATTTCGTTTCAAGTTCTGCGGGAGGGTCGTTCGAAACTAACTGGCGAGAGCCGTCTTCCGACAGGGGTGCCGGATCCGGAGACGAGGATGGTGCAAACGTATCCCGCAGGGAAGCATAGAGGGAATTGAACTTTACGTGTAAGGCGTCAAGGCGGTCCCGGCGTTCTTGATCGGCTTTGAGCGTGGACTCCGGTTCGTTCCGCAGATTCCAGTATTCTGTCAGTTGAGCGTGCAGGTTGGAGACCGAATCGGTCAGTTGAGTAGCATCGGCCAGCGAGACAGCGTCGGAAGACCACATCTGGACGTCTTCAGACCACTCCAGATATTCGAGTACGGCATGTGCGTCACTGGACAGTGTTTCCAATGCTTCCTGCAATTGACCGCGCGCGGCGTTGCGCTGCGCCTGATTGTCTTCAATCAGGGTCTGCAGTTTGGCGCCGAATTCCGGCAGACGATCCCACTCGGGCGAATCCACCGGCAGGGACTGAAGTTCCTGCAGCCATGGACCCCAAACCGCGGGGGTTTCGTCCTCAGCCGGTTCAACCCGTGTTGCCCGGAACGGATTGTCCAAGGCCAGGAGATAGAACATGAGCGTGGCGTTGCGTCTTGGGACATCCCCGTTCTGAGCGCAGAACTCTTCGATCGCTGTGTGCACTTCGTCGGGCGTTAAGGCATCGTCCTCTGTGTTGGACCGACTCGGCAGACTGGCCAACACGCGTTCGGCCAGTTTGTCGTGCAATTTGATCCAGTCATTAAGCAACAGCGCAAGGAACCATGGTGCGCGGAAGGTCAATTCGGCCACCTTCAATCGGACTCGTTTGACCGGTGCCTTCAACGGCCCACGAAATCCTTTGATTCGAACGGCCTCGTTTAGAGCGTCTTTGAACGGTGTCGTCTGACTGCTGTTCTTGAGATGAGACAGCACCTCCTCAACTATCTCCAGACAGTGCTCGGCAGGGAATTCGGCCTTGTTCTCAATGAATTTCCAGGTCATTGTGTGCATCTCCTGAACATGATCGTCTTGCCCACATCATTCAATGCCGGACACATGAACCGCACGCGGCAGCGACGTACAATGGGCACAACTGAGGGTAGATTGCAGGATGGGAGCAGTTGTCAGAGGGGACTGGGCCAAGCTGCTACCAGTCCTGCCAGCCCCCCTAGACAACATCCATACAACATGGAAGGCAGACCTTCCTCTGCCGAAGGCTGGATAAGGTAGGCTTGCCAGCCGATGATTTCCCGCACGTGGGTTATCAAGGCAACGACCTTCTCGGTACCGCTGCTGAATACACTCGAGGCGGGTGGTCGTCAAGATCAGAACCGTACGTGGAACCTGGGCTGCGGCCTCACACAGGGCCATCAGGAGAGTCAAGGTCTGGTCCGCAAGCGTGCCGTTTCCCACTTCCACTCCACCGGCCTTTTGGAGGTACTGGGCGATCTCGTCGACCACGATCAGATTGTGGGTCTTGCCGCCACCCAGGTTGGTGTTGGTGCGGATGTTTGGCGACGCGTCCATCTGTGCACCTGCAAAGCGCCCGAGGCAGAGGTTGAGCAGAGCCTTCAGCCTGGACAATGGATGAGTGCGGGAAAAGAACTTGGCCGACTCTCCGTAGACGGGTGGCGCAGTGCCTTGCAGCACCGTAGCCAGATTCGCTGCGAAAATCGATTCGTCAAGCGTGGATTCCAACACTCCCTTACGAGCGTGGACCAGACTTCTCAGACTTGACATGCGCATTCCAGGAACTGTGTTGGCCGGACGACTACCGAGGATTGGTGGCACTGGGCAGATCACTGGGCCTAGCTGAACTCTGTACAACTTGATGTCGGAACAGGGATGGAAAAGTCGACTGGCACAACGAACTAAATCATGACACAACAGGTTCGTCTTGCCCATGTGATCTCCTCCTGATCCGACAGGCAACCACCCGGGCCGAACCAAACCGAGTCCATCATACCGCAACGTTATGTCATGGCAATCCATCCACTCAATTGCATAACACCCAATACTACAGTGGTAATTTATAAGTTGGAAGCCTGTTGCCGCTGGTAGCGGTAGTGCAGCCCCCACTGGTGGTACCGGCGCCAGTACGACCAGACTGCCTGCTCGATGTCCGTGACCACGGGCAGTAGCAGGCGCCACCACAGCCGTTGGATTTCCGGCCCGGTCAGCCCCCGGCCCTGTCGGAACACTGCTAGGCTGCTGGGTCCCGCGGTCTTTTGGGGGTAACCGACGGGGATAGGGAGGCCACCCGCACCACGCTGAGGAGGGTCAGCACCTACAGGGCTAGGGACATGTGGCGGACCCAGCCCCGGGCGTTGCGCACCTCGCACTCGCCCGGGCTCACCTCCTGCCAGCTATGTCAAAGGCCGACTCGATCCGCCCGCGGCTGCCGGCGACCCGGACCAAGGTGGGCATGTCACGGTCTGGGGAGACCACGATGGCCGGATGCCGGACACCGCTGGTCTCCGTATAATCGGGATGGTCTCAACCCTGAAACATCAGGTCGGACCCTGACCATCTCCTCACTTTAGGTTGCACCACCATGCAAATCTCCGACGTGCGCGTCCTTCAACTGGAAGGCGTGCTGGAACACGACGGGCCGTTCTGGGAGGAGCGGCTCATCCGCCCAATCGACATCTACCCCGAGCACAAGCATGAAACCCGCGAGAACATGCTGGAGCAGACTCCCGGTCGCCTGCATCTGCAGCCGTGTTTCCTTGAGATTGAGGCGGACACGGGGGAGGTCGGCATTGGCGGTCCGTTCGGGGAAACCGAAGGCCGCATCATTCTGTCATCCTTCCGGCCCCTGCTGATGGGCCAGGATCCGTTGGCCATCGAACGGATCTGGGACAGGCTTTACCGGTCGGTGGTCCACGGCCGCAAGGGCATTGAGATGATAGCCCTGAGCGTGGTGGACTGTGCTCTGTGGGATCTGAAGGGAATTCACTTCGGTGCGCCGGTCTGCTCGCTGCTGGGCGGTCCGGTGCGAACCGAAGTGCCTGCCTATGCAAGTGCACTGGGCTACTCCCTGGAACCCGACCTGGTCGCGGAGCGCGTGCGCATGATTGCGGAGTTGGGCTACCGGGCGACCAAGTGGTTCTTCCGGCACGGACCGCACGACGGGCGGGCGGGTCGCCGCCTGAACTTGGAATTGGTCCGAACACTGCGGGAGGCGGCCGGTCCCGACATCGACATCATGCTGGACTGCTGGATGAGCTGGGACGTGCCCTACGCCATCGATATGTCCAGGCGGCTTGAGGAGTTCCAGCCGCGCTGGCTGGAGGAGCCGGTGCTGCCCGACAAGGTGGACCAATATGCCCAAATCCGGGCCGAGTCCAGGATCCCGATCTCCGGCGGCGAGCACGAGTACACGCGCTGGGGCCTGCACCAGTTGATGCAAAGACGGGCCTGCGATGTCTTGCAGCCCGACATCTACTGGGCCGGTGGCATTTCCGAGATGATGAAAATCTGTGCCCTGGCTTCGGCCTACGACCTGCCGGTCATTCCACACGGCCATTCCACGCCGGCCTCCATCCACCTGATTGCCGCCTGGCCGGTGGTGACCTGCCCGATGCTCGAGTACCTGATCAAGTGGAATGCGGTCCATCAGTTCTTCCTGAAGCATCCGGTTCATCCGGAGGGCGGCATGGTGAGCGTGCCCGACACGCCGGGCCTGGGCATGGAGTTGGACCGGGACAAGGCCGATCGCGTGACGGTTCTCGATTGACCCGTATGCTGGCGGCTCTCTCCCAAGCGATCCATCAGCCTTCATGTATCGCGTCGCACGCTAGGAGATTCGCATGAGGTTTCCGGCGAGATCGGCCCGTTTCGATGCCTGACGAACAACACGCAACCACGGCAGATCAGCCGCCTAACGGTTTCCGCAAGGGCACGCGGACCTCGTCGTTTGGCTTCTCGCGGCGGGAGGGCCATGATGCAAGCCGTTTTTATGAACGGTTCGAACCTCCGGTCATCGAGGACGGCGAGGAGGTGCAGGGAGGCGAGACGCCAATCAATCACCTTTGGGTGGGCGACGCCCGCGACATGGATGCCTGCATTGCGGCCGAGCCCGGGTCTCCGGTATTGGCCGACAACTCCGTCGCCCTGGTGGTCACGTCACCGCCCTACTTTGTTGGCAAGGACTATGAAATCGAGCCGGGCACGGGTGAGGTGCCTCCGGACTACCAGTCCTACCTGATCCTGCTCAGGGACGTGTTTGCCGAGTGTCTGCGCAAACTGGAGCCCGGTGGTCGGATTGCGGTCAACGTTGCCAACTTGGGGCGCAGGCCCTACCGATCGCTGGCATCCGAAGTCATTCGTATCTTGGAGGACCTTGGTTTTCTCCTGCGTGGTGAAATCGTCTGGGTCAAGGCCCGCGCCCTGGGCGGTTCCTGTACCTGGGGCAGCTTCCAAAGTCCGGCCAATCCCGTGATTCGGGATACCACCGAGCGCATCGTGATTGCCAGCAAGGGACGGTTTGACCGGGCGGTCCCCAGGGCGCGGCGTGCCAAGCGCAACCTGCCGCACATTGGCACGATGACCAAGGAAGACTTCATGGAATACACGACCGACGTCTGGGAAATCCCGGCCGAGAGCGCGTCGCGCGTGGGCCATCCCGCACCGTTTCCGGTGGAGCTGCCGAGGAGACTGATAGAGCTGTACACCTACAGGGGCGATGTGGTCCTGGACCCGTTCCTTGGCTCGGGTACGACGGCCCTGGCCGCCGTCCAGACGGGCCGTCAGTTTGCCGGGTTCGATCTGGATCCCGACTATGTCTCCCTGGCCCACGAACGGTTGCAGGGTTCCGATTTAACGGATTGGGAAGGTACCGGAGTGGCCTTGGTTCCCGGAGGCAGACACCCGAAGGTGTTCGCAACGGTGGAAGAGTTGATGGATGCCGCCGCCGACCGCGGTCTGCGCAGCGCGGAAATCGGAGAGGCCCTGCTCGGGTTGTGTGGATTTGAAGTGGAGTGGAAGAACCGCAAACTGGCTGCACAGGGCATTGACGTGGACTTCGTGGCCAGGACACCGGGCGGCCGGCGCGTGAACGTGTTGCTGGGTGGTCCCAATTCCGGCAACAGGCCTGGTCTCAAGCGGACCGATGTGTTGTGGAAGGTGTTGGGCAAGGCCGCGGTGCTTTCCGCCATGCCGGAGGATGAACGGTGCCCGTTGCTGGTGTTGACAACGGGCCTTCCCAGGCTCGGAAGTCCCGAAGCCAAGGCCCTGAGGAACGTCACAGGTCCGGACAGGCCCATTGCCGCGGTGATAGACATGCTGGTCCTGATGGACGCGGCATTGCTGGAGCAACTGGCCCGCGAACTGTCCTGACGATGGCTGTGTGCAGCGCAGGGGAGCCGCATTCCAATTTGACAGGACCCTGAGGTACCTGTCATTCCAGCCGATCTGCTTGCACTTGGAGGCAAAGCTGCCCTTGGCAGTGGTCTCCCGGTGCAGTAGGTTTGAGGACTATGCGCCGCAGGATCGGCTAGCGAGGCGCAACAACCCCCGTTTCTATAACCGGATCGGCGGTGTCACCCTACCCCTTCGGCTCCATGGAGCCGTGTTCCCATGGCCAAACCGCGATCGCCCGCTCCGCTAAGTCGTTGGATATACGCACTAGCGTAGCCTCGTCCCAGCAAGTCTGTTCACCCAGACGCTTGGTCAATCCGATCGAACTCTTCCGGTACCATTCCTTCTTCTTTTCAAACGACCCGTACTCTCCTGGTGCACCGTTGGCACCGCCGACCAAGGCAAGGTTGGCGAGCCGATAGCACCATGCCACATGCACTTCCTCCGCCTCCGGCCCGAGCGTTTCGCGCCAAGCGTCAGTAAGTGTCATCGGCATCACGCGCTCGGTCCAAAGATCCTTGCGGCTCGGTGCGTCATCACCTTCGTCAGCTTCCATCAGCGCACAGAACACTGCCAAGCGCTGCTTCTTGCCAAAGTAAACGCGACGAGTACGGATCCCGTGAGCGACGCTCGAATCACTGGGTACACCCACATCTTGTCGGTGTAGTGCACGGATGCGGTTGATCCAATCATCGGCGTAGGATTGGGGATTAACGGGATCCAACGCGGCCATGGGGGCGAAGGTCACGTTGAGTCCACGGATCTTATCGACGAGCCACAGGCGCGTGATCCAGATGCTGACTGCCCTGAACACCTTCGCAGTTTCTTCAACGGTTGAGACCACTTCACCGCTACTTGGGCTCAACTCGTGGAGCAGGCGTAAAGTGAACGGACGATGGGTGTTGATATCCATCGCTCGCAAGTGTTGGAGTGAGGACTCAATAGCGTCCTCCGGGTGTGATCCGTTGCTGCCGGTTAGCTTGCCGTAGAGGCCGGCGAGGTGTGCGAGGTCAGCAAATAGTTGCTTTCGGCGTGCTGGTGTATCCCAATCTTCCCTGATCGCCCACCGACGGAATTCCTCATAGGTCTGCTCAATCGCGCAAACCTTGCCAGTGCGCCAGCGCATGAAGTCGCGCAGGAAGAGATCGATCGGGCGCGTGGACTGCTTGGCGGCCAGCGCATTCTCGATATTCAGCCAGTATCGCTCATATAGTTCCTGCTGTACACGGTCCGAATGGCCCATGAGCAGCCAGTTCTTGACCTTCTCACTCACTTCCAGAGGCCGTCCAGTGGCGTTCAGGCTCTCGAAGATCTGCTGGGGGTCATCGTGCTGCTCCACCCCCAGGCTGACCACCCGAAAGCGCTCGAGCCCGGCCATCAGGCTTTCGGAACCGTAGCGGTCGACCAACTGGCGAACTACTCGCCATGCATCCGTGACCGCCCCATCGCCCATCGGCCTTCCGTTCAAAATCCCAACATACTCCTCCTCGTCGCCGTCTTGAAGACGGAGTTTCCGTTGCTTGCCAGATGACTCTTCTCCCCGGTTTCTCAGCAGATCCAGGATGTCCTGCCGGGTCCACTCGCCGCTCTGGTCGCCATCGCTCATTGAGCCGGCGATGCAGCTAAGCAAGAGACTCACCGTAGTCAAACGCTGTTGGCCGTCTACCACGCGCTCCGTTCCGACCACGCCAGAAGGCTGTCCTGAAGGAGAGAAGGTAATCAGGGAGCCGCCGTAGTGAACTCGGTCCTGGTTGGCAGCATGTGAGATCGAAACCAAGTCCTCGATCAGCCGCGTCACATCGGCCTCGTCCCAAGAGTAGCGACGCTGCCACTTCGGAATGCTGTACTGAACCTTCCCGTTGAACAGGTCAAGGAATCCTATTTCTTCAGCTTGCACCTGAGTTGTTGCTCCTTTTTGTGCCTGGCCGCCGCGCTTGGGGGGCACTGTTTCAATCTCGTTGAC
This sequence comes from uncultured Caldilineaceae bacterium, assembly GCA_964566955.1. Lineage (GTDB taxonomy): Bacteria > Chloroflexota > Anaerolineae > Caldilineales > Caldilineaceae > Bin34. The sequence continues at coordinate 8,521 of CAZMKQ010000113.1, read as the reverse complement.
ATTGGTTCCGGTCTGTCATCGACGGTCTTCGTACAAGCAGGTTTCCGGTATCGGTTCAGGCCATGCTGTGGGCCATCAAGCGCACGAAGTTGAGATCCTCCGCTTCCGTTTTCAGCCCCCGTGTCAGGCGGGCCTTGGGCTTGAAGCGCGCCCGGAGGGCATCCGACCAGCCTTCCAGCTGGCCGAGGACAACCAAGTAACGGGAACTAGCGACAAGGGAATCGGACAGAGCCGGTTGGCTTTCGGGATAGGCAGAGACTAGGATGAAGTCCATGGTGAGGGAACCTCGTTGGTTGTGATGACAACACCAATTGTAGGAAGCCCTCGTCGTGTGCGTGCCAGCAACCTAATATCAACGAGATTGAAACAGTGCCCCGGGTAGCCGGGCAGTATCGCCTTGATGGTCAAATCCAGACCCATCGTACATGGTCCACCGTCACAAACCGCTGGGCCGCGGCCACAGCCTTAGCGCCTTTTCCGCTAACTCGTCTGCCCGCCCCTTAATGGCATCCTCGTCCCATGTGGGGAGTTCGGCGAGTTGTCGTGTCATCATAATCGAGCTTTGCCGGTAGATCTCCTTCTTCTTCTCGAACGGATGGTTGCTCATCGCAGAACCCCATCTGGGGCCGCAGAGGGTGAGATTGCCGAGCCTGTGGAGATACTGCTCATGAAGCTTTTCTGCCTCTTCACCCAGATGCTCGTGCCAGCCTTGGCTCAGGGTCTGCGGCATAATGTGTTCAACGGTCAATTCGTCAAACGGCGGTGCTTCCCCCCAAGAATCGTCTTCATTGATCGCACACAGCACGGCCTTGGTGGCCCTCGTGTCCATGCCCCCGTACTTGGACGTTAGCCGGATCCCCTTGCATACTTCCTCGTCGCTTGGCACGGATGTTTGTTCGTTGCGGATATCAGCTATTCGCCTTGTCCAGAACCAGGCGCGATCCAGCTCTCCGTCAGGGACACGTGCGTGAGCGAGTTCGGCAAACGTCCTGGGTAGATTGTTGACCGAGCGGTCAGCGAGCCATAGTCGGGTGATCCAACTGCTGACTGCTGCTAACGCCTTGGCGGTTTGGTCAACGGTTGAATTCGCGCCACCATCGGGACTCAGATCCCATAGCAGGCGAAGAGTGAAGGGTCGGTGAGCGTCGATGCCCATCGCCCTCAGGTGCTGGAGTGAGCCCTCGATCCTCTTGTCCGAGTGTTGGCCAGTAGTTCCGGTAAGCTTCCCGTAGAGACGGGCGAGGTGCCCGAGCTCTCTGCATAGTTTGGGACGCCCTTTGGCATTGTCGCGCCCCTCCCGAATTGCCCATCTGCGGAACTCGTCGTAGGTATCCACGGTAGCTACCAGTTTGCCGGTGCGCCACCGAATCATGTCGCGCAGGAACATGTCGATTCGGTTCGCATGCCGACGGGCATCAAGCGCCTTCTCGATGTTCAACCAGTGCTTGTCGTTCAGTGTGTTCTGTTCTTCCTCCTCCAGGCCCATTAGAAGCCAGTTCTTGACCTTCTCGCCTTCGGTCAGTGGCTTGCCGGTGGCGTTCAGGCTCTCGAAGATCTGCTGCGCGTCGTCGCGTTCTTCCAGGCCGACGGTGATCACGTGCAGGCGATGTAGCCCGTTAATCAGGGACTCGACGTTGGCGGAGCTCACATTTCGCCTCAAGTACCGCCACGCCTTAGCCACGGTTCCGTTGCCGGGTCCGGGATCGTCGCGCTCGATGATCTGGCGATACTCCTCCTCGTCACCGTCCTGAAGCCGGAGCTTACGCAGTTCCTTTTCCGGCCTATTCGGATTGGTGAGCAGGTCAAGCCTGATGACTTCAGTGGTCAACTCCCCACACTTTCCGTCGCTGTCCAAGATCTCCTCGATACGTGCGAGCAGCATGCTCACGGTGGTGAGGCGCTGTTGGCCGTCGACGACGCGATGCACTTTCATAGCGCCGGTGCCCTCTCGCACTGTGATCACGATGCCACCGTAATGGGGCCGTGCTTGGTCCTCGGCATCCGCGATCGCCAGCATATCGTCCAGAAGTCGGCGAATCTCTGGCTCTCCCCACCGATAGCGCCGCTGCCACCTTGGCACGAGGTACTGGACCTTCCCGTCGAAAAGATCGAGGAACTTGATCTCCTTTGCATTCATGCTGGGTATGCGAGTCGCTCTTGGTTTGTGGCCGATTGTCCCAGTGGTGTCGTGTTCTTGGCCCACGATGAATCAGTGTTCACCGTATCAGGAGCCTGGCACGCGCTGGAAAGGAATGGAATTCTCTAGCTTAAGGTCGAATTTGCCACGAAGTCAAGTGCCGAGTGCCTTGGGTGTTCAGTGCCGGCTGGACTGCGGTCAAAGTCTTCAGGCTGTAGAATCGCTTGCCTCTGGAACGACGCGGTCCGGCCAGCGGCCGATTTCAAACGTCGGTGTGCTCCGATGTCGAGCTGCTGCCGAAGGCGTCGTACATCCGGGTGTCTCCCCTTAGCCCCATACTGTGAGGATGCAATTTGATGAGCTTCGACTATTCCAGCCAAATTGTGATTGTCACCGGCGGGGCCAAGGACATTAGCCGTGCGATTGGCCAGGCCAAATGCAAAGTCATGATCAGGGCAGGGCGGTGGCCAGGATCCGGGGATGACGACCAATCCGGTCGTGTAGCAGCCCGATGGATACATCCGTGCTCATATTCTGTTGAACTGTGCGCACCATGTTCAGGGCGACCCGTCTGAGAATGCCCATCACGGCGGGACCGTAGCCCCGGCGCAAGCGGCCGTCGTCCTTCCGGAACTGCACATCCAAGGTGCGGTGCAGGTCGTTCTCCACACCTCAGTGGCCGCGGACCCGCGCCAGCAGGGCCTCGGCATCCGCGGACAGGCTGGCGATGTAGTAGCGCACGGAACGCTGCCGGCCGCGGGGACCGTGGTGTTCCGTGCGCACCCGGATCAGGCTGCGCAGGCTGGGCCGCAGGGTGGGGTCCACCACCTGTGCCCAGAGGCCGGGACCATCCAACACCGTACAGGTGCGCCGTTCGCGGCGACCGCCGTTGCGCTTGCGGGTCTCGCAGTGGTCCTGCACCTCGGGCGTGAAGATGCCCTGCTCGGCCTCTTCAAAGGCTGTGCGCACCGCCGCATGCAGGGTGCACTGGTTGCGCTTGACGGCCAGCACGTATTCGGCATTGGCGGTCCGCAGGGCCTGCACGATGGCGGTCTGGCAACCAGTCGCGTCGATTGTGACCAAGGCCTCTTCTAGGACCAAGCGGTCGAGCAGGTGGGGGATGGCCGTGATCTCGTTGCCCCGGAGCGCACAGGGCTCCTGGGCTAGGAAGGCGCTGACCATGTGCAGGGTCCGCGTACCCGCGGCCGGGGCGCGCGACCGACGCGCGATCTTGCCGTTCAGGGCCAGGATCAGTTGGCGCAGGCCAGGCAGGCAGGTCTCGTCCAGCAAATTGTCATGACGGCGGCTGTGTGCAGCGTAGGGGAGCCGCATTCCAATTTGACAGGACGCTGAATGGGTACCTGTCGTTTCAGCCAGCCCGCTTGCGCTTGGAGGCGAAGCCACCCTTGGCAGAGGTCTCCCGGTGTAGGCGGAAGTATTGCGAGCGGCTGTTCCAATGCCATCAATTTTGCTTCACTAGTAGGATCAATGCGTTGCAGGTACATGGTGGGTCTGGCGTAGATATTGAGAGTTGACGATGATAGCGAGAATTCCATTGGTCTTGGAGCCGCAGTCTGAAGGGGGGTACACCGTTACCTCTCCTCTGCTACCGGAACTGGTTACCGAGGGCGCCACCATAGCCGAGGTTCTGGCAAACGTGGAGGATGCCTTCGCCGCGGTCGTGGAGATTTACCATGATCGCGGCTGTTCATTGCCGTCGGATATATTCATGGATGATGCCAGTGGCCCGGTATCTGTTGAGGCCGTTGTCTCCGTTCCATGAGATATCGGGAGGCCGCCAGGAAGCTGGCCAGGCTGGGATGTTACGGGGTTTCCAGGCGCGGAGGCGGCTCTCACCGGAAGTGACATAACCCCCAGGCTCAGAAGGATGCTACGCTCCCGGACTGGGGTAGTCGGGACCTGAAAATTGGAACCCTGCGCGCGGCCATCAGACAGTTGGGTATGGACTGGTCGGAGTTTCAGGCGTCATAGCGTTCAACGGCTGCCAACAGCCCTTGCGCCGCAAGCTCGATTCTTCCGGAGCTGCTGGCAGGACATCCTCCTGTAGGAGGCGTTGGGCGTGGTTCACCAAGTGGTCGGTCGTGGCTGAAAGTAGGGAGAACAGCCGAGAAGTGATGCCAGTCAGCAGGATCTGGCGGTCCGCTAATAACTGATGTTGTCGTCAGACATCGCGGCCGCCAAGTGCCGGTGAAAGGCAGCCGTGGTTCGTTTCATATACGGAACCTGCTGACATTGAGCTGCCACCGGTTCCGGGCCCTTTTACCCATAAGGCGGCGGCATGCGCCTGGCACACGCTTCGGGTCTGGGGATAACCAAGCCGGAACCGAACCAATATCAACGAGATTGAAACAGTGTCTTGCCTTGGTGCTTGGCGCCGGCCGGACTGCGGTCCCAGTTTCTAGGCTGTAGAATCGCCTAGGCCCGGTGAGACGCGCTCCGGCCAGCAGCCGATTTCGAACATCGGAGCGCTCGTGCGGAGTTGCTGCCAAAGGCGTTGTGCATCCAGGGACCTCTGTTTGCTCGGACCCAGCGAGGATTGAGATTCAATGAGCTTCGACTATTCCAACCAAGTCGTGATTGTCACCGGCGGGGCCAAGGGTATTGGCCGTGGGATCAGCTTGGCCTTTGGCGCGGCCGGGGCCACCGTCGTCAGCGCCGATGTGGATGAGGCGGCGGGCGGGGACCTGACTGCCGCCGCGGCGGACCTTGACGGTTCCGTGCACTTCGTGGCGATCGACGTGTCAACGGCCGACAGCTGTCGATCCCTGGTTGAGACCACCATGGACATCGGGGGCCGGGTCGACGTCCTCTGCAACAATGTCGGCATTCAGCCCATCGCCACATACCTCCGGGCTCATGAGCTGCCTGAAGAGGTTTGGGACCGCATTCTCACCGTGAACCTGAAGAGCGCCTTCCTGATGGCGAAGTATGCGATTCCGCACATGCAGGCCCAGGGTGGGGGTGTCATCATCAACACGGCCAGTGTGCAGGGACTGCAGTCGGCACCGCTGGTGCCGGCCTACGCCGCCAGCAAGGGGGGCATCCTTTCCCTCACGCAGCAGTTGTCGCTCGATTATGCCGTGGACAACATCCGGGTGTTGTCCGTAAACCCGGGCACCATCGACACGCCCTTGGTGGCCGAAGCTGCAGAGGCCTATGTGCAACCGGGCGTAACATCGCTTCAGGATCTGCGGGACAACTGGGCGGAGAGTCATCCCATCGGCCGTATTGGGCAACCCGAAGACATCGCGCGTGTGGTGTTGTTCCTGGCCTCCGACGACGCCTCGTTCATGACCGGTTCGTGGGTCAACGTGGATGGCGGCATGATGGCCAAGGGCGCTTGGGCCTGACCGGATCGACCGCAAGTTGTCCCGGTCGTTCGGGCAGCCCTTCTCCATTTCCGTGGTGGTGCAATGAAGTTTCTGATTTTTCCGGCTGTCCCTTCCGATGAGTTGGACCTGATCAACGCCGGGGCCGGTCAATGCGAGGTGGTGAACGCCGCATCCCTGTCCGAAGCGGAAGCCCACATCGCGGATGCGGATGGGTTCTACGGTGCCTTGACCCCCGAGCTGTTTGCACAAGCGGACAAACTTCGTTGGGTACAGGCTCCCGTGGCGGGGGTTGAGCACTTTGTGTTTCCCGCCCTGGCCAAGAGCGATGTGGTCTTTACCAACATGGCCGGCATCTACAGCGATGTCATCGCCGACCATGCCCTGACCTATCTGTTGATGTTTGCCCGGGGTTTTCATGTCTACCGGACGGCCCAGGCGCAACGGGTTTGGGACAAGAATGCCCCGGTGCGCTATTTGGCGGACTGCACGGTGGCCGTGGTGGGGCTCGGCGGGATTGGCGCGGCGACTGCCAAACGGGCCAAGGCTCTCGAAACCCACGTGTTGGGCGTGGAAGTGCGACCCATCGACAAGCCGGAAGGGGTCGACGAGCTCGTGGGCATCGAGGACCTTGACAACGTCCTGCAACGGGCCGACTTTGTGGTTTTGTGCGTCCCGCACACCCCGGAGACTGTGAACCTGATCACCGCTCGGGAACTGAACCTGATGAAGCCGAGCGCCTACCTGATCAACATCTGCCGCGGTGTGGTCGTGAACCTCGACGACCTGACGCAGGTGTTGCAGGCGGGGCGGATTGCGGGCGCGGGACTTGATGTCTTTGCCATTGAACCGCTACCGGAGAGCCATCCGCTCTGGGCCATGGAGAACGTCATCATCACACCCCATACCGCCGCCCGCGGCCCGCACATCCGGGAGCGTCACATCCGGGTGGTGGCGGACAACCTGGCACGCTTCGCCGCGGGTCGTCCCCTGCACAACGTCACGGACAAGCGGCGCTGGTTTCTGGCTCACTGACTGGACGAAGGCACCCAGTATCAGTCGGTCGCCAACCCCGTTGCCGGGCCGCCTGGTGTCCCGAGACCCTACCCGCCTTCGCCAACACCCTGGCCCTTGTGCGTCTCACCCTCTGGACCGGGAGCTCCCTTGGGCACGGCCCCTGCCGCGTCCCAACATGCAAAAAACCGTCACTGGACCGGGCCCGGCTCTGGGAGTTCCTCTTCTACACCGGCTGAGCACAACACCCAAACGTTGCCCATCGATAATGCAAGGTTGGAAGCAAACAGGACAACCGGCCATGGTTGGGGGTCTTGCATGCGGAGGCCGTGTCCTGTTCTATTTGATAACGGAATAAGGGACTACGGTGCTCCGGTGAACCGGCTGGAAGCAATGTCGATTTCCGTATCCGAAACATCAAGAATGGTGCGCCAGGCTTCGGGGGTTTGGCTGGCATCCCGAATACGGTCATGGATATTTTTCGGTATGCCAGTGCGGAACCAGTGGGCTTTCACGGTGTCCCGATCTTTGGTGGACATGGACGGTACGAATGCCTTCAATGTCGCGAGTAGGGTTTTGATTCGCTCCTCTTGGAGTTTATCGCCGATGTGGTCCCTCCAACAGTTGTTCGTGTCGTCAAACCACTGCAGGTAGGAGGGGGAAGGTTCCGATGTGTCGGGAGGATGGATGCGAACCTCGGTGCCGCAGATGCGAACGACATCCGTGATGGGTTGGTACATGCCGCGGTCATCCAGCCTGAACAGCCACATGTTCAATTGTGGGGCGTCGGCTTCAGGTTCCGGTTCCCCCACCTGCAGAATCAGATACTCCTTGATGCCCATGGCGGCATAGAGTCGGCTTTTGTCCGTGAAGTCGCGGTGGTCCGAGGTGGGGGACACGATCTCGATGGCCGCATCGGGAATGGGGAAGTGCGCATCCTGCATGCTGAAGGTACGCTCGGCCTGGGTACGTTCCCTTGGTTCCGCAAGGGTTTGATCCGGATGCAGGACCAGTGCGTCAGGCACCACCATGGTCTTGGGTCTCAGGGTTTTGGTGTAGAGACGCAACGATTCCCCCAGGCTGGCCGGAAAGTGCAATTCCGGTTCCTTCGCCACGCGGAAGCCCAAGGCCGTGCACAGGGTCCGCACCAGCAGGGCCAGGAACTCGTCGTGCCACAGTCCACTGGGCATGAGGAAGCCGTCCTTGTTGAATTCACGCATGTGTTGAACATGGCCGCGATAGTCCGGGTCCGTTGACCAGTCATAGGCGTATTCGTGTTCCGGATCGTAGGCATAATCCGGGTCGTAATGGGGGAGGGCGGTAAGTTCCGATTGCCATGCCTCCAAGTTGTCCAAGCGCATGTAAGCGCGCCAAGGGCGGGCCGCCGCCGCTGTGGCAGCATCCGTTTCTCCCAGTTCCGGGGCATCGGGCCAAGTCCATGCCGTTGTTGGTTGGATTGTGGGTTGATCCGCCTTCCCACCATCTTGGATTGCCACACTCTTGGCTGTTGCTGTTGTGGCCATATTCGACTACCGTGTGGTGGTTGGTGCACTGCCGCATTGTAACAAGAGCCTAACCCGCCAATGCGGTGGCCCGCCGAGGCACACTTTGGTTGCCACAGGAGGAGCAGGCCATCCGAACCTTGCATATCTTGCTTGACATCGAACACAGATACTGTGTTCGATGTCAAGTAGGGATCACCGTTGACAAGGGTTCCGTTTGCCAAGGAATCTGGTCCCGGCTTACCGCGTTCAGAACGGTGAGCAGCTGGCATATGCCAGCCCAGATCCGTGCTTGGCCGCCATAAATCCCGACCGTCCAGCAGGCCCCCGGCCCCGCTGTTCAAGGTTGTAGAATGGCTTCAAGGCTGTCCTGATGTCCTTGGCAGATGGGCAGATCGATCCTCCCGCGAGGGGTGCCGCGTTGATGGAAGAAGATCCATGCCTGAAACACACCTTCCTCCCCTGCACCCCAGCGATGCCGACTTTGCCGCCATCCGTGCAGAAGGCAGTTTCTACGT
>CAZMKQ010000112.1:8939-16608 GCA_964566955.1 uncultured Caldilineaceae bacterium | reverse complement strand
GTGTGGCGTTCATGTCAAACCTGGTTGGTTCGGGTGGGTGTATGCGGTCCGGCAGGTGGGGTTGCGCCCGCAGGAGTGCATCCGGTGCGGTCCCGGACTGCGTCCAATGGAGACTGCCTGTCCTTGACGTGGCAGGTCACGGAGTCCAGTCTCCGGTATGTCGGAATGGACACGCTCCCGAAGGACCGGTTGAGATGCTGCCAATGCCTTCAGTGCCTGCGTTGGTGCAGCTTCGCTTCCAGTTCCCGGATGCGTTCCGCCGCGATGCGTTCTGCGTCCAACCGGGCCTGCCGCTCCGTTTTCTCGCGTCGTTCCGCTTCCTCGGCGCGTTGTTCTGCTTCCTCGGCGCGTCGTTCTGCCTCCAGCCGGGCTTTCTGTTCCTCCAGCCGAGCTTTCTGTTCCTCCAGCCGGCCCTGTCGCTCCTCCTCGGCGATGTGCTGCATCTCGGCCAGGTTCATGATGGCCCTGCCCGTCTCGGGGTCGTGCCATTGCAGCCATCCGTCCTCCCAGCGCAGGTACAGCTCCAGCACCTCGCTGTAGCCCTCCAGGCCGCCGTCGGGCCGCTCCGTGATCGTGATCGGCTCGTAGTGGTCGCCCACCAGCCGGTCGCCGGCCAGCCGCACACCGTGGTGCTCGCCGGTCTCGTCGAAGCGCCAGTACTCGGGGATGCCCAGGGCGGCATAGTCGGCCGGCTTGTCGCGGACATCGATGCGGCCGGTGGAGCGGGAGGCGACCTCGAGGACGAAGTCGGGCGGCTTGCCCTGCTCGGAGATGATGTAGGCGTTGCTGCGGTGGCAGGCTTCGGGGTCGACGTCGAAGGCGATCATGAGGTCGGGTACGCGCAGGCCCTTGATGCCCGACCGGGGTTCGGGGGCGATGTACAGTTCGGCGGTGATCAGAGTGGTGTCGGGGTTGGCGAAGTGCCAGTTCAGGAGGTAGGGGGCTCCTTGTTCGGAGAGATGTCGGTGGCTGCTCATTTCGTCGGGATGGCGGGGCGGCGGGTCGGGGAAGGGCACCAGAATGTCGGTGTCCGTCCCGACCGGGCCGAAGGATGTGGTGCTCATGTCGATCCTGGTCAAACCTAATGGGTCGAGGGACCGGGCGGTCCGACGGGGATTATACCGTCGGGCACGACCTCCGGCAGGAGCGTTGTTCGTTGGCTTTGGGCATGCCATGCGGCAGGAAAATCCTGCCCGCGGAATGCGTCAAGGTGTAACCGGTTGGATGGTACGAGGCATATCACAGAACCGGTGCAGTCCGGCCAAAGCACGCCTTGCACCATCCGCCGGGGCAGGACGGGTTCAACTGTCGTGTTTTTCTGCGATGCGCACGAGATCGTACAGACGGTTCATGGCCTCCATGGGCGAGAGGCTGTTCACATCGAGTTGGCGGAGGGCCTGCAACGCCGGGTGTTCCTCCAGGAACAGCGTGGACTGCACCGTCTGATCCGGCGCGGGGGCCTGAATCAGGTCGGTCAGGCTGTCGGGTACGGCGGCTCCGCTGGCCTCCAGTTGCCCGAGGATTTCGGCCGCGCGTTCATGGACCGCCTTGGGCAGGCCGGCCATGCGCCCCACGTGGACGCCGAAGGAACGGCCGGCGGCGCCTTCGGCAATGGTGTGCAGGAAGGTGATCGAACCGCCCGAATCGTCCACCTGGACATGGCGGTTCTGTACCTTCGGCAACCGGTCCGCCAGGTCCGTCAATTCGTGGAAGTGCGTGGCGAACAGGGTCTTGGCCCCCAGCCCCTCGGCGTTGTGGACGAACTCGAGGATGGCCCAGGCGATGGCCAGACCGTCGTAGGTGCTCGTGCCGCGCCCGATCTCGTCCAGGATCAACAGGCTGCGATGGGTGGCGTGGTTGAGGATGTAGGCCGTTTCGATCATTTCCACCATGAAGGTGGACAGGCCGCGCTGGATGGCGTCGCTGGCGCCGATGCGCGTGAAGATCCGATCGACCAGGCCCAGCCGGGCCGATTCGGCCGGAACAAAGGAGCCCATCTGGGCCATGAGGCAGATAACGGCCGCCTGGCGCAGGTAGGTGGACTTGCCGGCCATGTTGGGGCCGGTCAGGATTTGGATGGCGCTCTCTTCCGTTATCCGCAGGTCGTTGGGCACGAACCTGGTTTCGGACAGGGTGGCCTCGACCACGGGATGCCGCCCCTGGGCAATCGCGATGTCGAAGCCGTCGTGCATCTCGGGCCGCACATACCGGTTGTCGCGCGCCGCCTGTGACAGTGCGGCCGCAACGTCCAGCCGGGCCAGGCGACGGGCCAGGCCGCGCAGCTCCTCCGCATGGGTCTGCAGCGACTGGGCCACTTCCCGGAACAGTTGCTGTTCCAGGTCCGCCGTGCGCTCCTCGGAGTTCAGGATTTCCGTTTCCAGGTGCTTCAGTTCCTCCGTGAAGTACCGTTCGGCATTGACCAGTGTTTGTTTGCGGATGTAGGTGTCGGGCACCTTGGCCGACTGCGCCTTGGGCACTTCGAGGTAGTAGCCGAATACCCGGTTGAAGCCCACCTTGATGCCGGGCAGGCCGGTGGCGCGGCGTTCCGACTCCTCCATCGCCAACAGGCGCTCGCGTGCCGTCTGCGCCCGGCGCTTCAGATCGTCCAGCTCCGGCCGGAACCCTTCGCGGATCAAACCGCCCTGGGCCAGGGTGGCCGGCAGTTCGTCGGGCAACGCAGCCTGCAGCAGGGCCAGGGCCGCCGCGCACTCGGGCACGGGCTCCAGGAACTCCGGTGCGGCCGCGGTCCCCAGTTCCTGCAACGACCGGTTGAGGTCGGGCATCAGCCCCAGGGTGTCCCTGATGCCGCCCAGGTCGCGGGGGGAGGCGGAGCCGTAGACGACCCGCTGCACCCAGCGCGTCAGGTCCCCGATCCGGCCCAGCAGCTCCTGTACGTCGCTTAGGACAAGACCGTTTTCGAACAGGGCCTCGACGGCGTCCAGCCGCGCGTTGATGCTGTCCGTGTCCAACAGGGGGCGGCCCAGCCAGTCCCGCAGGAGGCGCGTCCCCATGGGGGTTCGGGTGTGGTCGAGCGTTTCCAGCAGGGACCCTTCCACCTGCCGCGTGCGCAGGTTCTCCACCAGTTCCAGGTTGAGCCGGGTGTACTCGTCCAGCAGCATGAACCCCGAAGTTTCGTAGGTCTGGACCCGGTTCAGGTGTTCCGCGATGGCGGGCTGGTACTCCCCGACATAATGGAACAGGGCGCTGACCGCGGCGACGGCCTGCGGTTTGTGCGTCAGCCCGAAGCCGTCCAGCCGGGCGATGCGGCAGTGTTCCAGCACGCGCCGCGTGGCGCCCGGTTCCGCCCAAATCCAGGGTTCCAGCTCGGACACGGATGCATCCAGGCGCTCCAGGGCCGGGGCCAGGGCCGGGATCCGTTCCGTTGCCGCGGTGGGCAGCAGCACTTCGCTGGGTTCCAGCCGGATCAGTTCGTCGATGACGCGGGCGCACAGTTCGTCGGGATGGCTGTCCTGCAATTGGGTGGCCTGACAGGAGCCTTCCGTCACATCGCTCGCCGCAATGCCCGCGCTCAGCCGATCCGGCGCGAAGTGGACGGCCGCCAGGCGGTTGCTGTTCGCGGTCAGGAGATCCGGCGCGGTCAGCGTGCCGCGCGTGAGGACCTGGGTGATCTTCCGGTCCACGAGGCCCTGGCCCGGTTCGCTCACCTGCTCGGCGATGGCGACCTTGATCCCGCTGTCCATGAGCTTGGCCAGATGGGAGTCGACCGAGTGGTACGGCACGCCCGCCAGCGGCACCCGCTGGTTCTGGCCCACCGGGCGCGAGGTCAGCGTCACCTCGCAGACCTGCGCCAGCACCTCGGCATCCTCGTCGAATGTCTCGTAGAAGTCGCCCAGGCGGAACAGCAGCAGTGTGTCCGGGTACTGCTGCTTCAGTTCCAGGTACTGGGCCCGCATCGGGGTGGTCATGTGGCCCACCAATGGCTTGAGGCCGGGTGCAGGGCGTTCATGCGCGGGCTTCGTTCAGGACGCCCACCAGCTCCAGCCATCCGCACTGGCTGAACTCAAGCAGGTCGTAGGCCGGAACCGGCCGGGACTGCGGCATGTAGACCGGCAGGTCCAGGCTTTTGGGCTGCGCCTCCGCGGCGTCCTCCGGCATCACAATCATTTCGGGGGTGTTGCGCTGCAGGTCCAGGATGCCGTTGAGCGCATCCAGCAGTTCCGTCAACACCACCATCCCGGCGTCGGTATGGGCCACGGGCAGCAGGTTCAACTGGAACTGAATCTTGCGCATGAAGTCGAACAGATCCCGGTACGGATTGCCGGTATCGTCCGGATTGAACCGGGCCCGCAGGTAGGCGGCCTGCAACGTGCGTTCGCGGTTCAGCAGCTGGCGGGACCGATCAACGAACTGGCTGCACAGGAAGTGCAGCTGCGAAACCCGGGAGGATACGAAGCCATGGCGTGGGACTGGCGCGCTTCCGTGTGCCTGAAGCTGTCGGAGCAGTTCCAGGCCGGATCGGGGGGCCTGGTCCGCGGTGGCCAGCCACCGGAGCAGGACGTTGCCCAGTTCCCCCTGCTGCCAACTGGCCGTCACCTCCGCCTCCGTCCGCAACTGGAAGGCGGTTTCCGCGGCGTGGGGCAGGCACCGGTCGGCCACCAGCAACTGGAGCCCCTGGCGACCGCCCGGCCGCGCATCCTTCAGGGCCGCGGCGATTTCCAGCGTGTTGAGAATGCCGGTCAGGACCGCGAAGTCCGGCCCGGACAGGTCGGTCAGGGACCAGTTCGCGTGTCCGGGCAGCTCCGCCAGGACCGGTGCGGTTTCGGGAAACAGGGGGTGCAGTGGTGGACGGGTCTGATGCTGCGGCAGCAGGCACAGTGCAACCTGCTGTATGCCCGTGACCGCGCGGATGGATTCCAGCCAGCGGGTCAGCGTGATGGAATGCTGCAGGTAACCGTCCAGGCCGGTCAGCCGGGTTTGCGCCCCGGTGCGAATCTGCAGGGCCGGATGGCGGCCGTACCGGATGTCCAGTGCGGCGGCCACGGTCAGACCTTCGGGCGGCGGCTGGGTCAGCAGCGCAGCCAGGGAGCCGTGTCCGTGGTCGTGCAGCAGACCGGTCACGTCCTCCGGCTCCGCATGCCCGGGCAGGTGCAATGCCGGCAAGCCGGGACAGTAGCAGCACAGGAGCCAGGGGCGGTCCCGGATGAAGGATCGGGTTTCGGAGGTTGCCTCGGCGGCCATGCCAGTCAAGGCCGGGGCCGGTGGTGTGAATCCCGTCGCCGCAGCCCGTATGTTCCCTTGGTCAGTCCAGGTGTGTGGCCTGATGTCTGAAGCAGTGTCGCATCACCGCGTCCTCGTTGATCTCCACACCCAGGCCGGGACCCTCGGGCACGTGCACGCGGCCGTCCGTGAACCGGAACGGATGGCGGGCCAGATCGTCCCGGAGCGGGTTCGGCGTCCGGTCGTATTCCATGACCGGTTCCTGCAGGAAGGGGTGGGCCGTGCCCGACGTGGCCGCGGGCGGCGTGACGCTGGCCAGGTGCAGCGAGGCGGCCACCATCACGGGCGAGCCCCAGACATGGGGATGCACGCGCACGCCGTGGGCTTCGGCCAGCTGGGTGACGCGGTGCTGCTCGGTGATGCCGCCCACGTTGCCGACATCCGGCTGCAGGATGTCCACAGCCTGCCTGCGCACGTAGTCCAGGCATTCGAACCGCGTGCGCAGTACCTCGCCGCCGGCGAGCGGCAGGCCGGGCACCGCCTGCCGGATCCGCAGGTAGGCCTCGATGTCCTTGGCGTTGACCGGCTCCTCGAACCAGTGGACGGCCAGGTCCCTGAGGTCCCTGCCGATTCGGATGGCGCCCGCGGCGTCGTAGGCCTGGTTGGCGTCCACCATCAGGAACACGTTGGGTCCGACAACATCCCGGATGCCGGCCACCCGGTGCAGATCGGCGGACAGCGACAGGCCGCCCACCTTGGTCTTCATGCCCAGGAAGCCCTGATCCAGGTAGCGGCGCACCTCGTCGTGGAGCCGGGCCCTGACGGCCGGATCGCCTTCCGGCCGGCCGTAGTAGAGGCCGGTGGCATAGACCAGGATCCGCTCGCGCAGGGCGCCGCCCAGGAGGGCATGCACCGGCATCCGGGAGGCCTTGCCGGCCAGGTCCCAGCAGGCCGTGTCCAGGGCGCTGATGGCGCTGGCCCCGATGCCGCCGGTCAGGCCGCCGTTGTACAGGGCATGGAACTGCCGTTGCCAGAGCGTGTTGCGGTCCATGGGATGCCCGCCCAGCACCCGTTGCGCCAGCATCTCGTGGATCAGGTGGGCGGTGCCCGCGGCGCCGCACTCGCCCCACCCGGACAGTCCGCTGTCGGTGTCCAGCCGGACCAGGGTCAGGCTGCGCCGCTCAATGAAGTCCTGGGACCAGCCGAAGGGCTCGTCGATGGCACAGCCGAGTTCGAAGGTGTGGACAGCCTCGATGCGCATGGGCCGGCACGCGCAGCCCTCAAATGTTCCGGACCTGGGCCAGGTCGAATACCCGGCCGGTGATCGTGTCCATGATCAGGGTCCGGCATTCCGCAACCCGGGAGAAATCGCCCACGGCGCCGTAGATGGCCAGCCAGTCCTGCGTGCATCCTTCCGGCAGCATGGCCGCGACGGTTTCTGCGCTGCAGCCCGTGATCAGGCCCAGGCTGCGGCTCGCAAACTCGACGCACTCCGGCGTGAACTTGGGCGCCACCAGGATGCACTCCTGCGGATCGGCGATTCCGTTTTGCAGGATCTCCGCCAGCTGGATGCAGGCGCCCATGACCCGCTTGCTGCCTTGGCCGACACCCTTGAACAGGGGGCGGCTGGCGCTCCTGACCGTGATCATGTTGGTCATGCCGGACTGGCCGATGACCGTGCCCGCGGTGATCACGACCCGGTCCCCTTCCTCCACGAGGCCGGAATCCAGGGCGCGGTCGATGGCATCCTGGATCACCTCGTCCGAGGTGTCGTAATTCTCGGCCGGCAAACTCTGGATGCCGTGGTGGACCGTCAGCATGCTGCGCACCCGCGGGTTGGGCGTGAGGGCGACGATCGGCACGGCCGGGCGGAAGCGGGACAGGTTCCTGGCCGTGCCGCCGGAGGCCGTGGGGGTCAGGATGGCGGAGGCGCCCACGGCCTCCACCAGGTGGACCGTGGACCTGGCCACGGAATCGGCAATGCCGGCCGCAGGATCGTCCGCATCGCTTGCGGACTGGAGCGGTGGGGGGGCGAACTCGTCCTCGACGGCCGTCACGATGGAGGCCATGGTGCGAATCACGTGCGCCGGGTCGCGGCCCATCGCGGTTTCGCCGGACAGCATGATGCAGTCCGTGCCGTCGATCACCGCGTTGGCCACGTCGCTCGCTTCGGCGCGGGACGGCCGCGGGTTGTGAATCATCGATTCCAGCATCTGCGTGGCCGTGACGACCGGCATGCCCGCCAGGTTGCAGCGGCGGATCAGATCCTTCTGAATGAGCGGTACCCGTTCCGGACCGGTTTCGATGCCCAGATCGCCGCGGGCCACCATGATGCCGTCCGACAGCGCCATGATGTCGTCGATGGCCGTCACGGCGCCGGGCTTCTCAATCTTGGACATGACCGGGATTGCCATGGCCCCCGCGGGCAGCAGGCCGTACATCAGGCCCTTGACTTCGGCCACGTTTTCGGGGGCCTGCACAAAACTGAGCG
>CAZMKQ010000112.1:0-8929 GCA_964566955.1 uncultured Caldilineaceae bacterium | reverse complement strand
CCTCCTGCTGCACCGCGAATTCCAGGTCCACGCGGTCCTTGTCCGTCAGGGGGGAGACGGCGGCCCGATCGTTGAGCAGGTTGATGCCCTTGTTGTCCGTGAGCAGGCCGCCGTGGATAACCTCGGCCCGGATCGTGGTTCCGGCGATGTCGAGAATGGCCAGTTCCAGCAACCCGTCGTCGATCACGAAGCGGTCGCCGCGGACCACCATGCGAAAGAATTCCTCGGCCTGGATCGGGATCCGGTTTTCGGTTCCGGGTTCGCGGCTCAGGTCCAGGGTGATGGAGACGCCTTCCTTCAATTCGACCCCGCCGGCCTGCATGACGCCGGTGCGCAGCTTGGGGCCCTGGAGGTCGGCCATGATGCCGACCGTGTGCCCCATCTGTTCCGCCAGGCTGCGCACAAGCCGGATCGTGCGGGCATGGGATGTGTGGGTGCCGTGGCTCATGTTGACCCGCGCCACATCCATCCCGGACCGGATCATGTCGGCCAGGACTACCCGACCCGAGGAGGCCGGGCCGAGGGTGCAGACGATCTTGGTGCGGCGCACGCTCATAAGCGGGTTTGCGTCTGCCGGGTCCGTGGCTCAGCCGTCCAGTTGTCCCAGATCGATCCGGCCGTCGGCCAGCAGTTCCCCGAAGTGGGCGGCCGTGTCGGCGATGCCCTGCGGCAGGGGCGTGTGCGGGACCGTGCCCAATATGGAGCGCAGGCCCGAGGCGTCCATGTCGTGCGGAAACGGGAGGGGGCTGTTGTCCGTCCACGACAGGTCGGCCGCCGGAAACTGGCGCCGCAGCTCGGTGACAAACGCCTGCACGGTGACGACGTCGTTGCGCAGGTTGCAGGCCGCCGCCCCCCGATGGCCGCTGCGCGCGCAGGCGATGAAGATCCGGGCCGTGTCGGCGGCCAGCTGCAGGGCCACCGGTCCGTCGAAGCGCAGGGTGTAGGGTCGTCCCGCCACCGCGGCCAGGATGGCCTTGGCGATGTCGGATGTCATGCCCTGATCGCGCGCCACTCCGTAGACGATGTAGGGTCGCAGGCCGACACTGGATATGCCGTACTCCTCCCAATAGACCCGCAGCGTGCCCTCGTTGGCCTGCTTGTAGACACCGTAGAGCGTGTCCGGCACGAGACGGGCGCTGTCCGGCACCGGCCTCTCCGGATAAAGCTCCGGGACACCGAAGACGGCCTGCGAACTGGCGTAGCTGAAGCCCCGGATCCGGTCGCCGGCCTCCTTGACCGCCTCGCAGATGTTGACCGTGCCCACCACGTTGACCATGGCGCCCAGGGTTGGATTGGCGCGGCAGAACGGAACCTGCAGGCCGGCCAGATGGATGACGTGGGTGGTGCCCGATTCGGCCACCATGCGCACGACGGCGTCTCGGTCCGTGACGTCCAGCTGCCGGAATTCGACCGCGGCCAGTTCCTCCTCACTCATGACCAGGGCCGGCCGCACCGGATCGTCGCTGAGGTCGGTGGCAACGACGCGCGCGCCGTCCCGCACCAGGGTGCGCAGCACCCAGGCGCCGATGCACCCGAAGGAGCCGGTGATCAGAAAGGTCTCGTCGGAATGCGGCATGGGGCGGGAAGCGGCGGGGCGAAGCCGGTCCGGAGGGACGTGCGGCCGACGCGCCGGTCAGACAAACGGCTGCAGATGCTTGATGAAGTGCGCGATCAGCAACTCATTGTACTTGGCCGCGCCGGACCTGAGAGTCGCCATGAAGGGCAGACGCAGTTCCGGGTCGTTGAGGACCGAGCCGAAGGTCACGTGCAACACCTGCCGGGTGTGGAAGTCGTTGAGCACCGAGGGCAGGTCGCGGTCCGCCATGGTCCGCCACGAGTCCATGCGGTCGAGTTCGGCCGACACGTGGTAGGCCTTGCGATCCTCCGGGTACCGAACCACTGCGAAGGCCAGGATGCTGCGCATCAGGTCCGGGTCCAGGTGGCCGATCGTGCGCACGGCCTCCAGGTAGCTGGTGCCGGCGGTCTTGAGATGAATCAGGTCGCCGCCCAGTTCGGCGGCGATCGGGTAGATGCTGAACTTGTCCGAGCCGGAGTGCAGGCTCAACTTGTACGGGCCGAAGTGCCGCGACACCGCGATGTGATCCGCCCAGGAACGGGCGAACTCGTCTAGGTCCCCGATGAAGTCCACGCCCTTCTCGAACATCCCGGTGTAGCGGGGCGCCAGGCTGACCACCGGCACCTCCAGCCGCTGCAGTTCCGCGCCAATATAGATGTGTTCCGTCAGGGACGTGATGGTGGCCGTCTCGTCGACGCTCATTTCAAGGTCGTAGGGCGTGTCGCCGCACAGATCGGCCAGGTGGCGCGCCATCCGCACCGTGTGGGACAGCGAGGGGCCATACTTGCCGGCGGCGCGCAGGACATCCTCTTCGCTCAGGGCCACCGAGCGGTCGCCCAGGTCCAGGTTCAGGCCCGCCAGCCGCTCGCACAGGTCCGCCGGCGAACTGTCCAGGACGGCCCAGTCCAGGGCCGCCACCTTGTGCTGGACGGTGGCCATGTCGCAGGTGTTGGCCTCGTCGTCCACGCGGTCGCCCGGATCAATGGTGAAGAAGGTGAACCCGGCCGCATGGCAGACATCGATGTCCGCCGGCTCCTTGAGATGGTCCGCGTCGGCGCCGTAGCCGTGTTGCCAGCCGCATTGCAGGACACCCCACATGGCATCGTCGACGACTTCCTGCGGCGTGCGGCCGGTGCGGTCGTTTTCGCGGATGGACTGCTGGGCCAGGATGGGGAAGAGCGGGTGGACCGTTTGGCCGTCCGCATCCGTTTGGGCGACGGCCTCGAAGGCGCCGATGTGTCCCGGCGTGGCAATGCCCAGCCGATCCCCCGTTCCCGCCGACTTCGCCAGTTGGCACGGCATGGGACGGAGCCAGGCGAGCCTGGCTCTGAGGGCCGCGGCATTCGCGGGGTTGGCCTCGCCCAAGGTCAGTTGGCAGTCGCCGGCACTCGGTGCCGTCGCGGCTTGCGTCCGCCCCCGCAGGATCGGAGCGGAGCCCGGGGCATGGGCCTGTCCGGTCACCAGGTCCACCCCGCGGCGTCCGACAAAGAACAGGTCGTCGCCGTCGATGGTGATCGAGGCGGCATGGATGTCGAGCGATGTCGCTTCGGCCAGCCAGGAATACAGGGCCTCGGTCGAGGCGGATGCGAATGTCATAGGGCCTCCGGCCGCTTGGGCGGCTTTGCAGTGGGGCGCGCCGGCATGCGCGGGCCTCGTCGGGTGGGTGCGCACCGGCACCGTGCGGTCAGGCTGGCAATCAGACCCCGGAATAGGCGGAGAAGCCGCCGTCGACCGGAATGACGGTGCCCGTCACGAAGCGGCTGGCGTCGCCGGCCAGCCACACCGCGATGCCGGCCAGTTCGTCCGGCTCCCCGAATCTGCCCATCGGGGTATGGTCGACAATCTGTTGGCCGCGGGCCGTCAGCGAGCCGTCCGGCTCCATGAGCAGGGCGCGGTTCTGCTCGCCCACGAAGAAGCCGGGTGCAATCGCATTCACGCGGACGCCCGGCGCGTGGTTGAGGGCGAGTTCCACGCTCAGCCACCGGGTGAAGTTGTCGATGGCCGCCTTGGCTGCGGCATAGCCCATGACCCGCGTCAGCGGTTGCTGGGCCGCCATGGACGAGATGTTGATGATGGATCCCCGGCCCTGGTCGGCCATGGGCTCGGAGAACACCTGGGTGGGCAGGAGGGTGCCGGTCAGGTTGAGCCCCACCACCTGCTCAAAGGCCTCCCGCGACAGCCCGAAGAACGAAATGTCGCCGAAGACGGTGGCCTCGGGCACGTTGCCGCCGGCTGCGTTGACCAGGATGTCGACCGTGCCGCCCTGGTTCAGCGTCTCCGCGCGGGCCTGGAGCAGCGAGTCGCGGTCCAGAACGTCGGCCGGAATCGCGAATGCGGATCCGCCCGTCCCCTCGATCTCCCCGGCCACCTCTGCGGCGCGGGCGGCGCGGCGGCCCAGGATGCCCACGCGGGCTCCGGCTGCGGCCAACCCCCGGGCCATGGCTCCGCCCAGGACACCGGTGCCGCCTGTGACGACAGCGGTCCTGCCTTCGAGGGAGAAGGGATGGGTCATGCCGACGTTCCGTTGAGATTGACCTGCCGCAAGCCGTCCTGGCTGCCGGCCCAGACCTTGCCGGCGGCTTCCTGCAGAACCAGGCAGGGATCCTCGCCCTGCAGCGGTATCCAGTTCAGGCCATCCGGGGAATGCCACAGGGTTTCGGCATCGCTCATGACAAAGCCGCCTCCGGCCAGGGCCGTCAGCGCGTTGATCTGTTCGGGGGCGTCGTCAAGGCGGCGGAAGCGGCGGCCCTGGTCGTCCGAGAACCAAAGCCCGTCGGTTTCCGTGCCGGCCAGTACGATGTGGGTGGTGTGGAAGCGGCTGTCCACGGCGGCTACTTGGAACGCGCCCTCGGCACCCTCGCAGCGCTTCCAGCCGCGGCCTGCGGCCGGCGAGCGGTAGAAGCCTTCGTCCGTGCCGGCGAAGGCCAGCCGCCAGCGGGGCCAGGCGTCCCGCGGCCAGGGCGGAGCCCAGCAAATGTGCAGGACGGCGAGGCTGCGCAGGCCGTAGTTGCACACATAGAACCCCTCGCCGCGATTGGCGGAGCGCAGGATGCCCTTGTCCTCGGTGCCTGCGAGCACGATGTGGGAGTCGGCCACATCCGGTGCCGCGGCAATGGCCACCACCGGACTGTCCACGAAGTCCATCCAGGCGGCCTGCCAGGTCTGTCCGCCGTCCCGGCTGAAGGCGACTCCGTGCGGAGCGCCGCCCACCAGCACCCGATCGTCCAGGCTGTCCGTGGCGTACAGATGGCTCTCCGGCTGGATGACTTCCGTCAGGTCCCCCTCGGCTCCCACGTTGAACATGCCCTGGGGGCCGGCGGCGAAAAAGCCCGCGTGCGCCTCGGACAGGGAAAGAATGATGCTCATGGCGATGTTGTGGTCCGTGTTGGAATGTCTCCGGCGTCCCCGACGGACTATTCGTTGGGGGAAAAGGACTGTTCCGGTTCCTTGTGGTACACGATCGTGTCCGTGGTGATGGCCATGATGGCGTTGCTGACCGCGGTCTGCAGAACCCTAATCATGGTTTCCGCCACATCGAAGATGGAGTGTTCGAAGGCATCCACCACCTCCCCCTTCACGGCGTCGAACGTGGTGCGCGGCCCCGCGTCGAAGATGCGTTCGAGGTAGACCTTCGTGTTCTCCACGTATGCATTGCGCAGAATCTGCTCGAGCGGTGCCGGCAGGGAGCGCAGCAGGACCTGTTTGCCGGCCCGCCATTCGGGGTTGGAGTCCAGGTCGACGCTGGCGCAGGCATGGGCATAGCCGGCGGCTGCGCCCGGCAACACGCCCCCGCGTTGGGCGGTGGACAGCACGGTCACGGTGCGCTTGGTCAGTTCCGCCAGCAGTTCCCGCTCCACCTTGGCATCCGCGCCGATTTTGATTTGGCCGACGCCGCCGGTCAGGGCCGAAACGCGCCGCATCGTCATCTCGTAGTCGTCGTGATCGAGCGGCATCTCCGCCAGTTGGGCCTGCAGTTCCCGCACGCGTGCCTGGGTCCCGGGCCCGAACTGGTGGGCGGCCTGGACGTACATGCTGTCCCGGTCCACTTCGGAGCGGAACACGACGCCCAGGTCGTCCGCGGTGATGTCCTCGACCGGCTTGGCGATGTCGCTGCCCACAATCGTGGAACCGGTCAGCAGTTCCAAATCCAGGTAGCCCAGGCGTCGTTCCTCGCCGACAAACTTCATCTGCGCGGCGGAGATGGGGATCTTGCCCTGCTGCTTGGCCTTCGTGTCCTTCTTTTCCAGGGCGGACTCGTCGAAGTCGGCCATGTCGGGCGGCCGGTTGTTGGCCATCAGGATGCCGATGATCTGGTCGCTGAAGTGGTTGGCCAGGATGGTCAGGGATTCGGCACCGGCCTGTTGGGCGGCCTGCAGGATGGCGATGATGTCCACCGGGTCATCGAGCCGCTTGTCCACCAGGGCCATGCGGCCCGTGGGCATGACGGCCTTGCGGTTGGCCTTGTCGGTGTAGAAGTGCATCGACGCAATCTGCGCCTTGTAGTGGCCTCCGGGGTGGTAGTACTGCTGGAGGTAGGGGGCCACGAACTTGTGGACGTTGACATGGGCCTCGGGGCCCAGCATGTAGCTCATCTCGCCCAGGACCTGGGCCAGGTCCGGATCGTCGATGATGCCCATGGCGACATGGGACAGCTGGTCCTCGTCCTCCACGGGCTGGGCGCTTTGCTTCAGATAGGCAACCACGTCCTCGGTGGCGGCCCGGATACCGTTGGCCAGGACGATGGGGCTCTCGCCGGCGGCGATCAGGCGCTGGCTCTCGTCGAAGAGGGTGCGGGTCAGGATCGCGGCCACGGTGCCGCCGTCCCCGATTTCCTGGCCCACCTGCCAAATCATGCCGCGCATGAACATGGCGCCGACATCGGTGTCCGGGGTGCCCATTTCAATAATGCGGCGGACGGCCGTCGAGGAATCGTTCAGCAGCTCCGTCTTCTGTCCGACGTTGGGCTGGTTGGCCACAACGCCGCCGACAGGTCCCAGGGTGGGGGACAGCAGGTCGGCTATCGCATGGATGCCGTTCCCCAGATGCCGACGAGCCTCGGCTCTAACCGCGATTCGTGGTACAGGCATGGCAGAACACCGAAGGGGTGATGCAGGAGGGTAGGTTGCGACGGGCGGGGCGGTGCCGCACAGGGCACCGGGATGGAAGATTGCCGCGAGCCCGGCCGCGCCGACCTTGTATCTTAAGTCGAATCCGGTCCGGGTAACAACAATCCATCGGGATTGCATGCGCCTGACACGACCGGCAGACCCGGTACTGCTGATACGGACCACCGTCCGCCTGCGGTGTCCGAACCGGTGTCCGTCACCATCATCTGCCGGTGGGCAACCACAAGGTGGCCGGCTATTGGCATTCGTGGTCGGCAGCGGATTCCCACTCTGTACCTGTTGGAAGGGACTTGTGTACCTGATCCTTGTGTCTCCCACTGGACACATGGGCACACATGCCTTGTACCCAGTCCAGCATATCTGAGACACGGTTGGCGGAACATCGGACAATCACTCCGGAGTCGGCCGGAGCCAGTGTCGGCCGCCCGGACAACGGCGGTCCGGCGGGCCACGGCCGCCCCGCCGCCGGCCGGATGCCGGTGCGATGTGTCGGCATCACACTGGCTTGGTGTCGGGATCAAATCCGCCAACGCATGCCAACGCATTGGCGGTCCACCGCGAACCGCGTCTACCGGTGCCGCAGCCGAGTCCCTGGGTGCCCGGGACGACCGGTCGAGCACGCCCTGCGAAACCGGGCCCCATCGCAACCCAACCCCGACCTGCACAACGGGTACCGCGCGACGGACTTGACATGGCCCTGACAACCATGTGCAACCCAATCAATGAACCATTGATCATTTTTTGGATTATTGGTGCCATGGGGATAGGCTAACCGGAATGGCTTGACCACAACAGCAGGCAGGTGCGACCGGAATGGCGGACGAACCATCCCCTGGCATGAACCACGATGCCCTGGTGCGCCGGGCCCTGGGCGATCCGGCCACCGCCCGCGCCTGGCTGAAGGCACGACTGCCGGAGGACGTGGCCCAACACCTCAACTTCACCACACTGCAACGCCTGCCGGGCTCCTTCGTCGATGAAGCCTTGCACCGGTCGGAGACGGACGTGTTGTTCGAGGCCCGCACCGCGTCGGGCCTGCCGGTGCATGTGTACGTGCTGGTCGAGCACCAGTCCACGGTGGACTTCTGGCTGCGCCTGCGGCTGCTCCGCTACCAGAGCCGCATTTGGGAGGAAGAACGGACCCGGCGCCCGCGGGCGGACACGATCAGCCCGATTGTGACCGTGGTCCTGCACCACGGCCCGCGGGCCTGGTCACCGTCCACCCGTTTCACGGACTTGTACAATGAAAAGGTGCGGGACCTGCCGGGTGTCTGCCGCTTCCGCCACGTGCTGGTGGAACTGTACCGCATGCCGCTGGAGGAGGCGCGCGGCGATGCCTACGGTCGGGCGATGGAGATGCTGCTGAGCGACCATGGGCGCACCCAGGCCGCGCGCCTGGTGCAGTTGCTGCCGCCGCTGTTGCCGGCGATTCGGGCCACGCCCGGCGGCCCCTCCAAGGTGGTGACGCTGGTGCAGCACTACTCAATCGAATATGGAGGACCCATGAAGGAAGTTCTGACCGCCGAGGTGGCGAGGTACCAGGAACGGTACGGGAAGGTCGGCCTGACCCGGGAAGACGTGACCATGCTGGAAATCCTGGAGGCGAAACTTGAACGCGAAGGCCGGGCCAAGGGTCTGCAG
This sequence comes from uncultured Caldilineaceae bacterium, assembly GCA_964566955.1. Lineage (GTDB taxonomy): Bacteria > Chloroflexota > Anaerolineae > Caldilineales > Caldilineaceae > Bin34. The sequence continues at coordinate 586 of CAZMKQ010000112.1, read as the reverse complement.
GAGGGCCTGAAAGCGGGACGCGAAGAAGGACGCCAGGAAGGACGCCAGGAGGGACGCCAGGAGGGACGCCAGGAAGGACGCCAGGAGGGACGCCAGGAAGGGCTCGAGGTAGGACGGCTCCAGGAGCGGATTGCAAACCTCGAGGGCATGCTGGAACGGAGCCACTCATGGGAAACCGTCGAGGCGCTCACCGGGATTGACGAGGCCGGCCTGCACAAACTGCGCGAGGAGTTGGACCGGTTGCAGGGCCACAACGACAGCGACGTTGACTGATCGTGGCCGGGAAGGTCACCGCCCTCCCGGCCAGGACAAGCAAGAGCGTGCCGTTCCTCGCCACAATCGAGTATGGAGGCTCCATGAAGGAAGTTCTGACCGCCGAAGTGGCGAGGTACCAGGAATGGCTCGGGGAGGTCTGCCTGACCCCGGAAGACGCGACCATGCTGGAAATCCTGGAGGCGAAACGTGAACGCGAAGGCCGGGAAAAGGGCCTGCAGGAGGGCCTGAGAGCGGGACGCGAAGAAGGACGCCAGGAAGGGCTCGAGGTAGGACGGCTCCAGGAGCGGATTGCAAACCTCGAAGGCATGCT
>CAZMKQ010000111.1:0-16683 GCA_964566955.1 uncultured Caldilineaceae bacterium | reverse complement strand
CCGGGTTGTTGGCCAAGGCCGCGGTCGAACGGGGCCTGCAGACCAAGCCCTGGGTCAAGACCAGCATGGCACCGGGCAGCAAGGTGGTGACCAGCTACCTGGAGGCCGCCGGCCTGGACCACTACCTGGAGGAACTCAACTTCCACACGGTGGGCTATGGCTGCACCACCTGCATTGGCAACAGCGGACCCCTGCCGGACTACATCATCGAGGCGATCGCGGATGGGGATCTGACGGCGTCCAGCGTTCTGAGCGGCAACCGCAACTTCGAGGGACGCATCAATCCGGACATCAAGGCCAACTTCCTGGCGTCGCCGCCCCTGGTGGTGGCCTTTGCCCTGGCCGGAACCGTCGACATTGATCTGACACGCGATCCCATCGGAACCGATGCGGAGGGGAAGCCCGTCCTGCTTGAGGACATTTGGCCGTCACAACAGGAAATCCGCGACACCATTGCCGGGGCACTCACGCCGGAGATGTTCCGCACGCAGTACGGCAATGTCTTCTCCGGCAACCAAGCCTGGAACGACATCCCCAGCACCGAAAGCGACATCTACCACTGGGATCCCTCCAGCACCTATGTGCACGAACCTCCCTTCTTCATGGGCCTGTCGCCCGATCCCGACCCCATGCAGTCGATCCAGGACGCCAACGTTCTGGCCATCATGCCGGACTCGACCACGACCGACCACATCTCGCCGGCCGGGTCGATTGCCACGGTATCGCCGGCCGCGGACTACCTGAGGGACCTGGGCCTCGAACGGCGCGAATGGAACACCTACGGCACGCGCCGGGGCAACCACGAAGTGATGATGCGGGGAACGTTTGCCAACGTCCGGATCAAGAACCAGATGCTCGACGGCCGCGAAGGCGGCTACACCATCCATGTACCGACGAAGGAGGAGGTGACGATCTACGACGCGGCCATGCGCTACCGCGACGACAACACCCCATTGGTAATCCTGGCCGGCAAGGAATACGGAACCGGGTCCAGTCGCGACTGGGCAGCCAAGGGCACGCACCTGCTGGGCGTCAAGGCGGTCATTGCCGAAAGCTACGAACGAATCCACCGCAGCAATCTGGTCGGGATGGGAGTCCTGCCGCTGCAGTTCAAGGACGGCGCGAGTGCCGACTCCCTGGGATTGACCGGCCTCGAGACCGTCAGCATCGACGGCATCGACGACAACATGGAGCCGGGACAGACGCTGGTCGCCCGGGCGCGTTCAGCCAACGGCACGGTAACCGAGTTTTCGGTCGACAGCCGCATCGACACCCCGGTCGAGCTCGAGTACTATCGGCACGGCGGCATTCTAAACACCGTATTGCGCTCCATGCTCGAGAACGGCGCGGCAACCTGATACTTCCGGATCCGGCACACGGAACGTATCCAGCCCCCGGGTTTTCCCGGGGGCTGCTGTTTGGCGGCAGAGGCAGATTCGGCGAGGTCCCGCCTGACAACGCGGATTGGCTCAGCCGCAGCAGGCCCATCATCACAGGTCCGGTTTGTGGGGGCCGGCCCCGGCAGGGCGTCGGCCCCATGTGGCCGGATCCGACTGCATTTATCCAGTCCGTCCCGCCTGTGGGATGGCAATCGGGATCATCAATGCAGGTTCCTCGGGTTTGGTGTCCCATGGTCCTGCTTCCGTCACCGGGGCCTTATCCAGGGTTTCCGTGTCATAGAGCAGCACCTGAAGCCTGAAGCTACTGTCTTCGGCCGGTTCCGGCGGTGCCTCAACGTGACTGTACGCCAACTCCACCAGGCCGACGTGGGCGGGGTCAAGGCTAAAGATTCCTTGCATTTCCGAATGCGGCAGTTTCAGCCACCGGCCGTCCGCCGTGTGCTCCTCCAGCCACACGATGAACCGCCAAGGCCGGTCCGGCACCTTCAAGTACTCCCAGTACAGCGTCAGGGGTACCTGTCCGTCGGCCCAAAGCCGCGGTTCGACCTGAACATGGCGCAGCCTCAGTTCACCGTTGAAGTCCGCGTCAACGACCACTCCATCATCGGGAAGTACGACAACGGGACTGGGGTTCTCGGGCAGGAACAGAAACAAGGCCAGACTGGAATTGGGGTGGTAGAAACCCCACTCCCCCTGTGTATGCATCTCGGCGCGCATCCAGGTCAGAACTTGATGTTCCGGATCCTCGTACGGCAGTGTCCTGTCCTCGACCAGCCAGACCCGGTCATACCCCCCGACAATATCGCGCAGCCGGTCGCCAACGGGCGTGGCCCAGCCCATGCCCGACACCCTTAGCGGAGGCACCGCGCGCCAATCGATGCTGGCGCCGGCATCCCGCGCCCGGTCCATTGCGGCCATGGGGAAGAAACGACGAAACAGGCGCCAACTGTTGGGGCCCTTGAACAGCACGATGTCCCCGTCCCGGATGCCGTCCTCCAGGATGGAACCCACCAGGGCATAGTCGGGTGCCTTGCCGTAAATCGGTTCCCGGAAGTAGCGCCAGCTGCTGAATCCGGTTCCGACAACCACCAGAACTGCCACCGCCAGGGCCGCCCACGGCATCCTTCCCTGCCAGGCGGCCAATCCAGCCGCGGCCATCAGCAGGTACGGGCCGAGCAGCTGGGCGTGGTGTCGCACAGCCATGTAGTTCGGTTGCACTAGTGAAGCAACGAACAGGAGGAGGATCGGGACCGCAAACACCGCAGGCAACAACCAACCGTACCTGGAGCGGTTGTGTTCCGTACTTGACAAGGTCCATGCGCCCGCAACCGCGGCAGCCAACAGGACGCCGTCCAACGGAACGGTCCACGCAGGCGGAATGCTGATCCCCATGCCAAAGCCATGGACTGCCTCCCACAGGATGCGATGGAGGCCAATTGGGGCGTAGTTCGAGCCGGCTCCCGGCTGCCCCGTAATCATCTGAAAGATGGCGACCGCGATGGCTATCGTCAGCACCCCCATGAACGCCAACGCCTCCACTGCCAGCTTGCGGTCGATGCGGAGCAGGCCAACGAAAATCAGGATCGCATGGACGGGCACCAGCAGTAGGGCATAGAAGTGGGTGGCCAAGGAGACCAGGGTGACCAGCAGCCATGCCGCGGCCCACCGTTTGCCATGCGAGAACCTGCGGTGCTGCCACCGCCAGCTCGCGGTCCACTCCGACAACGTCCACAGGGACAGGAGCGACAACAACATCCACATCGCGTAGGGACGTGCTTCCTGCCCGTACCACAGGACCAACGGGTTGAGCGCCACCAGGGCTGCCGCCCATGATCGGGTACGGACCGGAGCCAGACCGGTCCGTTCCAGGAACCCGCCAAACCCCCAGACCGCGGGCACCAGCAGCGTGGCGGCACAAACCGACATGATGCGCAGGACCAGGACGCTGTCACCGGCAAGCCTGATCAAGATCCCGAGCAGGGCATAGAACACGAAGGGATGCTGGTCCCAGGTAACCCGTTCGGACACGCCGTCCTTCAAGACCAGTTTTCCCGACAGGAGGTCGCCCCAATCCTGTTCCGACCGTTGCAGGCTTAGGCTTTCATCCCACCAGAGGGTCTTGGCATCCAGCTCAAATGCGGTCTTGCCAAAGACCAACAACGTACAGGCAAGCACCAGGACCCGTTGCCACTGCATGTGGCGCAACCGCATCCGGAGAGGCTCGGGAATGGAATCGAGCATCGTTTCAACCCAGTCCAACGGGCAAGATGAAAGCCCCCGCCTCGACAATGTCGCACTGCAGGGCGCGGACGGGCAGACCCCGTTCTCTCAAATGCTACACAGGGGATGTTGGCAGAGAGGCACTTTCGACACTTCGCCCAAACACAGGAGGAACGCGTGCGAGCCCCCGGTAGACCGGGCTGCCGGCAATCCGCAAAAGGTCCTGTCACGGGATGTCACCAATGGTGACGTCACAACCCCAAACCCAATGGACCGATCCTGTGGTTGCCTATGGCTTGGCACAACCAGGAACACGGCTGCGGTTCTTGCATCGATCCGGATCCGGCGCGCGCTCGATCGCGGACGGCTAGCGGCCGGTCAGTCCGGTTACCATCACGCCCTGAATGATGTGGCGCTGGAAAATGCCATAGAGGATCAGGACGGGAACCGTAGTGAGGGCCGCGGCCGCCATCCCCAACCCCTGCATGGTGTAGCCCTCGTGCTGCAGGATGGACAGGCCCACCGGCAACGTGCGCATCTCGTTCGAGTTCAAGGCAATCAATGGCCAGAACAGGTCGTTCCAGCTGCCCAGGAACGTGAAAATGCCAAGGGCAATCAGGGCCGACCGCGACAGGGGCAGAACGATGCGCCAGTAGGTCCCGAACTTCCCGCACCCGTCGATGATGGCCGCGTCTTCCAGCTCCCGGGGAATGGATTGGAAAAACTGGCGCAACAGGAAAATGCCGAACACGCCTGCTCCGGCCGGCCAGATCAGCGCGTTGTAGGTGTCCAGCCACTCAAGCCGCCGCATGATCACGAACGTGGGGATCAGCGTCACCTCACCCGGAATCATCAACGTGGTCAACACAAAGATGAAGAGGAAGTCCCGGCCCGGGAACTCAAGGCGGCCGAAGGCATAGGCGGTCAGGCTGTTGATCGTCAGAACCAGTGCCGTGACCGAGGTGCTCACAATGAAACTGTTGAGCATCCAGCGCATGATCGGAAGGTTGGGCCAGGTGACCAGCAACTTGAACGAATCGAGAGTCGGTTCCCGCGGAATGTATTCGACCGGCCAGTTCCTTACCTGATCCTCAGGGGTAAAGGCTTGCGAGAACATGTACACCAGCGGCAGGATGGTGGTAATCGCGATGGGAATCAACAGAACCAGGATCACCGCCATGTCGAGCCGGTGAAGCACGGTCTTGCGCTTCCAGAATGGCAAGCTGTAGTCGACGGGCGGCTCCTGGGTCCGGGTTTCGATGGCCATGGCGGGAACCCTAGTACTCGACCCGGCCACCCAGGAAGCGGAAATTGATCAGGGTGACAACCAGAATGATGGCCGCGAGCCCGAATGCCAGCGACGAGGCATACCCCATCCGGAAGAACCGCCAGCCGACATCGTACAGGTACATGACAACGGAATAGGAGGAGTTGCCCGGCCCTCCCAGCGTCATGATCCACATCTGGCCAAACACCTTGAAGTGGGCAATGAACTGGGTCACCACGATGAACAGTGTCACCGGCTTGAGGAGCGGCAGCGTGATGTGGGTGAAGGACTGCAACCGGTTCACGCCATCGATGCGCGCCGCCTCGTAAATCGGTTCGGGAATGTTCAACAGGCCAGCCAGGAACACCAGGAAGGGAAAGCCAAACGTCCACCAGACGGTGGACAGGGACAGAATGGGAATGACAAACCGCTGCTCGCCCAGCCACTTCTGGGTGGGCAGACCCACCATGTCCACGTAGTAGTTGAGCAGCCCAAACTCCGTATTGAAGACCCTTGCCAGAATGACCCCCATCACCGCCACGGACAACACCACCGGGGTATAGAAGAGAAAACGCAGGATTTGATGGCCCGGCGGCTGCTGCTTGACCAGAACACTGGCGAACAAGCCGAGCAGGACGTTGCCGCCCACGGTCAGGGCGGCAAACAGCACGGTGTTTCTAAGGGACAGCCACCAAAGTTTGTCCAGCCACAATTCCTGATAGTTGCCAAAGCCCAGGAACGGCTTGTTGGGCAACAGAATGTCCCAGTTGAACAGGCTGATATAGAACCCGTAGACATTGGGCCCGGCCAGGAACAGGAGGAAGAAGACGAAGTAGGGAACCAGGAACAGATAGTTGGGCAGCAACTTCCGCCACTTGGGCATCGGTTTGACAATCTGCCTCTGCTCGGGTGAAGTTGCGGCCATTGCAGTCACACTGGAAATCCAGTTGCCGCGGGCAGGCACCGGTCTTGGAGCCGGTGCCTGCCCGTCCCAGGTCGGAAAAATCCGGTACGCTATGCTTCCCGGTCCAGAACCTCCTGCACGCGCAGTTGCGCCTCCGCAATGCCTTCGGACACCGTCTTCACGTTGGTGATGACGGCCTCGAATTCCTGCTGGTAGGCATTCTGGATTTCGGTGATGTTGGCGTGCTGTTGTTCCGTGCGGCCGATGGCCTGGAACTGCGAACCAAAGTTGCCCGTGTGCCAGTGGTCCTGGAGCACCTGATCGTTCTGCAGCGAGATCCTGGCAGGCGGCTGACCGGAACGGGCCCAGTCGAGGCCGTGGTTCGACAGCCAGACAATCAGCTCGGAAGCCCCCATCGTCCCTTCCTCGTCCGTGCCGGTGGGGATGCCCATGACGTGGGCACTCATCCAGGCAACCGGCTCAACCAGGCCGTATTGGGGAACCCGCCAGAAGGTCGTGGTGTCCACCAGGTTCGAGTCCTGGATGAAGTTGCGCCACCAGGACCCGGCAATGGCCAGGCCCAAGGTGTTGTTCTGGTAGGAGTCGGTCATGCTGTAGCCAACCGGCACGGCATGGAGATGGTGTTCGTGCACCATCGTGTGCCAGAAGGCCAGGGCCTCCGTCACCTCCTCCGAGTCGATGGTCGCCTGCGTACCGTCCTCGTTGATGGTGTTGCCGCCGTTCTGCCACATGCCTTCGAGCATGGCCCAGCGCCGCCAGAAGTGGGAGTGGAAGGCGTACTGAACGATGTCTTCGGGATCGAAGCCGGCATCCGTAGGGTTGCGGCCCTGCGAATCCAGCGTCAGCATGGACATTTGCTCGACGAACTCGGTGCGGTTGGTGGGCGGGGTCGCCGGATCGAGGCCGGCAGCCTCCACCAACGCCACGTTGAGGTAACCGCCTGAGCCGTGGGTGTCGAGCAGCACGCCCAGGGGAGAGCCTTCGGAGTGGATGTTCTCGAACACGGCAGGGATGAAGTCGTCCCGCGGCACGCCCATCGAGTCGTAGAAATCATCCGCGGCACTCAGGACGCGGCGGGGGCCCCACTGACCAATCGCCCATTCGTGCGTGATGATCATGTCAGGCGGATTGCCTGCGATCACCGACGAGGGCACCTTCTGGTAGAAGATGTCCCACGTCAACAGCTCTTCGTTGACTGTCACATGGTCGTTTTCCTCCATGTATTGGCCGACGAGCTCGGTGAAAGTCTTGCCGTCCGCTCCTCCGAGCCCATGCCACAGGTCGACCTCAAGGGCTTCCGGCATGGCCGGCGCCGCGGCTTCCTGGGACGTGTCGCCGGCTGGCACGGGCGCGGCACACGCCGCCAACGCGAGTGCGACCACGCCGCCCGAGCCCAATAGGAACTTGCGTCGACTGAGACCATGAACAGTGTTCATAGCATGAATCTCCGTATTCGTTTTTTTGCTGGATGCGGCTTGTATTCTACAACGACGGAGAAGGACCGCCGGTCGGATGGGCCGACCGGCGGTCCTGAATCACCCAACCTCCACGGGACCGCGGCCCGGTCTGTGCGGTATGTCCAGGGCTATGGATGTATGGCCGCGACAGGCTTGGCCGGCCCCACCGGAAGGCCGCTCAATGCAGCCCGGTCCGCCCAGCCTCCAATCCCGAGATACCGAACCCCGGCTCAACCCACCTTGCGCAACACCTGCCGGACGTTGGGCAACCGCTCAATCTGGGAAACCACGCGCGACAACTGTGGAATGTCGCGGATCTCCATCTCCACATGAATGGTTGCAATACTGTCCCGGGAGTCCACCGTGGCGTCGGCATGCAGCATGTTGATCTTGGCGTCCGCGACCACGCCGGTCACGTCGCGCAGGAGGCCGGCACGGTCATAGGCCTTCACTTCAATCCGCACGTTGTAGAAGCTGTCGCTCCGCTCCTCGTTCCATTGAATCGGCACGATGCGCGCCGCTTCGCCCGGCACTTCGCGCCGCGCCGCCAGATTGGAGCACTCCGACTTGTGCACCGTAATGCCCTTGCCCTTGGTGATGTACCCAAGCACGTCGTCGCCGGGCAGCGGCTTGCAGCAGCCGGCCGGCTGCGCCAACAAGCCACCCTCGCCCTGGATCATCACACCCGTAATGTTCTGATTGCCGGATGCCCTGCGTCTTTCCGAGGCAATCAGGCTGTTCAGTTCCTCCTCTTCCTTCTCCTGTCGCTCCCGGTCAAGAATCTTCTTGACGAGACTGGGAACCGTGATGTCGGCATAGCCGACGGCGGCCAGGAAGTCGTCCAGGCGGTCGTAGTTGAACATCCCTGCAATTTCATCGAAGCCGTACTTGACCGAGTAGCGCTTCAACTCGCGGTCCACCACGAGCCGACCGTGTGAAACCGACGACTCCCGTGCCTGCTTGCGGAAGTACGACATGATCTTCTGGCGGGCCCGTTGCGACCGGACGTAACCGGCCTCGGCATTGAGCCAGTCGCGGCTGGGACCGCCCCGCTTGGCGGAGATGATGATGATCTGATCTCCGTTCTGCAGCTGGTAGTTGAGCTGCACGATCATGCCGTTGACCTTGGCTCCGCGGCACCGCTCCCCGAGTTCCGTATGGATGTGGTAGGCGAAGTCGATCGGGGTGGAACCGGCGGGCAGGTCGATGACCTCGCCCACGGGGGTGAACACGTACACCCGGTCGTTGAAGATATCGGACTGGATGCGGTTGACGTACTCCTCGGCGTCCGCCTCGTCCTGATTCCACTCCATGAGTGCCCGCAGGAGGGCCACCTTGTGCGTGAGTTCCTTGTTGGGGGGGCCGCCGGCCCGAATCTGTTCCTTGTACTGCCAGTGGGACGCCACGCCCAATTCGGCCACCGTGTGCATTTCCCGGGTCCGAATCTGAACCTCCATCGAGTTCCCGCCGGGGCCGATGACCGCCGTGTGCAGCGACTGGTACATGTTCTCCTTGGGGTTGGCGATGTAGTCGTCAAACTCGCCGGGGATGGGACGCCACAGGCCGTGAATGAGGCCCAGCGCGGCATAACAATCGGACACTTTGGAGGTAACGACGCGGAATCCCTGAATGTCATAGACCTCACTGAACGGGATGCCCTTGCGCTCCATCTTCTTGTAGATGCTGTAAATATGCTTGGGCCGCCCCGTCACCTCGGCCTTGATGCCGACGTTGTCCAACTCCCCCTGAATCAGGTCCCGGGTCGATTTCGCCCAGCGTTCCCTGACCACCCGGGTTTGCGCCATGGCCTGCGAAATCTCGTCGTACGCTTCCCGATCCAGGTGGCGGAAACTCAGGTCTTCCAGTTCCCACTTGAACTGGCCGATTCCGAGTCGATTGGCCAGAGGGGCATAGATTTCCAGCGTTTCCGAGGCAATGGTCTTCCTCTTCAACGGTGTCTGGCCATCCAGCGTCTGCATGTTGTGAATACGATCCGCAAGCTTGATGATGACCACCCTGATGTCGTCAACCATGGCCACGAACATCTTGCGCAGCGTTTCGGCCTTGCGCCGCGACGGTTCGCGATCCTGATCCTGCATCGAGCTCGACAGGACGTTTATGCGCTGGAGCTTCGTGACCCCGTTGACCATTTCGGCAACGGCGGGCGAGAAGCACCGCTTGATCTCGTCCAGGGGGAAATCGGCATCCTCCACCACATCGTGCAAAAGGGCCGCACTCAGGCAGTCGGCATCCATGTCCAAGGTGCGAAGGCGGTCGGCAACGGCCAGTGGATGCAGGATGTATGGTTCACCGGTCTTGCGCCTCACGCCGTCGTGAAGAATGTGCGCCAGCACGAACGCCTTGGCCACGCGGCCGCGGCGCGGCGGCGGCATGGTGTCCGTGAGGTTCAGCATGAACCGGTTGAATGCGTCCAGGACCTCCCGTTCGAACTCCACCTCGAACTCGTCCGAGTCGGCATAGGCGGACAGGGGAACCGGATGCGCGGCCCTGAACCACTGCCGCATCGCAGGGGTGAACAGCCGTTCGCTGCGGTAGACAATCGGGATCGACTTCAGGCCCGGCGAATCGCCGGGTTCGGAAACCCTAAACTCGTAAACGGATTCCGTCGCACGCGGCTCGTTGTCCGAACCCGTTGCGACTGCTGTTGCCATGGCGCCGGTCATGCTCGGGCCACAGGCGTGCCATTGGGCACGTCTGCCTCCGAAGAAATCAAGCGGTCAAACGGTAATCAGTAACCAACTCCAACGTGAAGGACACAGCCGCGGCCGGCGGTAGGCCACCGTCCTATGGCAGCAACCGGACCCGAGGGCCCACTGCAACCAGTATAAAACAGGAGCCACAGCGCAAAATCACGAGTTGTCATGCGGGGCCCTGTGTCCTATGCAGGCTCCGGTGGCCGATCGCCCGCGAAGTCGGTGCATATGTCCCGGGCAATGCAATCCAGCCCGACTTGGGAGGTGTCGTACCACCTGATGCCCTCCATGCGGCGAAACCAGGTGTACTGATGGCGCACATACCTGTGGGTCGAATTCTTGATGGCGTCCACCGCTTCGGCCAGCGATCCGCATCCCTGCCTGAACTGGATGAGTTGCCGGTAGCCCAACGCCGACAACGCCGGCAAACCCGGGTCGTAACCCGCCGCCAGCAGGTGGTCGGTTTCGGTCAGCAGGCCGGCATCCATCATGGCGTCAACCCTGGCGTCGATGCGGGTGTGGAGAGTCGAGCGGGGGCTGGTCAGCCCGATTTTCAGCAACCGCCACAGCGGTGGCCTGCAGCCTTCAAGCGCAACCTTCGACCGCCCGGTGGCAACGAAGATCTCCAAGGCCCTGATGAGCCTGCGCCCGTTGGACGGATCGGTTGTGCGGGCGGTGTCCGGATCCAGCGACTGCAGGCGGTCGTACAATGGTGCCGGCCCCAACCGAACCAGCTGTGCTTCCAGCTCCTGGCGCAACGCCGGCATGGGCGCCACTTCCGGGATTTGCAGGTTTTCGGTCACGGAACGCAGATACAAGGGCGTGCCGCCGGCCAGAACCGGCACCTTCCGCCGTTCCATGATGTCGTGGATGCAGGCAACTGCCAGAGCCTGAAATTCGGCCAAGGTCATTGGCTGATCAGGCTCGCGGACGGCAAACAGGTGATGGGGACACACGGCCCTGTCCTGCAACGTGGGCATGGCCGTGCCAATGGCCATGTGCCGATACACCTGGCGGCTGTCCGCGTTGACGACCTCAATCGGAAGCAGCGAACCGAGGTGCCGTGCCAGGGCCGTCTTGCCAATGCCGGTGGGTCCGGCAATCACGAGCACCTGTGGTGCTGACGATTCCGCCTGACGCCGAGTCATCCCTCAATCGACGACAGCAGCGGCTGTTCGTCCGCCAGTGGCTTGAACGACATGCGATGTTCGATGCACGGGCCCTGCGCCGCCAACGCCGCCGCATGCGTCGCGGTGAGGTATCCCCGGTTGCTTCCGAACCCGAATGCCGGGAAACGATCATGCAACAGGTCCATCAACGCATCGCGATGAACCTTGGCCAGGATGGACGCGGCGGCAATCGAGACATGCCGTGCATCGCCTTTCTTGACCCGGTGCTGTTCGGCCGCCGGTGCAGCATCCAGGTTCAGGGGCCATCGTCGGATCCAGTCGGACAACACCGCGTCGAACGTTCCTGTACCCAGATCCTGCAGGGCACGCTCCATGGCAAGTTGGTTGGCGCGGTCGATGCCAATCCTGTCAATGGCACGGGGTGCGACGGTGGCGACGGACCATCCAACAACATGGCGTCCAATCGCCTCGGCGAGCCTGCACCGAACGTCCGGCTTCAATCGTTTGCTGTCGTCAACCTGCTTCCACAGATCCAATTGGGCGGAAGCGGGATTCAGGACCACGGCGGCGGCGACAATCGGACCGGCCACGGCACCCCTCCCGGCCTCGTCCACGCCGGCAACCCGCAGGCCTTGGGACCAGAACAGGCGTTCCCGCTCCAGTGTCGGCACGAAGAGACGGAACTATGTTGGGGCTGGGTCTACTTGCGCGGAACGATTCGTTCCTTGAGGCGGGCCGACTTGCCTTGGCGCGACCGCAGATAGTAAAGCTGAGCCCGCCGTACCTTGGACTTGCGTCGGACTTCGACCTTCAAGACATTGGTGCTGTGCAGAGGGTAGGTCCTTTCCACGGCCACGCCATGGGCCGCAATCCTGCGCACCGTGTAGGTCGCGCCGGCATCGATGCCGCCCCTGCGGGAGATTACGGTCCCCTCAAACACCTGTACCCGTTCCGATCGGCCTTCCGTGATGCGTTGGTGGACGCGAACTGTGTCTCCGACTTCCACGCTGGGAGTGGATTCGGTCACTGCCGGTTGCAGCGAGTCCATAAGATGCTGGTTCATGGCACTGGCCAATCGAGTGAAATGCGGGCGCGCCTCAACGGCGCGGAAGGAAGATGCTAGCACAGTCGGAGGAGGCGGCCACAAACCCGCACCTCCCGGTGCTGTTTCAGTTTCGTTGAGTCTGGCTTCGGTGGACATGGACGGCTTCATTCAGAACTGCGTTATCGGCCAAGGCGAATTGGCGAACCTTGTGCTGAAGGCGGAAGCATGGCCCAGAGGATTCGGTCAACGTCTGCTGTCTCCACTCAACGGAGCGGACGAAGGCCGTGGATCACGATGCGTCGATTCCACCAGACTATCACCGGCACCACCACAAACGTGGGCAGAATCCAGGGCAGCCACACGGGCTCCATGTCCACGTTCACCACCATGACCGCCGTCACAGTGGCAATCGTGGCGGCCAGCATGTTGGTCAGATGCCGCTGCAATCGCTGACGGCCCCCGCCCTTGCGCCTCTGGGTTTGTCGTCGAAAGTAGACAGCATCCGCCGCCGCCAAGGCGATGGCGATTACTGCGAACACCAGCATGGTTACCCATTGGCCGTCGCCTTCTCCCAGCAGGAGGGCACCGTAGACCAGCATGCCGATACCGGTCAGTCCCAGGATCGCGATCGCGGCCCAGTCGACGGTCTGCGGTCGACCGCTGCGGTTGGCCGCGAACCGCCATCCGGCAAAGACAAGGTAGAAACTGAAAACGGCTATCAGCAAGAGGAAGACATCGGCTCCGAATATGGCCAGCGGCACTGCCGTCAGAAACACGACCGTCATACCAGCGGCGTATACCCGCCCCACATTGGCATGGACCTTGCCACCCTTGCGAGTTGCCAACGCGGCGGCCGCACTGAAGAGGGCGATGATCCCCGCCGCAATATGCAAGTACAGCATGGAGGTTTGCAACATGGTGGGAGCCTTCCCAGAGACAGTGACCGGCTTAGTGGGACAGGACCGCGGCATTCACTATACGAGGTTTTCGGCCCTGTGTTTCTTTGGTTGAAACCGGCTTGGGCACGGAGACGGCGAGGATGCCCTTGACGGCCTGGGACCAATGTCATCGAGATGGAAACGGTGCCGCGTCTCTCTGACCGCGTCCAGACACTTGATCAACCGTCCGCACAATCCCTGGGCTTGATATCCAAGCCTTGCAGATCGTAGCCATGGCCGGTCAGAAAAACTGCATCCTTCTCGTCGGGTGGATATTTGCGCAAGAGGTCCGGGCGCCGTGCCGCCGTCCGCAACAGGCTTTGCTCGTGCCGCCAGCGATCAACCTCCGCATGGTTGCCGCTGGTCAGGACAGGCGGGATCGATTGACCTCTGAATACCGCTGGACGGGTGTAGTGCGGTCCCTCCAGCCAACCCGACATGCCGACCGAATGGCTGTCGTTCCGGTTGCTGTCGTCAAATCCGAGCACACCGGGAACCAGGCGACTCACCGCCTCAATGACGACCATCGCCGCAACCTCGCCGCCGTTCAGGACGTAGTCGCCGATGCTGATTTCGTCCGTGGCGAGGCCGGTGCGGATGCGTTCGTCGAACCCCTCGTAGCGCCCGCAAATCAATGCCAACCGCCGATGGGAACTCAAGTCCTCGACCACCTCCTGCGTGAGCAGCCTGCCCTGAGGGGACAGCAGGACCACGGGAACATCCTCGCCGGCCGCACCGGCGTTGCGGCCAAGCACATGCTCCACCGCCGCGTACACGGGCTCGGGTTTGAGCACCATGCCGCCACCGCCACCGTACGGGGTTGCATCGCAGGTTCGGTGCCGATCCGCGGCGTAGTCCCGGATGTTGTGAAGGTTGATCGCGACCAGACCGCGGTCAATCGCCTTCTTGAGTATACTTTCGCATAGAAAGCCATTCAGCAAAGGCGGGAACAGGGTGAATACTTCGAAACGGCACCCGCCACTGAACTCAGCCATTTCATCCCAACTCCGGTTTCCACTATCCTGCTAAACCGTCTCGCCCTGTCAGGAACAGCCAGCGCGGAATCGGTTCAGGTCAAGGGCTCCTCGCCAGTCCTGCATGTCCAGACTGCATTTGCTGCTGGCACCCGTCCGCGCGTTGCTGGTACAGGGATCGGTTCCAGGGTTTTATATCACGCTGGGCGCCAGCGGAGCTTGCGCACTGGCCTTGGTCGTGTATCTGTTCCTGACTTCGATCGGGAGCCCTCAGGTGGATGCATCCACAGCGGAAGACATCCAAGTGACCCGGGCAGATGCCACCACAGCCCGAAACACACCGGCAGCGGCACCCTTGCCGCTCTTTGTCCAAACCGAACCACAGCCCGATCCTCTGTTTGCGCCCACCGAGACGGCCACGCCCACGCCGACCCCAACCCTTACCCGCACGCCCACACCCACACCTACACAGACACCCACAAGTACTCTCACCCCGACACCTACACAGACACCCACACCCACGAAAACCCCGACACCCACGCAGACACCCACCCCAACCCCGATTGTCTATCCCCACGAAAGTGAGCCGTGGCCCGACCTGATCCCTCACCAAGGGGACCACTTCTCCATCGACAGCAGACTGATTCCATCCCACCAAGGGTTCGCGTACGGCCGCACCTTCCCCTATGGCAGGGATTTGGGCGGAGACTACATCCACCACCATGGCGTCGATCTGGGGGGCTCGACAGGAGACCGAATCCGTGCCGCCACTGTGGGTGAAGTGGTTTTTGCCGGGTGGGACGAACACGCGGGCCTCGCGTACCCGTTTTACGGCCCGTTCTATGGCAACGCGGTGATTGTGCGGTTGGCGGAACCGCTGATCACCAACACAGGGCCCCAGGATGTGTATGTCCTGTACGGCCACCTGCACAAGGTGCTTGTGAGGACCGGCTACCACGTTGCGCCCGACACAATCGTGGGCACGTTGGGTCAAACCGGAGTTGCGGACGGGCCACATCTCCATCTCGAGGTGCGGATTGGTGGCAACGAGTACGCCAACACGGTCAACCCGTTGTTGTGGATCGTACCTCCCGCCGGAACCGGGACCGTAGCGGTGCGCCTGGTGTCGGCTGCCAATCGGATCTGGGAGGAAGCCCGCATCCATTTGGTCGCAAACGACGGCGCAGCGCGCTACCAGACCATGAACTACCGACTGGAGCCGGGGATCCAACACGATCCCTGGTGGGGTGAAACGGCAGCCTTCGGAGCCGTCCGGGTGGGCGCGTACACTGTCTTCGCCACCATCCGAGGCGAACGAGTGTCGGCTCCCGTGCTGGTAACGGAAGGCCAAACCACCTTCGTGGAACTAAAGACCGTCCGAACCCGGTTCGAACCGAATCAGTGAAGGAAGTGCCTCCGGCCGGTCATCATCATGACCAGGCCCAGATCATCGGCGGCCTTCACCACCTGGTTGTCCCTGAGCGAACCGCCCGGCTGCACAACCGCAGTGACACCGGCTGCAGCCGCAGCCTCGAGGCCGTCGGGAAACGGAAAAAAGGCGTCCGAAGCCAACACGCTGCCGTGTGCTCGGTCTCCCGCCTTGCGGCAGGCCAGCCAAACCGAATCGAGTCGACTCATTTGGCCCGCCCCGATGCCCACGGTGGCGGTGCCGGCCGCCAACACAATTGCGTTGCTCTTGACAAACCGCGCGGCCTGCCAGGCAAACCCAAGCGACGCGAGCTGGTCGGCCGTGGGTTGGCGAACCGTGGCGCAGTCCCAATGGGCAGGATTCAAATCGTCCAGGCCGTGGTCGCCCTCCTGAACCAGGTACCCACCGCCAGCCGTGGCAACCTGCCAGCCCGATGTCAATCCTGACCGGGCCTGCAGGACCCGCGCATTGCGCTTGCGCTGCAGCCGCTCCAACGCATTCGGGGCCCAGTCCGGAGCCACCACCACTTCGACGAACAGAGGGCCAATTCGCTCCGCGGTCTCCAAGTCCATTGTGCGATTGGACGCCACAATGCCCCCGAAGGCGCTGACTGGGTCCGAGGCCAGGGCCTGTTCCCATGCGTCGTGGAGCATCGGCGCCGTCGCCAACCCGCATGGATTGCCGTGCTTGACAATCGAAATCGCCGGTTCGCTGAACGATCGGACGGACCGCCAAGCCGCATCCAGGTCCTGCCAGTTGTTGAAGCTCATCGCCTTCCCGTGCAGCTGAACGAACGGCAGATCCATTCCCGGACGGCCATAGTACCCACCGGCCTGATGCGGATTTTCTCCGTACCGACACTCCTCAAGCAGTTCCAGATGAAGGTCCAAGTTCCGCGGCAGCCCCGTATCGGCCCCGGAGCCGTCCCCAGCCAACCAGCCTGCGATGGCCCGGTCGTAGGCCGTGGTGCGGCGAAACGCGCCCACGGCCAGGGACCGGCGCAGGGACGCATCGACTCCGCCATTCAGGATGCCGGCGGCAACCTGCGGATAGTCGGCCGGATCGGAAACCACCGTGACATGTTCATGATTCTTGGCGGCCGCCCTGAGCAGCGCCACACCCCCGATGTCGATCTGCTCTATTGCCTCCTCAGGGGTGACATCACCCCGCGCCACGGTCTCCTC
>CAZMKQ010000110.1:0-16814 GCA_964566955.1 uncultured Caldilineaceae bacterium | reverse complement strand
GACGGTCGCGCAGGTCGTTGAGGTGCGTAGCCAAGCGGCCCGGATCAATCGGTACCGATTGGATCCGGTAAGTGTAAGGCTTGGAGAGCGGTGAACATACAGTTCGGCAAGCCCTTTCCGGGGATGAATCCCTATTGGGGTGTCTGGACTTGTGGCCAGACTTCCACAATCCCGTTCCATTCGCTTTGACGAGACACCGGTACCGAAAACCTTGATGGACCACATCGACCAAGCTCTCACCGGTCGGTACTTCCGAAGCGATACCGAGTTGTCGGAAGTGGCCTTGAGCAAGCCGGCCGTCGTGACCAAGGACGAATCCGGCCACCTGCGGCTCACCGTGGCCGGCGTCCTAATGTGTACCCCGGATCCCGCGGAATGACTCCCCCATGCCCAAATCCAGGCTGTCGGCTACGCCGGAAACAGGACCGACATCAATTGCCAAACAGATGCCGGGGACATCACCGGACCGCTGGACGCGCAGGTATTCGAGACGCTGCACTTCCTGAAGCGGAATAGGATGGTGTCCGCTGCCAAGTCCGTAGCGCGGGCCGAAGTGCCCCAGTTCAGCATCCGCACCGTGTTCGAAGCCTTGGTCAACACCGCGGCCCACCGGGACTACCCAATCCGAGGGAGTCGCTTTCGGTCCCACATGTTCGGCGACCGCCTGGAATTGCATATGCCGGGCGGTCTGGCCCAACACCCCGACCACCGACAACATGGATCTGAGACAGTATTCCCGCAACGCAATGATCGTTTCGCTGCTGGCCCGATGCCCGCCTCAACCGGCCGGCGATGTGGGGGGCGCACACCTGATGGACCGCCGCGGGGGCGGCGTGCCCGTCATCATCGAGGCCAGCGAACAACTGCCGGGACGCAGGCCCACCTATACGCTCATCGACGACAGCGAACTTCGCCTGGTGATCTGGGCAACATCCGCGTTTGCCTGACCGAAACCGACCCTGTCAGCCCGGACAACCCTGCTGGGGTTCAGGTCCTGTAGTCGCCGTTGATGGTGACATACTCGTGGCTGAAGTCGCAGGTCCAGACGGTGGCCTCGCCCGTTCCCAGACCCAGATCGATGCGGACCCCGACCTCAATCTCGGCAAAGATAGCCGCTGCATCCTCCTCTGCGTAGTCCAGCGGCGTGCCCTTGGCCACCAACTGCAACTCGGGACCGCCATCGGCGGCGATGAACAGACTGGTTTCCTCGGCGTCGATTTCGGCCTCCGAATTCCCCGCCGCACACAGGATGCGGCCCCAGTTGGCATCGCCGCCGTAGAAGGCGGTCTTGACCAACGGGCTGATCGAAACCCTGCGGGCCGCATTGTGGGCGTCCTCGTCGGACTTGGCACCCACCACTTCAATCGCGACCACCTTGGTGGCACCCTCGCCGTCGCGCACGATGGCCCGCGAAAGCTCAATGGAAGCTTCCGTCAACCCGGCCAGGAACGCGTCCCACAGGGGGCCTTCGGTCCGGTCGATGACCGGTGCCGAACCCTGGCCGCTGGCCAGCAGCAGGACAGTGTCGTTGGTGCTCGTGTCCCCGTCCACGCTGATGCAGTTGAAGCTCTTGCGCACCGCGGCCGACAGGGCCGCCTGGAGTACCGGCGCGGTGACCGCGGCGTTGGTTGTCATCACGCTCAGCATGGTGGCCATGTCGGGATGAATCATGCCGGCGCCCTTGGAGATGCCGGAGATCCGAACCTCCTCGCCGTCCAGCGCCACGCCTCCCGTATAGAGCTTGGGAAAGGTGTCCGTGGTCATGATGCCGCGGGCGGCATCGTGCCAGCCTTCGGGCTTTAGCTTGTCCACGGCGTCGGGCACCCCGGCCCGAATGCGATCCATGGGCAGCTGCACACCAATCACGCCGGTGCTCATGACCAGCGTGGTCGAGTCGCCGCTGCCGATGGCCTTCTCCAGGGCTTCGGCCATCATGCGGGCGTTGGCCATGCCCTCCGGACCGGTGCAGGCGTTGGCACAGCCGCTGTTGACCACCACTCCGTGAATGCCCGAGGGATTGAAGTCCACCACCTGTTTGTCATACAGAACCGGGGCGGCCGGGAACTTGCATTGCGTGAACGTGGCCGCAGCCGTGCAGGGAGTCGGGCTGGCAATCACCGACATGTCCAGATCCCCGGTCGGCTTGATGCCGGCCGCCACCCCGGCCGTATCGAACCCGGGAACGGCAGCCTGGGCCCCTGTGTATCCGATTTCTCCGCCTACGGCCATGGGTTGCTCCTTGTCTTGGCAGGGGTGCCGAATGGGCCGGCTCCCTGAATTCAGTGGTTCAGTCGGAGGCGGCCCCGTCGGACCGCACCAGGGCCTGCACCTTGAGCGGCAGGCCGAACAGGCGAATGAAGCCCTCCGCATCTTCCTGATCGTAGACGTCATCCTCCTCAAAGGTCACGTAGTCCTCGCGATACAGGCTGTGCGGGCTGCGCCGGCCGACCAGGATGACATTCCCCTTGTACAGCTTCAGGCGCACCTCACCCGTGACCGTGGCCTGTGTGCTCTCCACATAGGCGGTGATGGCCTCCCGAAGGGGGGTGTACCACTGGCCGTTGTAGACCAGCTCCGCAAACTTCAGGCCCATCTGCTCCTTGTGGTGCAGGGTCTCGCGGTCCAGGCACAATTGCTCCAGGGCCTGGTGGCCGCGATAGAGAATGGTGCCACCCGGGGTCTCGTACACGCCCCGGCTCTTCATGCCGACCAGGCGGTTCTCGACCAGGTCGACCCGTCCCACCCCGTGAATCGCGCCCAGGGCGTTTAGCTCCTTGAGCAGGGACACGGGATCCATGTCCTGTCCGTTCAGGAACCGGGGCACGCCCTTGACATAGCCCAGCGTCAGTTCGGCCGGATCGTCCGGGGCATCCTCGGGGGCCGCCGTCCACTCGAACATGTCCTTGGGCGGCTCGTTCCAGGGATCCTCCAGCGGACCACCCTCGTTGCTGAGGTGCCACAGGTTCGTGTCCTGGCTGTAGATGCGGTCGGCCGTGGCCTTGACCGGCACGTTCCACTCCTCCGCGTATTCCAGGGCATCCACACGCCCCTTGATGTCCCACTCGCGCCACGGTGCAATGATGCGCAGGGACGGCTCCAGGGCCATGACCGTCAGTTCGAAGCGAACCTGGTCGTTGCCCTTGCCGGTGGCGCCGTGGGCAATGGCGTCGCAGCCTTCCGCGCGCGCCACGTCCACCAGGTGCTTGGCAATCAGGGGACGGGCCATCGAGGTTCCGAGCAGATAGTCCCGTTCATAGATGGCGCCGGCCCGCAGGGTCGGAAAGGCGAAGTCGGTCAGGAACTCCTCCCTGACATCGCGCACAATGCACTTGCCGGCCCCGGATGCCCTGGCCTTTTCCTCCAAGCCGTGCAGTTCGTCCTCCTGGCCGAGATTGGCGCAAAAGCACACGACTTCGCAGCCGTAGTTGTTGCGCAGCCAGGGCACGGCCACGCTCGTATCCAACCCGCCCGAATAGGCGAGAGCGGTCTTCCGAACCTTCTTGTCGCTGCCAGTCATTCCCGTGTGGTTCCCTTCGGTCCGGACTCCGGCCGCCGCCGCTTCCGGTTGAATATCAATCGAAGAACGCGCTCAGCATGGGACCGAGCGGCTTGCCGGCCAGCAGATGGAAGTGGGTGTGCATCACGATCTGGTTGGCGTCCGGACCGGTGTTGACCAGCGTGCGGTAGCCACTTTCGGCCACGCCTTCCTGTTCCGCCACCTTGTTCAGCACCTCCACCACGCGCCCGAGGCTTTCAGCGTCCGCATCGCCCATCTCCGCCAAGCTCTCGGAATGCCGGTTGGGCACCACCAGAATGTGAACGGGAGCCTGGGGATCGATGTCGTGGAAGGCGGTCACCAAGTCGTCCTGGTAGGCGATCTTCGCCGGCAGTTCACCCCTGATGATGCGGCAGAACAGACAGTCCATGCAAAGTCTCCGTTGCGGCAGCGGCTAAGCAGGATGCAGGGCGGCTCAAACCACCAGGTTGACGAGCTTGTCCGGAACCACGATGGTCTTGCGCAGTTCCCGGCCGTCCAGGTAGGGCTGCACATTCGGCTGTTCCAGCGCCAGCGCCTCCAGGCCTTCCCGGGCCATGCCCTGTTCGACCTCCACGGTCGCGCGGACCTTGCCGTTGACCTGCACCACGATGGTGATCTCGTTGGCCCGGGCCAGTTCCTCGTCGTGGACGGGCCAGCTCTGCAGGTGGACACTGTCCTCGTGGCCCGCGAGGTGCCAGAGCTCCTCGGCGATGTGGGGGAAGAACGGAGCCATCATCAGGCACATCGATTCCACGGCCTGCGTCCAGAGCGCAGTTCCGGCAACCGCGGTCGTTCTGGCCTTCATCATCTGGTTGTTGAGCTCCATCAGGGCCGAGATGGCCGTGTTGAAGCGGAAGTGATCCAGATCGGAGGTCACCTTGGCGATGGTGGCGTGCAGCTTCTGTTCCAGCTGGCGCGCGGCGGACGCATCCTGCGTGCCCACCGCAACCGGTTCCGTCACCACGGTCCAAACCCGGTTGAGGAACCGGCGCACACCCTCGATGCGCTGCGGATCCCAGGGGCCGCCCTGATCCCAGGGACCAATGAACATCAGGTAGCCGCGCACCGTGTCCGCCCCGTAGCGCTGCACGACATCGTCGGGATCCACCACGTTGCCGCGGCTCTTGGACATCTTCTCGGAATCGGCACCCAGGATCATGCCCTGGTTGAAGAGCCGGTCCATCGGTTCATCGAAGTCCACCACGCCCAGATCGCGCAGGGCCTTGGTGAAGAACCGGGTGTAGAGCAGGTGCATGGTGGCATGTTCAATGCCGCCGGTGTACTGATCCACGGGCAGCCAGTAGTCCCCGACCTCGCGGCTCCAGGGACGCGCGTCGCGGGTCAGGGGCTTGCCGTCGCCCCAGTAGGGGGCCACGTAGGCGTACTGGTACCACGACGAGCACATGAAGGTGTCCATCGTGTCTGTTTCGCGCTTGGCCACCCGGCCGCACTGCGGGCATTCCGTGTTCAGGAACGACGGCGTGTGCAGCAGGGCGTTTTCGCCGGAGGACTGGAACTCGGTCTCCACGGGCAGGCACACAGGCAGTTGTTCGTAGGGCACCGGCACCGTCCCGCAATCGTCGCAATAGACAATCGGAATGGGTGTGCCCCACATGCGTTGGCGGGAGATGAGCCAGTCGTGCAGGCGGTAGTTGACCTGGGCACGCCCCTTGCCGGTTTCCTCCAGCCAGGCAATGACCTTGTCCGCGGCCCCCACAACCGGGGTGCCGTCGAACTCGCCGCTGTTCATCATGGCGCCGTCTTCCTTGGAGGACCAGGCCTCGGTCAGGGTCCCCGTGGCTCCGTCCGGGCCCGAGATCACCCGCACGATGTCCAGGCCAAACTGCTCGGCAAAGGCAAAGTCGCGCTCGTCGTGGCCGGGCACGGCCATGATGGCCCCCGTGCCGTAGCCCAGCATCACATAGTCCGCGATCCAAATCGGAATGCGGGCTCCATTAACGGGGTTGACGGCATACGCCCCCGTGAACTCGCCGGTCTTCTCCCGGCCGATGTCCGTGCGGACGGCTTCGTTCAGGCGCGAGGAGCTCTCCACATAGGCCTCAACCACAGCCCGCCGGTCTTCGGTCGTGATGTGGGAGACCAGCGGATGCTCGGGTGCCAGCACCATGAACGTGGCGCCCCACAGCGTGTCCGGCCGCGTCGTGAAGATCTCGATGGGCTTGCCGTCCTCCGTATGGAAGGCCACCTGGGCACCCGTGCTGCGGCCGATCCAGTTGGTCTGCATGATCTTGACCGGATCGGGCCACTCGATGTTCTCGAGATCGGCCAGCAGTTCGTCCGCGTAGTTGGTGATGCGGAACTTCCACTGCTCCAGTTCCTTCTGGATGACCGGAGTGCCGCACCGTTCGCAGTGCTTGTCCTCGCCCCATACTTGTTCGCGGGCCAGGGTGGTGTTGCATTTCGGGCACCAGTCCACGGGGGCCTGCTCGCGGTAGGCCAGATCGGCCTCCAGCAGGCGCAGGAAGAACCACTGCGACCACTTGTAGTATCCGGGCTCGCAGGTGACCGCCTCGCGGTCCCAGGCCCACATCGCGCCCATCTGCCGCAGCTGGCGACGCATGTTGTCAATGTTGTCGTAGGTCCAAATCCGCGGGTCGATGCCGTGGGCGATGGCCGCGTTCTCGGCCGGCAGGCCGAACGCGTCGAACCCTATCGGGAAGAAGACGTTGGCCCCCTGCATGCGCCGATAGCGGGCCGCCGTGTCGCTGGGGGTCATGGCATACCAGTGCCCCACGTGCAGATCCCCGGAAGGGTACGGGAGCATGGTCAGGGCATACCACTTGGGCCGGTCCGGATCCTCCACGGTCCGATACAAGCCCAACCGTTCCCATTCCTGCTGCCACTTGGCCTCGATGGCCGCCGGGTTGTAGCGGGGAATTTCGGTAGACATGGTATTCGTCCGTGAAAGGTCCTTGGGACAAGGTGGATACAGTCCGCCAAGTATAAGGAAAACCCCCACACACTACACAGAAGCTCGTGTTCGGTGCCGGGCCGCAGGGCATGAACCCGGCGCACGGTCCGGGTGGATGTTGGGTTATCCAGAGATGCTATTCAAGAACCACAGGTCGGCCGATGACGAACTGGACGAACGCCTCGGAGTTCGTCCGGGACATCGTCGAAGGGGCAGTCGCCAGTCATGGTTTGGCCGGTCTGGCAGGGATGTGACGGATCACACGGAATGCTGCCGAAGCATCCGGGGGACAGTCTCCTATGCACGCATCAGTCGCTCACCCTTGGGTTCAGGTACCGTGTCACCGTGCTCGCGGACTGTATCGATCCACAGCGCGATGGCGTCCTGGGCGGGACCATGCGCCCTGCACCCGGGCAGTTCGGGCACCTCGGCCACATAGGTCTCGTCTTCGTTGCTCCACCTCGTATGTATCCCTCAGGCATGCAACTTCCACGCTCCGTACACGAATTCAGCTCGTAGGGATGCTCGCGGTCCGGAGAAACGACGCTTGCCATCATTCACTGCAAGTGAACCTGGGCTCGAATTGCCTCGTGAAGACCATCGGCGTCGACGCGTCCGTCGTTCAATGCAGATGTGAGCAGATCCCTGACACGCTTCTTCGTCATCCGACGATACTTCCCTTCATCGAATGCCGAAACGATGCGGCGCGCTATTTGGCCGAGACGTACATAGTCAAGGTGTCCCACGTCGACGTGCAGGCCAACCAAGTCCGGGACGGATGTGCGGCCATCGGTGTCCAACATGAATTGACCATCAGACCGCAAGTCCTCGTCATCAACCCACACGATTTCCACCTTTTCGACTCTCTGCCGTCCTGCCGCTACCGCCAATATCGCATTCTCGATATCCTTGGATGCACCGGAGCCGCACCGCCAAAAGGACAAGGTGTTGTCCCTTGTCCGAAGGTCGCCGGTAACCGCATCCGCTGGAATCTCTCCCTCTGAATCGCCAGGTTTGGACTGCCACTTGGCGCGGGTGACTGTACGAGCCAGGAACATTACCTATTCCTCTTCCTCCAAGTCCTCAACGACATCCCGAATATAGTTTCGCAGCCACGGCAGCGGCTCTTCGTGCGCCTCCAACACCTTGCGAACGGCATCGCCTCCCCAAGCTTCCGAAGCCTGTACTGCAGCGTCTCGGATCTCAGCATCGCCGATGTCCAACGCGCTTCGAATTAGATCGGTTCGCCATGAATCCGCGCCGGGACGCGCAAGACGGCCCAGGCAACGGAGAACCGATGCAGCCAAGTTTGGATGGGCGGCGTCAAGGGCCAATTCCCATAGCCATTCAAGGACATGGGCTTCATTCGCAGCCAAGAACGCCTGCCGCACAACTTCTTCGGCCGGATGCTCCATGCCGTCTTCAAGTGGCTCGGCCTCAAAAGCTGCACGCAAGCCATTCACTACTCGGACCTTCTCATCTGACGCGGACGATCCGGTTGGCGTTTCCATCGTCCTGAAGCCCGACACACCAGCAAGATTCGGAAACGTTGGCTGGGTGCGGGGCGTGGTCGAACCGGCTGCCGGGTCGATTGTAGTTACTTTGTTCACTTGACCTCCGGGCATTGAAATCTGTCCTTGACTTAGCCTGCCGGGAATACACCAACAACGTCGTTGTCCACTGTCTCGATGTCGAGACGCCACGGGAAATGGTTCAAATCGCACCTGCCGGGCACGCCGTTGCGATTGCGTTCAGTCACAACTTTGATTTGAAGGTCCCGAATGCCGACCTCTCCTTGAGCACCCAGTGTAGACCGTCGTGTTCAAGACATACAGGCTTCTCTTCTCGTCAGGAGAGATCATGCAACGCATTCACGCTTCTGGAACAAGGGTTCTACCTGCCAAGCGGTGGACACTGGTCAGGATGTCCGGTGCGCGACAGCGAATGCGTATCCCATGCCCTCTGTATGTGCACTATGTCAGCCACCGGGGCTTGGCCCGCATCCTGGAGCTGTGGGGGGGGGGCGGTCCTGCGTCTCTGTGGCGGAACGTGCAGGCGGTGCCCCCTGCCTTGGCCCTCACCCCACAGGACCAGCATGTGTAGAAGGTGGGTTTCGATGGGAAGGGCCGGTTTGGCAACCTAGCCACGCGCGGCACCGTCACAACCAACGACGACTTTGTCTACGGCCTGGCGGAGTTCGGAGCTGGATCGGCAACCGTGCAAGGTGCACATGCAGTCTTCGCCATTTGCAGTCCGTTCGTCTCCCCAAGGCCACGGCGGATGTTCCACACTACATCCCGTCATTCCCTTGGTCGCGTAGCCGAGGTGGAGATCGGGCAGCACAACAGTTGGCGGTCGAGTGGCGCCGAACACTGCCGGTATCCGGCTTGGACCTGCGCCAACCTGGAGACTGCGCACTACAATCCACTGGGCTTGACGCCAACCTGGCCCCTCCAACTGGACGCTGTGAACGATGACGGCCGGCCCAGACATCCATGCCAATCCCAATGAGACGCAAGGGCAATCCCTGGCCGTTCCGAGATTGCGCCCCGGGATCTCCGACTATGTGCGCTTGCGGCGCGAGCGTCACGCCTACGTCGACATGACCCGCGAACTGGATCAACTGCTGGATACCGGCGAGTTTCTGTTCCTGTCCCGGCCACGCCGCTTCGGCAAGACCCTGATGCTCTCGACCATCGAGAGCATGTTCCAAGGCGACTTGCCGAGAGTGCGACACCCCGACCGATCATCGGTGCGGGCAATGCCCAAGGTTCAGGACCAACAGCTGTTCGCCGGGACGGCATGGGAGCAGCCGTTCAAGGTCTCCGCACGCCATCCCGTCATTCGGCTTGATCTGAGCAGGATTGCCGGTTCCGACATCAATCAAATGGAGTTGTCCCTCAAAAGGCATGTTGCCCAACAGGCCCTGCTCTGGTACTGCAGAGGGTACGACCCCGGCATTGCCATGAAGCACCTGCGTGATCCAACAGGCTATCCGTTGGGGCTTATATCGCTAAGTTGACAGCGTGGGTCTGACGGAAGCCACCTTGGCGCGCCAAGGTGCTACACTGGTCCCAAGAACGAAGGCCGGGATTGGCGCCCGACCTTCAAACCGGACACGGTGCAGATAGCCACCATGACCAGCAAGCCCCATTCTACAACCGAACAAGCCCCGACGGTACACCGCACCTTGCGCGTGCGCCTGTATCCCGGCGATGCCGAGACCGGAAACCGGCTGGCGGGCACGGCGGGCGCGTGCCGGTTCGTATACAACCGGCTGCTGGGCGATCAGAACCGCCTGTATGCCATGTGGCGGGCGCTGCACGTGCCCGCACTGCACTGGCCGGAAGTCCGCGGACGCACAACCGCTTGGGGCCGGGCCAAGCGCCAGGCCATGGGGTCCGCGCCGTCCACCGCGTACTTCACGTTCAGCCAGCGGTTCAAGGAACTGTGGGACGATCCCGAACTGGCCTGGCTGCGGGAGTACCCGTACAAGGTGCTGCGCAACGCCGGCAAGGACCTGTCGCTGGCGTTCGCACACTACTTCAGGGCCCAGGCCGAGTTTGCGGAACGCGGCGAGGAGATGCCGGTGCGCAAGTCGGACGGCAAGCCCCTTGCGCATCCGCGTTTCAAGGCGCGGCATCGCACTGAACCGTCGTTCGGCCTCCCCGACGGCGCATCCATCCGGGACGGTCGCTTGCGCGTGCCCAAGGTCGGGTGGCTGCGCCTGGGTCCGTTGCGCCTGTATGCGGATTGCAAGCCCCTGACGGTGCGCGTGCGGCGGGAGGCACACGGCGCCCATCCCAAGTGGTACGCGTACATCTGCTTCGAGGTGCCTGCGGACCACGCCGATGTGGATCAACCCGCACCGGACGGCGCCTTGGGCCTGGACCGCAACGTGGGGCAGGCGACCGACAGCAACGGCGTCCGGCATGACATGCCGGACACGGACCGCACGGACGCCCAGATCAAACGCCTGCAACGCGAACTCAGCCGCAAGCAGGGCTGGGGCCCCCGGTCGCGCGGCCAGCGCAAGTCGAACCGGGGCCGACGCATCAATGGGCGGCTGCAGAAACTTCACAGGCAGCGCGCCCGCAAGCGCGACGACGCCACCCACCAAACCAGTCGCAAGCTGGCGGACACGGCCCACACGGTCGTCGTTGAGGACCTGCACACCAAGGCCATGACGGCCTCGACCCAGGGCACGGAGGCGGCACCCGGCCGGAACGTGAAGCAGAAGGCCGGCCTGAACCGGGAGATCCTGGCGAGCGGCTGGGGCGGCCTCGAGCGCAAGCTGGACTACAAGGCGGGCGTGCTGGTGAAGGTCGATCCTGCCTACACGTCGCAAGCCTGCAGCCGGTGCGGGTACACGGACAAGTCAAACCGGCCGTCGCAGGCGGTCTTCCGGTGCGGGGTCTGCGGGTTCCGCCTGAACGCCGATCACAACGCGGCGATCAACATCCTGACGCGCGCGGGGCTTCCGCACGTGTCCGCCAAGGGCCCGCGGGCAAGGGGCTACTGCGCGGCGAGGGGCGATCCCGTGAGGGACCCCTGTGACCCGCGAACAAGATCGGTGGTTGGCGTTGTCAACTTATCGATATAAGCCCCTATCCGTTTGCCGCCCAGGACATGCTTGACGAACTAATTCAGTCGTTGCAGGTGGAATACAACGACCCGGTGGTGTTGGTGGACGAGTACGATACCCCGCTACTGTCGCTCCTTGGCCGGAGTCCGTCGAAGGTTGACCCGTACTTCCGATTGTTTCGTGACTTTTTTCGGGTCCTCAAGCAATGTGACGGGATCCTCCACAAGGTCCTGATTACCGGCATTACACGTCGTGCGTATGGAGAACTGTTCTCGGCGCTCAACAACCTGCAGGACTGCACTTGGCGTGCGGATCTTGGCAGTGTGTGCGGGTTCACCGAAGACCAGTTGGACCAATCCCCTTTGTCGGACATCATCCAGGCAGCGGCACAGGGGTTGGGTCAATCCACAAACGATTTGCGTGCATCACTTCGAACCCATTACAACGGATATCGATTCGATCGCGACGGCCAGGGACCCGCGGTCTACAACCCCTGGTCGCTGTGCAACACCCTTTCAGACCTGTTGACCCCAGCCGTGCGAGAAGGCATCAGGAGGCATGGATTCCCGTCGCACTGGTCGGACTCGGGGGTGTCCAAGACACTGGTGGATGCACTGAGGCGGCAACCCAACTCGGTGAACTCGATTCCGTTCGCACATCCTGATGAGTTGGATGCCGACTTCCACGGCAACAAGGCAACGGGCCTCAAGTCGCTCATGCTGCAAAGCGGCTACCTGACACACCATCCCGGCAGGGATGGACGCCCGGCCCGTCTGGGTTGGCCCAACCGCGAGGTCGCGCGGACCATGCTCAGGGATCTGGCCATTGTCCATGTGGGTGAGCAATTGCCGGGCATTGAGCGCGTACGCAAGTGCCTGGTGTCAGGAAAATATGGGGAGCTGACGACAGCCCTGCTGGACTGCCTGTATGCTTTTCCCTACCACATCATGGACGACGAATTCTCCTACCATGCGGCACTGCACGGACTATTCATGGGCATGGGTGTCATGCCGCGTTCGGAACAGGCCGAGCTGGCAGGACGCTACGACCTGGCAACCGTATGCGGAGGCCGGGTCGCCGTCATCGAACTGAAATACAACGGCAGCCTGCAGGAGGCACAGGACCAGGCTACTCTCAAGCAGTATGGGCGGAGCCTGCTTGTGGAACTAGATTCCAGGGAAGATGCGGTCTGCATAGCCCTCCATATTGCAAAGACACGGGAGGGGGGAATTTCGATCGAAGGTGCAGTGCGCTCCGTGCACGGCATCGACAGCGACTGGACTCCGCTAAGACCACGCCAGCGTTGACGCTGCATCGTTCGTCCCCACTGGTCCGGCATCCGGTCTTGGTGTCGAAGTGCAGGAACTCCGGCGTCGTTCTCCCCTGCGCGGACGCGATTTCGCCGGGCGGTCTGATCCTCTTCCGATGGAGAAAGGGGGATCGCGAACGCGGGGAGACCGGGGCAAATCCTTCCGTCTTCCCTACCGATCGCCCTTGGTCAGTTGGTCACCGTCATCCAGGGAAAGGCCCAGCAGGGACCGCCACTTGTGCGGTGCCTGCTGCACGGCCAGGATGAGGTCATCCACATCATCCGGTACGCCTGCGGCCCGCCAGCGGTCCGCGAGACGGTCCAGTTCCGCCGGAGCCGCGTCGGCAGGTAGGACCCGATCCAGCAGACGCAAAGCCAGATTGAGCTGGCCGCGGGCCTCCGCCTCCCGTTCCCGCGCGGTCTGTGCTATCTCCGCGTCGCTCTGGCGGTCACGCCAACAGTCCTGATCCACGTCCCACCATTGGAAGCGTGGCGGCGGACGGTTTTCCACCGACAGAGCGGCATTGTCGCCGGCATGCTCTTGGGCATCCGGCACGATGCGGATCCGGGTGTCCAACACCTCGCTCCGGTAGGTATCCACTGCATTCGACCTTGCCTGTTCGTACCGGCCGCCCACCAGGCGGAACAGCAGCAGTTCCCGCGGCGAGTTGGCATTCCGCATGCCGCCAAGGTCGTACACCAGATACTCGATCACACCCGCGGTCTCGTACAAGCACTTCTTGTAGACCAGATCCCGGTCGGAAGAACCACGCGACAGGATTTCCAGGATCAGTAACGGTGGCGGCGCGCCCCAGTCAAGTCGGTAGTTTTCGTCGTCGTCCAGCCAACGCCCCAGGTCCGCCAGTGCCTGCGGCGACAGTACCAGCAGGTCCGACCGCACGCGCTTTTGGACCGGGAGGGCATAACCAGTGACGCGGTTGGCGTGTGTGATGACCCAGGGGGGCAAGCGCACCCCTACCTCGTAGTCCACTTGCAGACCCACCAGATCCGAAAGGGAGTCATGGGCCCGTTCCTGCATCTTGGCTGCGCGTTTGCCAAAGGGGCTCAAGATGCCGTCCTCGTCGTACTCGTATAGACGGATGCCGCCGTCCCCGTAGTCGGGGTCTGTGGTCCAATCAGGGGTGTATTCATGGATCGTCTCGTACTCGAAGGTCGGATCGTAGTGGTCGAGAGCCTCGAGTTCGCGTCGCCAAGCCGCAGGGTGCGCCTGGCGCCAAGCGGCGCGCGCCGTCCGCGCCTCGCGCGTCATGTCCGGTTCGGCGTTGGGCGGCAGTTCCCGGACGCGCCCGTTGGGTACCGCCTGAGTTTGTTCCCGTTCCCGCACGGCTATATCCATGCCTCACCTCCCCCGAACTTGCCGAGGTCCCATTCTACTCGTTCCCTGGAGAGCGGGAGAGTGGAAAAGCCGTAGTCAGATGGGGACGTAGCCGAGTTGCATGAAGAGCACCCATGGTGCATCAGTCCTACCACCGAGAGCGGAGGCAACAGAGACATCGACATCACCAGGACTGAACTGTTCCAACCCGGCAAGTACAGTCTTCACGGAGTTGGTCACGTCCGGGAGGTCGGAGGTCCCAATTCTCCAGACAGTGTCTGGAGAATCGTCCAAGTGATGTGCAAGGTGGCCCCAGGCAACGGAGAACCGATGCATCCGGGCTTGGATGGGGGCGGTATCAAGAGACCAGTTTTCGCAGCCAGGCACACCTGATGAACGACCTCTTGGGGCAGATGCTCCATGCCGTCTTCAAGCGGCCGGTCCCCAAAAGGTGCGCGCAATTCGTTCGCCCCTTGCATCTTCTCATCAGACAGGGATGATCCGGCTGGCGTGCACACTGAACGGAATCCGACACATCCACACAATTGGGGTACGTTGGTTCAGCACGGGGCACAGTCTAACTGGCGGCCGAGTCGGTTGCAGTTGCTTCGTTCACTGGACCGGTCGTCTTGCAGAGGCGGAATGGGAACCAGAGAGACCCGGAAACCTGCCCCGGACATCATTTGGGGGATAGTCTCTTATGCAAGCATCCGTCGCTCACCCTTGGGTTCGGGTATCGCGTCGCCGTGCTCACGGGCTGTATCGATCCAAAGCGCGATGGCTTCCTGGGCGTGCCTGAGGGCAGCTTCCTGAGTGGAGCCATGCGCCATGCACCCGGGCAGTTCGGGCACCTCAGCCACGTAGGCTCCGTCTTCGTTGCTCCAGTAAAGAATGATCTCGTATTTGTACATGAGTCCTACACATCCAGTTTGTATTTCAAGATGACGCGGCGTACCTGTCGCACCTGATAAGGCTTCGCATGACTGCCATCGCGCTGCAGATTGACTCGTTCCAAGACATCAGGCTTCCTGAAGATGAGATACCATCCGCGAATCCACTCGATGAAGCCAAGCCACAAGGGCAGGTTCCTCAAGTCATGGAAGCGTACATTCGCATCCGAAAGACCACTGAGATTTGTGTGAAGTAGATGCTTGCTGCGCACAGCCATGCCTCCGGTAGGGTCTTCTCACAAACTCCGAATGTCTGCGAGACCATGCTGCTCCAGGATGGTTGTGAGGTTGGTCCAGGCCGTATCGTCAGCGAAGGCACTGTCACGGAAGACAACGGTGCTGTCACCGACAAGGGCGAACGCGTGCCCCCCAGTCGGCGATGCCAAGGCCTGGCAACGCGATGGCCTCCCAGGCCGTAGTCGTCTCTTCTCGGACACGCTGCGGTACGGGGTCGGCGGTCAGGAGGGCAACGCGATTGGCGAGGGGCGAAGCGGACATCGCGGAACGGCACTGGGCAACCCAAGGCTGACCATGTTGTAGCACACACTGATCCGAAGGCCGTCACGCTGGGAGTGCCCCAAATCGCAGGAAACCCAAGCAGGCAGGACACGAGCATTTTTATCATGTATCGTTAGACGATACTCTCCTCAGGGCGTGCACACAAGGTAGAGAGCCAGTCGCTGAAGGACTGTACATGCCGACTGTAGTGGTGGAAGGCCAGTTCCGTTTTGT
Organism: uncultured Caldilineaceae bacterium; assembly: GCA_964566955.1. Lineage (GTDB taxonomy): Bacteria > Chloroflexota > Anaerolineae > Caldilineales > Caldilineaceae > Bin34. Next base: position 1,432 of record CAZMKQ010000110.1, on the reverse strand, counting down.
TGTACATACCAGGGAGAACAGTTTTAAACCGCCCCACGTACACGTCCGGGTTGCCTACCCAGACGTATGCCGCATGGAACTCAACGGGGGTGCTTGCATGGACCTGCCTCCGGCTGAAACCTTCAGAGACAACATGAAAGTCCATGCAACATACGCAGAGGAAATCAGAAAGGTGTGGGACGCCATTCATGGGAGGTAGGAGACGATGGAAGCCGTCCTGGTCAACAATGCCTATCGGATGATGACGGTCGCCAATCTGTTGGAGGATTCCATCGCAATCGGCTTTGCAGATGGATCCAGAGGATGTATCCCCTACAAGGACATACCCGGGCTTGAGGAGCGCGCGGCGTTGTCCAGTCTGGCATTGCCAAATCCATACGCAATGGTTCTGAAGACAGTCGGCGGCGAGGAGGTCGAGATTCCCTGGGACTTCGCCCGCCACTACTGTGATACCTCCTATCGGCCCACGATCGAGGCCATCGCCCTACAGGGTAGGCAGACCCTCGGTGAACGCATCCGGGGCTTTCGCAAGTCCGCGGGCTTGACGCAGGCGACACTCGCCCAGGCGGCCAATATAGGGCGGGTGACCCTGGTGCGATTGGAGAAGGGAGAGCAGTCGCCTCGGTTCAAGACCCTTGACGCGATTGCCAGGGCCTTGGGTCTACACACCACCGATCTGCTGGTGGATCCAGAATTACCACTCCCACCAGTGACTGAATACCCTGGAGCGAAGGCCAAGCCGTCAAGCCAAGGTACGGTCCAAGTAGAAACGGCAGTGAACAGTTGATTCTCTTTGAATGGGTGCTGCCGACCGTTCGATGCTTGGCACCCCGTGTGCGCGCTCAATCCGCTCCGCTTACGGTCCAGCTCCCAGTTTCCGTGACCAAAGCCTGACGCTCAACACGGTCGCTATACAGTCGCTTTGAACTTGCCCCCATTAAACAAGCAGCATGAATGTTGAAAGCGGCATGCTGACAACATGCGGTGCGTCCTCGGTCTGAGTATCAGTTTGGGTAGTGAGCAACCCGAAAGGGGCACGGTTGGCCGACTTCTCCACAAACGATCTGAGGCCCAAGGTGTCCCGAACCGGATCGATGCGTCGCTGGTACTTCACTTCGACCGGCAATCGTCGATCGCCAACAGTGAAGACGAAGTCAACCTCCCGGTCCTTGCCCCGCTCCGGCTGGTGGGCAATGTCCAAATCGGGAATGCTTGAGGCGGTGGCACCGAGCGCACTCTCGGCAATATGACCGGCCATTGTGCTCAGTTCCGGACTTGCCGCCAATGCCTCCGGGACCAGCGGAATTTGCTCCTGAAGCCAACTGGCTCGGAGGCTGTGGGCAACCAGGCATAGTTTGGGACTGCCCCGGCGTCGCTTGATACCAACCCATTATACTGTTAGTACTTGATGTGTTGACGACAGTACAGGGGG
>CAZMKQ010000109.1:0-17251 GCA_964566955.1 uncultured Caldilineaceae bacterium | reverse complement strand
CGCCAGGCGGACGAACTGTCCTACGGGGATCAGCGGCGCCTGGAAATCGCCCGGGCCCTCGCCAGCGAACCGAGGCTGATGATGCTGGACGAGCCGACCGCGGGCATGAATCCCCGCGAGACCGCGGACACGGAACGACTGCTGCAGCGCCTGCGGGATGAACGCAACGTTTCCCTGCTGCTGATTGAGCACGACATGCGTTTTGTGATGGGCATTTCGGAGCACATCATGGTCCTCAACTATGGGCGCACGATTGCCTCCGGCACGCCGCAGGAAATCCGGGCCAATCCCGAAGTCATCGAAGCCTATCTGGGCAGTTCAGCCCAGGACTAGCCATCCCCGGTCGCAATGCCATGCATCTGCTTGAGTTGCGGGATGTCCGCGCCGCCTACGGCAACCTGGAGGCCCTGCACGGCATCTCCCTGTTCGTGGACGAAGGCGAGATCGTTTCGCTGATCGGGGCCAACGGCGCCGGCAAGACCACCGCCCTGCGCACCATTTGCAACCTGATGCTCCCCACCACCGGCGCGGTGGTGTTCGACGGGCGGGACACCCGCGGAGTCGAAGTGCACGAACTGGTCGGGCGCGGCATGGTGATGGTGCCGGAAAACCGCGGCGTCTTTGCCCGGCTGTCGGTGTACGAAAATCTGTTGATGGGCGCCTACCAGCGCAACGACAAGGACGGCGTACGCGCCGACATGGACATGGTGACGGGTCTGTTCCCGCGCCTGGGGGAGCGCATGAAGCAACCGGCGGGGCTGCTCAGCGGCGGCGAACAGCAGATGCTGGCCATGGGGCGCGCCCTGATGACCCGGCCGCGCCTGCTGTTGATGGATGAACCGTCCATGGGCCTGGCCCCGGTCCTGGTGGATCAGATCTTCGAGAAGGTGGCGGACATCAGCCGCCAGGGCACCACGATCCTGCTGGTGGAACAGAACGCGCGGCGGGCCCTGGCACTGGCCAACCGCGCCTACGTGATGGAGACGGGCCGCCTGACACTTGAGGGCTCCGCCGCCGACTTGGCCAATGACCCCGCGGTCATCGAGGCGTATCTGGGGGGATGACGTTCGGAACAGCCCTGCCAGGGCCGATACTCCGCGCGCGCTGTCCGGCAAATGACTACAATGACCGTGCCATCGGGCCGCATCTGCCACGCGGCGCCGCCGGGCGCATGACAGCAATGACCAGCGAACACCAAACCACCGGCATCCAGCGCATCGTGCGCGCGATGGGCGGTTGGATCAACGGAGCCGGGGCTCCTCGGGAACAACCCGGAACGGAACTGATCCTGGGACCCGACACCTGGTTCAGCGGCCACCTGCGCTGCCGGAACACCGTGCTCATCGAAGGCCTGGTCGAAAATGCGCTCATCGAAACATCCGCCAATATAATCATTGCCGAAGGTGCCCGCGTGGGGTCCGACCTGTCGGCCCAGATTGTCTCGATCCGCGGCGTGTACAGTGGTACCCTGACCGCCGATCGGGCCGAAATCCTGCAAGGTGCCGAAGTCCATGGCCACGTTCATGTCAACACCATCTACATCGACGAAAACGCGGTCATGAAGGCGGAGATGTTCCTGTTGGGCTCGGCCGACCACCGGCCCCCGGCTTCGCCCACCGAGATCACGTCGGACGTCATCACCCGGACCAGGGATGTCCAAACGCGGCCGCCGCCCGAAATCGGTGCCTGACAGCCGGCCTGGCGTATGCAACCCCTTCAACCCCTTACCCTTTCCCCGATTTGTCACCACGAGGACGTTCAATCATGAGCTGGAGAACCGTAACCTTCGCAAAAGACACCGAGTTGCACCTGGAGGGAAGCCAGGTGTCCGTGGGTGACGAGGCTCCCGACGTGGAGCTCGCCGACAGCCTGACAGACACCTACAACCTGATCGGGGACAGCGTGGGCAAAATCCGTCTTGTCAGCGTGGTGCCGAGCATCGACACCGGCGTCTGCCAGGCCCAGACCAGGCGCTTCAACGAAGAGGCGGCGGCCTTGGACCATGCCCAGGTGGTCGTGCTGACCGTCAGCGCCGACCTGCCGGTGGCCCAGGACCGCTGGTGTGCGGCCGACGGCATTGAGAACCTGAAGATGCTGTCCGATCACAAGGCCATGGCCTTCGGCCAGGCCTACGGCACCGAGGTCAAGGAATTGCGCTTGAACCACCGTTCCGTGTTCGTGATTGACAAGAAGGACAAGGTCACCTACGTCGAGTACCTCGACGAGCTGACCAACGAGCCAGACTACGCGGCGGCCCTGGAAGCGGTCAAGGCCCTACTGTAGGCGGTTTGTCGGCACCCCTCAGGGCGGGTCCGCAATGGACAGCCCGTACCTCTACGTCCCGACGGCAATCCTAGTCGGCTACCTTCTGGGAGCCATTCCAGTCGGCTTCATTGCCTGTCGGGTCTGGGGGGTGGACATCCGGACCGTCGGGTCCGGACGGACGGGGGCCACCAATGCCTGGCGCGCCGCCGGGCTCAAGGCAGCTCTGCCAACCGCCCTGGGCGACGCCTTGAAAGGCGTCGCGGCCGTGGCCCTGGTCCGGTGGCTGCTGGCACAGTTGACGCCAGCGGCATCAGCCGACCTGAACATCCTGGCCGCCGCGGCGGCCGGCGGCGCGGCCGTCCTGGGTCACAACTGGTCGGTCTTCCTGGGCTTCAAGGGAGGGGCCGGTGGCATAACGTGCGCGTTGACCTGCCTGGCCCTCAACCCCATCGTCGGCCTGATTGTGGTCGTGGTCGGGGCCACCATGATTTGGTGGGCCCGCATTGCCGCGATCGCGACCTTGTCCACCGGGGTGGTCTCTCTGGCCGGCTTTCTGGCACTATCAGCAAACGGAGTGCAGTCCTGGTCCTACCTGGCCTTCGCCATCCCCGCCTGCCTGGCCATCATCGTCTCGCTCCGGTCCAACCGGGAAAAGCTGCGACAGCAGGACGAACGGATCATCACCCTTTGGTAGGGCTCGGTCCCGTCGGGCCGCCGCAGGCTGGGAACAACTTTCCGCCACCCCATTGCAAAGGAATTCATACAGACCCGGCTTGACAGGCAGGAACCGGGCCTGAAATGATTTCCATCTGTGCTGCAACAGTGGACACGCGGGTCGCGTGGCTCCCCGCTGCTGCCTCGCAGACCAGGAATGATGAATTTCCGGACCGTTGACACCAGACTGCCGAAGCCAAACGGCGACACCATGCGCAAGGACACTGTTCGCCGTTTGCTGGTCGAGTTCCTCGGCACGTTTTTGCTCATCTTTGCCGGTACCGGTGCCGTAGTGTTGGCGGACTTGGGGATCGGTTCCCTCGTCTCGATCATGTTTGCCCACACCCTGGTCATCATGGTCATGGCCTATGCCCACGGCGACATCAGCGGCAGCATCATCAATCCCGCGGCCACCCTCGGCCTGTTCGTGGCCGGCGCCATCGAGCGGATCCAGGTCCTGCCGTTCATCGCGGTCCAGTTGGCCGGCGGTGTTGCGGGAGGCCTGTTCGTGCAATTTGCCTTCAGCGGCATGGTGGACTTGTCCGGCGCACCGTCCGCCTACGGTGCCACGGTCATTGCCGACGGCGTTTCCATTCCGGCCGCGTTCGCGCTTGAAGTGTTCGGGACGTTCCTGGTGGTCAACGCCATCCTGCACTGCGCCGTCAAGGGCAAGGCCGGCAACCTGGCGCCCATCGCCATCGCCTTCACCGTGGGTGCCCTGATCGTGGCATTCGGTCCCCTGACCGGAGCCTCCTTCAACCCTGCCCGCACCCTGGGACCCGCCGTGGCCACGGGCAACTACGCGGACTTCTGGCTCTACATGACGGCCACGTTTGGCGGCGCGGCCCTGGCCGGTATTTTCAACAGATTCTTCATGCTGTCCGACAATGACGGAGAAGACAGCGAGGACCAGACGCCGCAAGGTGGCCGCGAGGGCCGTTGGCCCCGCAGATGCGGCAGGCGGTTCCCGGCGCCCCAGTGGCCGCGCACGGTCCCGAGCAGCAGGCGGGCGACCGGCGGCAGACTGGAGGTGTAGCAGCGGGTCTCCGCGGAGACCTGCGAGCCCTGCCGCGGTCGAGCCTCAATCATGACCAGGTTGTGCAGGTCGGGCCAAATCCCGTCGGGGTCCACACACCGGAGGTACTCCGGTGGGCCGAGTGCCCAGCAGCGGCGCGTCTCGATTCGTCCGTGGTTCTTGTTTACGGTCTTGTGCAAGCCGTGGTCGCAACCCTCGAAGCCCTCGGCCTACGCGACGGCGAAGGTCTCGACCACGGCCTCGTGCAACGGCGACTGGTTGCCCTTGAGGGCCAGCACATGGTCGACGCCCCGGTCGCGGATCGTCTCTGCCAGCTGCTTCTGGCAACCCATGGCGTCCATGGTCACGATGCAGCCCTCCAGCGCCGGGATGGCCGTGATCGCGTGGGACCGGTCGTCCACCCAGCGCTGACTAGGTGCAGAGGGGACACACTCCGGGCCTGGTCGTGCGAGCCCCGGGCCGCCTTGCCGTCCACGGCCACAAGCGCGGCCGGCAGCGTCGCGGCCAAGCAGGTTTCCCACTGGGCCGGAGCCAGCAGGCCGAAGACACGCCCGGAGGGATCGGGCGAGGGGATGCCGTGCGGCAGGTCCAGGAAGGTTTCCAGCAAGGCCTGCTTCCAGAGAACGAAAAATTCGACCTTGGGTTCCTTGTCGGCACTGCCGATGACGGCCAGGGTGGCGAGCAGGAGAATGGCCTCCAAGGCATGGCGCCGGGCCTGGAGGCGACGGGGATCGTCGCCCTCGACCAGCAGGGACACCAGGGGAACGGGATCAGGGTCGGCCATGAGCGGGCCTCCAGGGCGGAACGAAGCCCCCATCCTACCCAGGGTCGGCGCAACCCAAATTGGACCCTGACCAGACCTCTTATCCCTGCTCCTTCGGTGGATTCGGGGTAGCTGCAGTGCGCTGAAACCTATGCTGATTTGGGTTTGTCGATGATTCTTGCAGGCGACGCGCTATGCTAGGATCACGGAACGGCTTCCGTGCAGGCATCATCGGACCGCTCAACATGGCGATAACCAAGCCGACCTGCAGCGTGTCACAGCCGAATCGGAAGACGGAACCGGACCTGAATCCGTCCCTAAACGGTTCCGGTGGCAAGCTCTGCCGTCGTTAATGAGCGCGCGGAGGCTTGGTAAGACGGCTGGAACCACAGGTCGAAACCGGTCGCACAGACCGAAGAAGTGCGTAACCAAGCAGGCATCGGTTGGCCAGATAATCACAGGTTGGTTGGATTGTCATAAGGCTTGGAGAGCGGTTTAGACAAAACTGCCATAGCCTGATACACTCGGCGATCCAAGAGATCGACCGCGTAGGATTGGCAGTCGAAGAGGGTAAAGGGGAGGTCGCCATGAGAGCCGTCGTGTACCAGGGTCCGTTCAGCGTTGCCGTAGAGGAAGTTCCCGATCCCGAGATCAAGCATCCGAATGACGTAATCGTCAAGATCACTTCGAGTTGCATCTGCGGCTCCGACCTGCACATGTATGAGGGTCGAACCGGGGCCGAACCGGGCATCGTCTTCGGACACGAGAACATGGGTGTAATCGTAGAGGTCGGGTCCGCTGTGAAAACCTTGTCCGTAGACGACAGGGTCGTGATGCCGTTCAACGTCGGCTGCGGCTTCTGCAAGAACTGCCAGCGGGGATTTACGGGTTTCTGCCTCACGGTCAACCCTGGATTTGCCGGCGGTGCGTATGGATACGTGGCAATGGGACCATGGCGCGGCGGGCAAGCCGAGTATATCCAGGTGCCTTACGCGGACTTCAACTGTCTGCCTCTTCCGGCCGGGGATGCGTTGGAGTGGGATTTCTCTCTTCTGGCGGACATATTCCCCACGGGCTATCACGGCACTGAGCTTGCCGACGTGAGTCCCGGCGAGAGCGTCGCCGTGTGGGGCGCGGGACCGGTCGGCCTGATGGCCATCTATAGTTGCGTCATCAGAGGAGCGGCGGAGATCTATTCCATCGATCACGTGCAGGAGCGGCTGGACGTGGCCAGCGAGATTGGCGCTATTCCCATCAATTTCGATGACGCCGATCCGGTGGAGCAGATCAGGGACATGCGCGGGGGCGACGGTGTGGACAAGACGATCGACGCCGTGGGCTATCAGGCCGCTGCGCAAGGATCGTCCGCCGCCGGAGGCGAGCAGGTCGAGGTTCCCAACGTGGTCCTGAATCAGATGATCGACCTGATCAATCCCACGGGGATCATGGGCATCCCCGGCCTGTACGTGCCATCGGACCCCGGTGGAGTGGACGAGGGCGCCAAGAGGGGCGCTCTGTCCATCAACTTCGGGAAGCTCTTTGAAAAGGGTCTGAGGCTGGGGACGGGTCAGTGCAACGTTAAGCAGTACAACGCCTACTTGCGCGACCTCATCATATCCGGAAAGGCCACTCCCAGCTTCGTAGTGTCCCACGAGGTGCCGCTGGACGACGCCGTCGACGCCTATCACAAGTTCGACCAGCGCATCGACGGGTACACCAAGGTCATCCTGAAGCCATAGTTGGATCGTGCTGGTTCGTTCCCGGTCAGCACGTACGCAAAGAGGCAGGGGATGTGGGTGGGCATCCCCCCGGCCCGCGTGGGATCACTCGTGCCGTGAAGCTTCTCCCTGCATGGTCGGGAACGGTAGGCGTGCTTCAAGCACAGGCAGGGGCTAAGATCACTGCCCTTGGGTTTCGACCAAGGGGATGGCAAGTACAGGAGGTTGTGTCATGCGGGTAGGAAGCGAAGAGCATTCATACAAATGGATCGACAACTGGGCCAAGATTCCCGAGAGTGAAAGCTCGCGCAAGGGGTGGGCGCATCCGGGCGTAGTGGTCACGGGGTCGGGAAACGTTTTGATCAGCCACCCTGGCGACCCGGAAGTGTTGACCTTCGACGGGGATGGCAACCTGATTTCCTCGTGGCGCGGCGACTTTGCCGAGGCGCATGGGCTCGCCCTCGTCAACGAGGGCGGGATTGAGTACCTGTGGATTGCGGATCACGGCTCCAAAAATCACTACCTTCACGGCTACCAAAACCCTCCAGGCGTGGGTGATGCGCCGGGCACGGTATTCAAGACGACATTGGATGGTGAAGTGGTCATGAGGCTGGAGACGCCTCCCCTTCCCGTGTACGAAGACACGCGCTACTCCCCCACAACCGTAACGGTGAACGAAGAGCGATTCGGCGGCAATGGCGACATCTGGGTGGGCGATGGGTACGGCGCGCACCAGGTCCACAGGTTCACGAAGGGCGGCGTGCATGTCGGCAGCATCAACGGCGAGGAGGGGGCCGGGGCCTACAATTGTCCGCACGGCATTTTTGTAGATTATCGGAAGTCCGAGCCGGAGCTCTACGTGGCTGACAGGGCCAACGCCCGCGTACAGGTCTACGACATGGAGGGTGGATTCAGGCGGTCATTCGGCAACGATTTTCTGACCACTCCCAGCTGTTTCGCGACACATGGCGATCTGATGATCATCGCCGAGCTCAACGCGCGCCTCGCGGTCGTCGATTTGAACGATGAGCTTCTCACCTACCTCGGCGCAAACCAGCAGGTGTGCGATGTTGAGGGCTGGCCCAACAATCTCAACGAATTGGGGCAGGCGGTACGCACGAGCCTCCTGGAAACGGGCAAGTTCAACAGTCCTCACGGTATGGCTGCGGACGCCAACGGCAACCTTTATGTAGCCGAATGGCTCATCGGGGGCAGGATAACCAAGCTGGATAGGTCCTAAGCACCCTTGGGACGCTCTGCGTCGCTGCCTGACAAACGAGAGGCAAGCCACACGTCCTGCCGGGATTCCAGCACGGTGGCATGAGGTACCGGGCATCCTGCAATGTAAGGCGTCCGTACCCCGTTGAAGTCCGAATCCACCGAAGGGACGTGTGGATACCGGTCAGGCCAGAGACACAAGGCGCTGGCGAAGGCCAGCCCTCTGGGTCCCGCCGTGGCCACGGGCAATTATGCGGACATCTGGCTCCCCATGGTTGCCACGTTTGGCGGTGCAGCCTTGGCCGGCCTCTACAACAGATGGGAGACAAAGCGGATAGCGAGGTGGAAAGTACCCGCGGACGACGCGGTTCGCGGCGGGGACAACGCGACCAGCGACCTTGAACATGCCTGCCCGGTTCCCTCTCTGAAGCCCCATGTCGACACGTTACATCGGTGCCTTGGACGCCGGCACCACCAGTGTGCGCTTCACGGCATTCGACCACGAAGCCAAGGTGGTGGCACAGGCCCAAAAGGAACACCGCCAAATCTTCCCGCAGCAGGGATGGGTTGAGCACGACCCCCTGGAAATCTGGGCCAATTGCGCCGAAGTGATACGCACGGCCCTGTCCTCCGCCGGGCTGACCGGCGACGACATCGAAGCGATTGGCATCACCAATCAGCGGGAAACCACCGTTATTTGGGAACGCGCGACGGGTCAGCCGGTCCACAACGCCTTGGTGTGGCAGGACACGCGCACCAGCCAGCTGTGCAACCAGTGGCTGGCGGAAGGGCTGGAACAGGAGATTGCCCATCGAAGCGGCCTGCCCATCTCGCCGTACTTTGCCTCGTCCAAGATCCGCTGGATCCTGGACCACATCGACAACGGCATGGCCAGGGCCCGGCGCGGGGATCTCTGCTTTGGAACCATTGACACCTGGCTACTGCTCCAGTTCAGCGCCGACCACCGGCACGTCACGGACGTAACCAATGCCAGCCGCACCATGTGCATGAACCTGGAAACGCTGGACTGGGACGAAAACCTGCTCTCGGCCCTAGACATTCCAGCCGCCATTCTCCCGACGATCGCACCCAGCAGCAGCCCCAATGCCCTAGGCATGACCGCAACCGATGGACCTCTCGGCTCTCAGGTTCCCATCTGCGGCATTCTGGGCGATCAGCAGGCCGCCACCGTCGGCCAAGCCTGTCTGACCCCGGGAGAGGCGAAAAACACCTACGGCACCGGCTGCTTCCTCCTGCTCAACACGGGCCGGGAAATCCGGCGGAGCACCAATGGCCTCATCTCCACAGTGGCCTACCAGTTCGGCGACCGGCCGGCCGTCTATGCGCTGGAAGGGTCGGTGGCCATGGGGGGCGCCACAGTGCAGTGGCTCCGCGACGAGATGCAGATGATTGACGAGGCCGCCGACAGCGAGACCCTGGCCGCCAGCGTGCCCGACAACGGGGGCTGCTACCTGGTTCCGGCCTTCAGCGGCCTGTTTTCCCCCTGGTGGCGCAGCGATGCCCGCGGCGTGCTAGCCGGATTAACCCGTTATGTAACCAAGGCGCACGTGGTGCGCGCCGCGTTGGAAGCCATTTGCTTCCAGTCGCGGGACGTGCTCGACGTGATGATCGAGGAAGGCGGCGTGGCCATGCCGCGCCTCAACGTGGACGGCGGCGCCACGACCAACGACTTCCTGATGCAGTTGCAGGCCGACATTCTGGGCATACAGGTGGCCCGGCCCGTGATCACGGAGACCACCAGCCTGGGCGCGGCCTATGCCGCCGGCCTGGCCACCGGCTACTGGGAATCCGAGGATGAAATCCGATCCGGGTTCCAGGTAGACCGGGTTTGGGAACCCGCCATTGGCACCGAGGAGCGCGACACGCTCCATGCCCATTGGCTCAAGGCGGTGGACAGAACCCTGAACTGGGTGGACTGAGCCGCAACCACAGTCCTGCCGGGTTCCGGACGTTGACTGCAGCCGCAATCTGAAGTTCCGCAACGCCGGACAGCGGGGCCCTGGCCGCACCCAAAACACGCCGAGCGGTGCCGGGACAGCACAGTCACCACCTTCCTACAGGAAGACATCGGCACAACGCAGGCCGGTTGCCAAACTGGCTGGCTACAGATGCAATCTGCAGTTGACAGACACGATGCGTCCGCAATATCCTTGCAAATTGAAATACACACTTTCAATTTGCACTATTGGTGTTCTATACTCTCGTGGCAGTCAAGCAGCAGAGGTTCGAAGCCGTGATTCACAGGGAGATGGAGCCAGTCCTGACGTCGCTGTTCAGCCAATACCCCTTCGTGACAGTGACCGGCCCGCGGCAGGCGGGCAAGACCACCTTGTGCCGAACCGCGTTCCCCGAATTGCCATACGCCAACCTGGAAGCCTACGACCAAAGGGAGTTTGCGCACAATGATCCCAGAGGATTCCTGGCCCAGTTCGACCAAGGAGCCGTCATCGATGAGATTCAGCGAGTCCCCGAGCTGCTGTCCTATTTGCAGGTGTTGGGCGATGAACGAGGAACGAACAGCCAGTTTGTGTTGACAGGCAGTGAAAATCTCGCCCTGTCCAAGGGAATCGGCCAGTCGTTGGCCGGCAGGACGGCCGTCCTGCACCTGCTTCCCTGTTCGCTGTCGGAACGGCGCCAGGTGCAGCCGGAGGCCAACGTCGATCAGATTCTGTTCTCGGGCTTCTATCCACGCATCCTGGATCAAGATCTGGATCCAACCAGGGCACTGGGCGATTATTTCGCGACCTATGTTGAACGAGACGTCCGCAGACAGGGAGGTGTGCGGAACCTGTCGGGATTTGAGACCTTCACAAGCTTGGCAGCCGGAAGGATTGGCCAAACACTCAATCTCTCCAAACTGGGCGCGGATGCCGGAGTCTCCCACACAACCGCCAGTGAATGGTTGTCCGTCCTTGAGGCGAGCTACATCGCCTTCAGGTTGCGTCCGCACGCAGCCAACACCAGGAAACGTCTGACCAAGTCGCCGAAGCTCTACTTTCACGATGTGGGACTGGCCTCTTTCCTGCTGGGCATCAACGAACCCGGGCAGATTGCAACCCATCCGCTCAAGGGAGCGTTGTTCGAGAACGCGGCCGTAATCGAGATTCTCAAGCACCATCACAATCGAGGCATTCGCCCCAACTTGGCGTTCTACCGTGACTCGCAGGGACTGGAGTGTGACTTGCTTTGGCAATCAGGCAACCAGAGCCACGCCTTTGAAATGAAGTCGGGCACAACCGTCAGCTCCTCCTACGTCAAGGCCATCAACAAGGTGGCCAATGTACTGCCTTCCGTAGCCACCAAAATCATTGTCCACGGCGGTAGGGAACGACACACCCAATCCGGTTGCGAAGTGGTTCCCTTGCTGCGGATGAATGAGGCACTGGACGAATTGACGGTGGGTTCTTTCCGCAACTCGCTCGACCGGGTCGGCAACGCGGCTACATCGCTCGCCAAGAAAGGGCGCGACCCGCTGGACGACGTGTTCCACAGCTTGGTGCAACCGGTTCTCTACTCGCTTGGCGATGCTTTGCAGCCATGGGAACGACTCGTGTTTGGGAAAATCCGGCAGGTGGACTTGATTGTGCGAGGCTCATCCAGGATTGAATGGGAAGGCGTGTTGAGTCCCTCCAACTGGCCACAGATCAAATCCCGGTTCCTGACACCAAACCTCGAACTTCAGGACGAGGCTCTGGTTCTAGGCAGGACAACCAAGTTCGTGTCGTTCAGGGAAGAGGGAAGCGAGCGTTTCTCCATCGAGTTGAAACTCGCCTGGCATCTTGAAGCCCACCAAGTAGTCCAGACGGGATGGATGGACGATTCGCTAATCGAAGGATTTGGGGCCACGTTTGCCTATCGCGATCTGAACCGGACCAAGGACACCATCCCCGCGGCTGTGACAGCCGCGGTGAACGTGTTCGCCCACCGTGTCAACGAGCATCTCCGGGCGTGATGAACCTCCCCTCAACCAGTCCACAGGCCACGGCAGCCGCATTTTCGGCTTCGAAGCGAGGACATGGTTGTTGGTTGCAAGCCCAAGGAACCATCCAGCAATAGGCAGTGAGCCCCAATCAACATGAAGTAGGAGCTTCATGTTGACAACATTCACTTGTATATCGAACCCCACAGCGTATCCAGTGATTCATGCCTGGCTGGCGAGTGAATCCCCTTTGTCCCGGCGTGGCCCCTTGCCAATACCCGGGAACTCGCGGCCAACCGGACACGGTCCCGTGTCGGGCACACGGACCATCCGGCTGCACACGGGGAAACGAGGTGGCACGCAAGTACCTGTACATCGGCCAGCCGCGTGCCGGCTGAACGCTATTCGGCCTTGGCCGCATTCCACTGGTCGGCCCGTTGCTGGAAAATCTCCGGATCTTCCCGCCACTCTGCATAACCGACATTCCGTTCGTCCGTCAGCCAGTCAAGCCTTTCATTGATGCATGCCACCAAGTTCGCATTTTCTGTCGGCAGGGCAAAGCCGCCGTATTCGACCTGACTGTCAAGGGCGGTGACCGTATAGTCAGGTCCAAGCGTGTGAGCCGCATCACGGTTGCCGATCTCCCCTCGGGCCACCGCATCCACTTGCCCAGTGCGCAGCGCATCGAAAAGGTCCACCTCTCCCTGCTCGTCGCCCAAATAGGCAACTTGCGGCATGTCGTCGCCAGGTGGATACAGACGTGTGCGTCCCTCAAGGGTGGGTGAGGAGCCAGCGGCGGTAATAGCATAATCCGCGCTGCCATCCGACACCACTGTGCCCTGTGGCGTGTCGATGCGCGTGTCCGCGACCAATACGCCCTCTTCATTGGCCAAGCCCACCAGCTGCAGCAACCGGGCTTCTCCAGTCGTTCCCGCCAGCACGCCCACGCGCACATCGCTGGTCAAGAGTTCGTGGCTGGCCAAACGGTCAGCGTCCGGCGTCCGCACCAACAGGGACTGCCGAAAGGCAATATGCCCGGAGGTAAAGGCCACCACCTTCTCACCGTCGGCGTTGCGGGTGCGGGAGTCAAGAATGGTGATGCCACCCCCGACCATATCGAATTGCGGTTGCGCGGACTGCAGCCAGATCCCATCCCAGGCCGCGATCCCGCTCCGAGCAAAGGACAGGCCCGTGTTCTCCATGACTTCCAGGGCTGACAGCAGATCCGACTCGTAGCCCCGATGTGTGTTGAAATCAGCAGCTGCAGGGTCGCCACTGGCACTGTAGCTCACCGGTTCGAAGTAGGCATAGAAGCCCACGTTGAGAACCTTGCCGTCGTCCATGCAGGCTTGCGGCTGGGGGGATGACGGAGGAACAACTGCTGTGCAGGCGACAAGCATCCAGACCAACAGAGTCGGGACAAGCAGACGGAAAGGCATGATCAGAGCACCATGTAAGGGGACGAAGCATATGTTTGTCGATCGATTCTAATGCCGAGCATCAGACACGGATGCGAGTACCTTGCCCAAGCGGAGCCGTCGCTCGGGCGAGATTCGTTGCTTGCCGTAGTGCGTGGCCTACAGACACCTGGGGTGGGCACTCTGATCCTGGTCGGATCGCGCTTGCGCCGCCGCTTCCTGTGGCAGGCATGTTGCCGCCATCAATGAATCCAACAGCATCCTGCTCCAGCTTTTGGTACAGGCATCATTGAAGATGCCGCTCTCACTGTCCATGCGGACAAGGAGCCGATCAATGCCCCATGCCAACAGCATGCGGGCCGTTCACGCTGTAGCCGTATGCCTCGGCCGGGATGTTGCTTGGATAGAACTCTCAGGCGGGCATACAGGAGAAATCTGTTGGCAGACACCGACAATCTTCGCCGAATCCCGGAATTTGGGATTCGGTGCGGCCCGTTGCAGCAGGTGTTCAAAGGATCGGCCCATGCCAAACATGTCGAAGGCACGCGCGCCGGGAATGGTCAAGGCTTCGGCACAGTGAGGCATGCGCTCGGTGGTCTCCAAGAGACGATTAATTGGTCATCCATACCGAGATAAAGCTCGAGCGCGAGACGGGTTTCCTGCAGTGCTACAACCCATGCATTCTTGCCTCTCACGCTTGTGAACCAAACCTTCAGAACTCTCCTTCCCGCACCTGGCCTTCCTGCAGCTTGATGATCTTTTCGGGCTGGACCGGCTCGTTGTCTTCCAATGCGCCCTCCCCCTTCTTGATCTTCAGGGCTGCGACACTGTCCAGGCCGGCCAGGCTGGCTGCTCCCGACAGGGCCGCCAAGTCGCTGGCGTAGTACTCGAACCAGGGCAGACCGGCCTCGGCATAGTCCACGGCGGAAGGAGGTGCCGCAGGAGGATTGCTCCCCGTCACGGTCCGGTACTGGACACTGTTCAGGATGTGCACGAAGCAGCGGGAACTGACGGATGTATCCCATGCTTCAAGACCGTAGTCGTCCTCGTAGACTTCCTGCCGCATAAGGCCGCCCGGCGCCAATCCCATTTCGGGAGGCGCATGTGCAGCCTCCGCCATCAGTGGGGCATACAACCGCTGCCGCATGGGGTTTTCAAACCGGGCCTTGTAGACATCCGCCTTCATGGGGTAGGCCAGGTTCTGCAGTCCGCCGTGTTGCGCCGCGCCGGTCAACTGCTCCTCGGCGGAGTAGCCTTCACCCAGCGGCATCGCCACGAATTGGCGGATCAGGTCCTGGCCGATGCAGAACCCATCCAACCAGGGTTGGTCCGGCACCACCAGATAGTTCTGTGGCTCAGGCACCAGTTCCGGTGTCCAGGCCTCGCCTGTCAAGGCGCACACCTTGCCGGCCGCGATCTTCAGGGCCATGGGATAGTGGCAATTGAAGTTGATCCACATCGCTTCGGCCTGGTACATGGGCAGGAACACGCCGCCGCGCCGCATCCAGGCCGACGGCACCGTGGCGCCAAAGTCATCGACATGATGCAGCGGGAAGTGTCCCAAGCCAGGCGGCAGCGGATAGCTTCGGTTGTCGTCGGGCAGGCGCAGTGTGCGCATGAAGCTGATCGAACACCGAGCGTTCGCGTGCACCTCCGGAAACCGGAACTCAAGATGGTCGTCTCGCAGAACAATCATGGGGTTTTTCTCCTTTCCTGAACCGTACGGTTCCGAATCACCAATCCCCGTCGCGCACTTCCCGCACGACGGCCAATATTGCATGGTCGGGGGCGTCCTTCAGCTGACGCAGCAAATCCGCAAAGAGTCGGGGGCGCTGCAGGATGACGGCCTGGAGGTCGCTTGACACCTTTCCGGCCATGGCCAGGAGCAGATCGGGGTCTTCTTCCAAGTCGCGGGCCAACCGCCGGATGGTGCCTTCCGAGGGCGGAGGCACGACATCCCGCTCGATCTTGCTTAGGTAGGCGGGTTCCACCCCAATACGCAGGGCCACCTGACGCAGGGAGTAGGTCCGATCCCGCTCCCGGCGCCGTTCTCTGGCATTGCGAAGATAGCTTCCTAGTGTCATGTGTACTACATACTACACACTATGGCGTTGCAACGCAAGTTTCGACACACGGCAGTAGGAGCCGCCACCGGGCACAACTTCCCGGCCGGGAACGCATCCGGGGGAACGCCGGCAGGTTCCGTACGCCGGACACTGATCCTTGGCGGCTGTGCTCGGAGACCTCGGTTGGTACGGGCCACCGGATCGGACTGCACCGCCCTGGCTCGGCCTGACGGACCGCCTGGAACGCGAAACGGAATCTCGAACATACCCACCGGGATCAACCGTCCGGGCACTGGCCGAACCCCGCCGAGCGTGCCGCAAGTCGCAGGTCCCCCTGACGCGGGATCGGAACGACGAAGACCAGACGAAACCTTTGGCCTGCAGCTGATGGCACACCGGGTCTTCCCAAAAAAGTCTCGGACTCGCTTCTCCAACCGTGAAACGGTTCCCACCGGAACACCAAGTTTCGGCACCGTACGTACCATGCGAAATGCTTGGCGACCTGGAACAACCCGGTCTGGCCCGCCCTGGTCATCTCCCATCTGGAGCGCCAGACGCTTGCCTTGGGGCCTTGGTCCCACCAGGTGGAAAACTTCACGCGCTACGGATTACCATGGCCGGCCTCCTGATAGGATCCATACCGTTGATCGACCTGTCCTTCTTCACCAGTCGATGGTTTGTGGAGGGCCTGACCTCCGGTGCCATCAAGGTCCGAACCCGGACTGGACGGTCCGGTCCACTCGTTCATCCGCGATCCCCCAAGGCACAACCATGACCCAGGCAATGGAACTGAAGGGCTTTGACACCCTCGAAGAGCGTGTCGCCAGCCTCGAACGCGACGGCTTTGCCTACTTTCCCGGCTATCTAACGGACGACGAAGTCCAAGCCCTGCGCCAAGCCATGGACGATACGGCGGCCATGTCGGAACATTTCGACCGGGACACCCGGGCAGGGGAAAACGGCGCTGTCTTCCGGGAGAAGGTCATCAACAACGCCTTCAACCGCAACGCCCTGTTCTTCTCCTATCTGGACCGGCCAGGGATCATCGAACTGGAAGAGGCGGTCCATGGCGACGACTGCCATGTCATCGGCATGACCGGCTGGGTGACAGGTCCCGGCCGCCCGACGCAGGCCCTGCACGTCGACTGGATGCCCGTCGAAGTTCCGGAGTACGTGCTGCAGGATCCCAATGTTCGCATGCCCGTCTTCATCACGACCTGCCACTTCTACCTGAACGACATCTATCCGGAACTAGGACCCACCCAGTTCATTCCCGGCAGCCACCGGTCCGGCCGGCGTCCCGCCCATGGGGAGACGACCTGGAACGGCCGCGGGATGCAGGACTGCATCGTCAAGGCCGGGGATGCGGTGGTGTTCCGCTGCGAGGTCTGGCACCGGGGAACGCCGAACACCAGCAACGAAACCCGGTACCTGTTGCAGGTCCACTATGCCCAGCGCATGATCACGCAGAAGTTCCCGCCCTACCTGAACCGGTTCCGGTTCAATCAGAAATTGCTGGACCAGGCTTCGCCGCGGCAGCGGCGCCTGCTGGGAGACCACGTCAAGAGCAACTATGACTGATACCGGACAAACAATCGCGGGTCCGAGGCAGTAAAGTAGACCTCGATGGATCTGGCATGGCCAGCGCCAGCACCCCCCGGACCGGAGCCAAGCCGCTCTCCCGGATTTTTGCTCCCCAATTGGTTTCAGTTGCCCAAACCATGGGAGGTGATCACCCATGACACAGTCACCAGACCTGAAAGAGGTCTTTGACGCGGCTTTTTGAAAAAGCATTGCGCAAATTGGGCAAGGTCAACGTGCTCATCGCTGGCCGTACCGGTGTTGGCAAAAGCACGCTCATCAACAGCATCTTCCACGGCAACATGGCTGTGACGGGTCAAGGCAAGCCGGTCACACAGACGACGCGCCTCATCTCAAAGGAAGGCATCCCTCTCTCGATCTGGGACACGCGCGGCCTGGAAATGTCCGACTTCAAAACGACACATGACGAATTGATGGAGTTGGTGGAGAAGTGCGCCAAGGAGACAGAAGTACAAGACGCCTAATGTGGAATTGGGAGTTGACCAAAAAAGGGGAAGCCGCGCAGAATGAA
>CAZMKQ010000108.1:0-17333 GCA_964566955.1 uncultured Caldilineaceae bacterium | reverse complement strand
GGCGCATGCCGTGGTGCTTGAGGATCTGAACGTCCAGGCCATGACGCAGAGTGCGAAGGGCACGGTCGAGCAGCCCGGTACGAATGTCAAGGCCAAGTCCGGACTCAACCGGGAGATATTGGCCTCCGGCTGGGGGCGCCTGGAGCGCAACCTGGCGTACAAGGCCGGGCTGGTGGTGAAGGTGGACCCGGCCTACACGTCGCAAACCTGTGCGCAGTGTGGACATGTCGGCAAGGAGAATCGCAAGACCCAGGCCACCTTCCAATGCACGGCCTGCGGACACACTGCGAATGCAGACCGCAACGCCGCCGTCAACATTCTGGACAGGGGCCTGCCCCTGATCCGACAGGCCCGTGGGACAGGGGCTTCTGCACGGCGAGGGGCGTTTGGCATTGGGCCAACCCCGACGACCCGTGAACAAGGCAGGCGGGGTCCGCCCCGCCTGTACGGTCCGGAACCTGACGGCCCGGACCGCATATCGAATGTCAACTATTCGATATAAGTCCCTTTTCAAACTCGTCACGAAATCAACATCCCTTACAGCCACCTTCGTTTTTGATACCATGCGAGACGCAATCACGAGGAAGTGCCGGATGAAGGTCGGCTACGCCCGCGTCCCGACCCACGAACAGAATCACACCTTGCAGATCGATGCCCTGCAGGCCGCCGAGTGCGAGCGCATCCACACCGGCACCTGCTCCGGAGCGGTGGCCGGTGCCGAACGCCCGGAGCTGCAACGTCTGTGCGGACAGTTGCGGCCGAACGACATCATGGTGGTCTGGAAGTTGGATCGACTTGGCCGCGACCTACGCGACCGCTTGGAGTTCGTCGGCCGACTGAAGGAACGGGACGTGCAGTTCGCATCCGTCACCAAACGGATGGGCACCTCGAACTCGACGGGCTGGTTGGTGTTCCAGATCTTCGGGGCGCTGGCGGAGTTCGAGCGCGAGCGAACGCTGGCGGGACTGGCCGCAGTCCAAGCACGCGGTCGCAAGGGGGGACGACCGGCCAAGCTCATTGGCACGGCTCTGGAACGGGCCGCACCGATGATGCGCGAAGGACGCCTACGGATTGGTGAAATTTCCCGCATCGCCGACGTTTCCCGCACGATGCCTTGGCATCCGAATCCCGGTGGTTCACCGCGTCGACAGGCGGCTGTATGAAACCCTCGGCCGTCATCAACCGGCAGGCCGTGGCCGACCCTGCCGTTGACTTGGAACCCGACCAGGCTCCGGATCCGCGGGCATTGGCCGTAGCGGCCGCCCTGCAGGAAATGCTTCCCGACACCCGGGTACTGTTGTTCGGTTCGCGCGCACGGGGTGGCTGGAGGGCCAATTCCGATATAGATTTGGCGGTCATTGGTGCGGAGCGGCGCACCGTGGATGCGGCTTGCCAACAGGTCTACGAGCGCGTGGACGGCCTGTACGAAGACTGGTGTCCGGACATCAGCACCCACACGTTCACGACCGCGGAGTTCGATGCCTTGCGCACATCGCTGCCCCACATGGCCGGGCAAGTGCAGCGATACGGCCTCACACCCGAAGGAGAACACTTGCCTGCCATGGCCCAAAACAACCCCTGGCCGGGAATCCAGGTTCGCCTCAAGGCGTGCCAGCGGCATCTGATCGAAGCGCTGCAGCAATACGGTCAAGGCGGGAAGCCGATCACAACCCTGTACTACGCCCAGGCAGCACTCGAAGTGGCGGTCAAGGCACGCATGTTCGTTGCAGGCCTGGAACCCGAGAACAAGCACGGGTTCGAAGAGCTGCTGAAGGACGTGTCGGCCGATGTGGTCGGCGACCTGCCGTCCGCTCAGGACCTGGCCGACCTGTCGGTGATCCGGGTGCGCGGCATGTACGCCGACCCCGACGAGCTGATGCCGACGACGAGTGTCTCCCGGTTGCTGGCGTCCGTGCAGCGCACATGCGCGCGGCTGGAGGGCGAAACCCTGACCCTGATGGGCAAGGCGCGGCGCGCGGTCGGCTATCCGGAGTGGCAGTCCGACGGACCGCTCGGCGGCGTTGCGGCGTTGCCGCTCGACTACTACTCGCAGGCCGAACACGATGCACGCACACGGCAGGAAGGCCACCAGGAAGGCCGTCAGGAAGGCCGCGAGGAAGGCGAACTCGAGGCCTCCGTGTCGGCCCTGCGGGTCCTGCTCGGCAACCGCTTAACGGATCGCCAAATCGATCGGGTGGCCGACGATTGGCGCGCACACGGCTTGCCGGCCGACGCGATGGCGCGCGTCGGCGAAGTCATGGCCAACCCCGACACCTGGCGAAACCTGCTCGGTGATGAGGAAGAACGCGCACGGGACGCCGATCAGCCGCCACCGCGGGAGCATTCCCCGCCCAAAGGCGATCGGTAGAGCCCGCGGGGCCCAATTGGGTGTTGCCACAGGACTTGACCTCCTAAAGCGCACCCGCAGCCTGGAGGCCTTCAAGCAGTCCCACGGGCTGGTGGTGGCCGGAGGGGTGCTGTGGGACCCCGCACACAGCCCCGAGCCGGGAAACCACCCGTTGGCCGACGGCCAGTCGCAGGGGACACCGTTCACCGCACTGTGCCGGACGCAATGGCCTCCCGGAAACTCCCTTTCCGGTCGGACTTCTAGGCGTCGGGGGCATCGGGCAGGCGCATTTCCAACAGCGCGTCCCGCAACTCAATCGTCAGTACCTTCAGCACCTGTTCACGGTCAATGCCGTGCTCGTAGGCGATCTTGCCAACCTTGCGGCCTTGTTCATCGTCGGGCTTGAACTGCGTGCCAACGTAGTCGAAACAAAACTCCTGCACTTCAAAATCCTGTTTCCCCTCAACTTCATTCCGAAGTTGAGCCGCGGTGCGCCGTGCCCAGGTCTTGGCATCCAGTTGCTCGGAAATGTCCTGGCCGAAGTCCGTGAGGCGCAATGGGCTTTCGCTGGCCACTGTAGACGGCGGTATGCGTTTGAGAATGTTCTTGACGTCCTCGCGTATCTCGGCCAGGGTGTCTTTGACGATGTTCCTGTGCTCGTTGACGCTACCCACCCACCGGCCGGTGACGAACAGGACCGTGCCCAGGGCGATCACCGCAACGGCGATACTGGTGATCGTGCCCCAATCTGCTAGGGAAATTTCCATGTTTGGACGTGTGCGGCAGTTGCAGGGATGCCCGTACACCTGGCAGCCCACGGGCTTGTCGGCAATCGTACCACCTTGCGGTCGCAGCAGTTTACTGCCATTCCCATTTCTGTCGTGTGCACATGGGTGCCTCGGCTACCGGGCTCCAGCGATCCGGCAGCCAAGCGGATGGGACCTGGGCACAGAGGTTCGTCACAAGTCGCCAGCGGCAATCCCAACATCCCGAACGGCAGGTTCGACGGCTGTCGGCCCTGCCGGGAGATGCGTGCCGCTTGCTCATTCCGGCCGGCGGAGCGCCCGGACCGCGTTCCAAGACTTCCTCGATGAGCTTCTTGGAGCAGTTCTTGCAGGTCCTGCGGATCCTTCCACTCTACGCGATAGAGGTGGGTCACGTCGAAGTGCACGGTGTTCTTGCGATCCTTGCGGCAGGTGTAGATCACCGACATGAGAACAAGCACGTGTTCGAAGAGCTGCTCAAGGATGTGTCGGCCGATGTGGTCGGCGACCTGCCGTCCGCCCAGGACCTGGCCGACCTGTCGGTAATCCGGGTGCGCGGCATGTACGCCGACCCCGACGATCTGATGCCGACGACGAGCGTATCCCGGTTGCTGGCGTCCGTGCAGCGCACGTGCGCCCGGCTGGAAGGCGAAACCCTGACCTTGATGGGCAAGGCGCGGCGCGCGGTCGGCTACCGGGAGTGGCTGTCCGACGGACCGCTGGGCGGCGTGGCCACGTTGCCGCTCGACTACTACTCGCAGGCCGAGCGCGACGAGCGCACGCGGCGGGAAGGTGAACTCAGTGCCTCCGTGTCGGCCTTGCGCGTTCTGCTCGGCAACCGCTTGACGGATCGCCAAATCGATCGGGTTGCCGACGATTGGCGCGCACACGGCTTGCCGGCCGACGCGATGGCGCGCGTCGGCGAAGTCATGGCCAACCCCGACACCTGGCGAAACCTGCTCGGTGATGAGGAAGAACGCGCACGGGACGCCGATCAGCCGCCACCGCGGGAGCATTCCCCGCCCAAAGGCGATCGGTAGAGCCCGCGGGGCCCAATTGGGTGTTGCCACAGGACTTGACCTCCTAAAGCGCACCCGCAGCCTGGAGGCCTTCAAGCAGTCCCACGGGCTGGTGTTGGCCGGAATCAGGCGTTCTGCGACTTACAGGTCACTGGAGAATCGCCTGACTTGGAGTGGACCGGTGCGCTGGGTGACCCGCGGACGGTAGATCTCCCTCGGTTCCGGCTGCGGGGGCAATGCCGTGCCGGCATGTCCTTGACGAGAACTGGTGCAGAATTTATACTGTTTCACGTGATGTGGAACAGTCATTTATCTGCAACAAAACTGATCGATACGGCCGTTGAGGCGATAGGCACGCGCCTGCCTCCGCGGTGGCACCTGCGCGACCGCGCGCAAGAGGCAGCCGTGCGGTCCCCACAGGATGCCACCCGCATGGCCGACGCCATCCGGGAACTCCGCGGCCCCGACGGACTGGCATCCGACATCATCGTGGAAGTCAAGGCGAAGCCGGTGGAGCCCAGGATGGTCGACCGCATAGTCTCCCAACTGAAGGCACTGTCACAATCGATATATGGGCAAACCGGCGCAACCCCCGCCTGTCTGTTGGTCTCGTCCTACCTGAGCCCCTTGGCCAGGGAGCGCTTGACGGAAGCCGGAATCAGCTACGCCGACGCCACCGGCAATCTCAGGTTCATCGTTGACCGTCCCGCGGTGTACATCGAGATCCAAGGTGCGGACCGGAACCCCTTCCGGGAGAATCGTCCGCTCCACTCGCTCAAGGGAGGCCGCGCCGCCTGCGTGGCCAGAGGTCTCCTGGACTACCGACCTCCCTTCGGGACGCGGGAGTTGGCCGGCAAGACCGGAAACTCGGCAGCCATGGTTTCAAGGGTAGCCGGCCTGCTGGAGTCGGACGGGATCGTCACCAAGGAGAGCCCGCGGGGACGCATCGTGTCGGTGGACTGGGAGGTCTTGGCTCGCCGATGGGCCATGGACTACGACTTTGCCTCTTCCAACGCCTTGACGACATGGCTGGAGCCGAGGGGAACAAGGGCGCTGTTCTCCCGGCTGCGCGACACGGGCATCCGGTACGCCGTCACCGGGTCGTTTGCCGGGCATCGCCTGGCACCCATTGCGGAGCCGCGCCTGGCAGCCCTCTACGTCGACGACCCCGACACCGCCGCCCGGTCGCTGGGGCTGCGCCCGGCGGAGACCGGAGGCAATGTCATCCTCGCGCGCCCGTTCGACGCTGTGGCGTTCGAACGGGCCGAGTACGACGACGGCATCGCCTTCGCACGCGTTACCCAGGTCCTGCTGGACCTCATGACAGGACCGGGGCGCGGACCGGCGGAGGCGGAGGCCCTTCTGGAGTGGATGCGGGACCATGAGGGCATATGGCAACTTCCTATGACCAACACTACATAGATGCCTGGGAGACGCTGCTCGACGCGGTCGAGGCGCTGGGACCGCACCGCGATGCGGCCATCCTGGTGGGAGCCCAGGCGGTATACGTACATACAGCGGGTGAAGATGACAGCTTCGCCGTCTCTCCCTTCACCTATGACGCAGACATCGTGCTCGATCCCGATCTGCTGGCAAACAGTCCCGCGATAGTCGACGCGATGAGCCGCGCGGGGTTTCAACTGACTATTCCACCGGGGACTTTCACGAAGGATGGCGGGACACAGGGCGACCTGATGGTGCCGAAAGTTGTGGGTGGTCCCGGTCGCAGGGGAGCCCGGCTCGGTGTCCACGGCAAAAAGGCAGCCAGGAAGGCTCACGGCCTCGAGGGCGTTCTCGTGAGCCATACGCGCAGGAAGATAGCCTCTCCGGTTCCAGACGCGGACCGGTCATGCATCCTGAAGGTGGCCGGACCGGCAGCACTGCTGGAACGGATCAAGAAACAAGAGGGGTAGGGAGCCATGACCAGCGATTTCGACCTCACCGAAGCAGAGATGCAGGAGAGTCTTAACATTCTCGACGCCCACTATCGGGGCAAGGCGCCAATGTCCTATGCCGAGTACGATCCGGAAACCGGCGTGGTAACGGATCTGGGCATGCAGGACTACGCCGAGATGAACGGCACTGCAATGAGAAGTCAGGGTGGCTGTTGCGCCAAGCGTCGTCGTTCGCGGAAACGGGCGGCGGCCGCATTGCGGGCCGCGCAGTCCCACAAGCGCGCCAGAGCTTCCGCCACCCGATAAGGCCACATAGGCCTGCCAGTCGTCCGCCTCCGTGCAGGTCCGTCGGAAGAGCAGGTAGTGCCCCCAATCCGCATCCTCCGACTCGGCCAGGAGCCAGCCAATCCGCTTTCACCATCCCGTCCCATGTGCGCATCCAAGCCGGGAGGCTGTACATCCCGAAGATGGGCTGGACGCGTCCCGGTCCCATCCATCGGTATACCGACGGCAAGCAGCCGAAGTGGCATGCCTACATGTTGCCGGTCCAGACCCGACGCGTCCAGGGCCGACCCGTGGAACCGGAGCCGATGAGCAGCAGGTCGAGCGACTTGGTTCCAGGAAGCACGCAGTGCAGCAACCACTCTCAATCAAGCGGGTACCGCACCCAACGTTCCCGCGGGCCGTCTTCTGCGCGCGCCGTCAGCAACCGGGCCAAGTCGGCCTGTGCGACTCGAAGGCACGGCCCCGTCTTCAGGTCCCGGCGGAAGGCGAGGCCGACGGCCGTCACCGTGCGGCCGGTCCCCAGGTGTTGGCGTCCGTACGGCCGGTCCCGGATCTGGCGCAGGGCCGCGTCCCGGGACCGGTTGTACTTGACCTCGAAGACGTACACCCGGTTGCCAATCTGGACCTCGTGGTCCGCGCGTCCGCCCCAGTTCGACGGCTCCGACTGCGCGGGGACGGCCATCAGCAGGAAGAGGGCCTGCAACAGGGCGCGGTAGCCGGCCTCCTGCTGCAGGTTCTCGTGTGCGATCCCAAAGACGAAGTGTTCCAGCCGGCGGGCGAAGCCGTCCACGTCCCCGGTCGCCAGGCAGGTCCTCAGGTTCGGGACCAGGGTCTCGTCCAGCGCCGGTGCGTGCGCGCCCAGCCCCAGGATGTCGCGGGTCCACGACGCCGCGACTTCCCGGTTGGGGAAGTCGAGATGGGCCTTCCCGGCATCCCGTCCCCCGTGCCAGGTGTAGTAGCCGGTCTCCAGCATCAGGGTGGCGTAGTCGGGACGGGTTAGGGACTCCAGGCCGGCGTCGGAGGCATCCTCGGCCCCACCTTCCGGCAGGGCCTGGCGTGTATCGGCCGCCAGGCGCGCGATCAGGCCGGGGTGGCCCGACTCGCTCCAGGCCGACGGCCAGGTGCCGTCCGCCGCCGCGCGGCGCCGGTCCGGCTCCGCAAGCACGCGGAACACCCCGTTGGTCAGGGTGTAGGGGTTGTAGACGCGCGGGGCCGAGGGCAGTTCCGAGAAGCGGTAGCCGTTGTAGAGATCCCGCCACGCGGTTTGAATGGCTGCATCCTCCAACCTCGGCTCCAGTTCTGCGAGGCGCGCCCGGTAGGGGGCGAAGTGCCGGTTCACCTCCTCTTCGGTGAAGCCGCAGAGAGCCCCGTAGGCCGGCTCGTCGGAGATGTCGATGAAGTTGTTGGCGGCCGAGAACAGGTGGTGGCGCGCAAAGCGCGTGATGCCGGTCACAAACACGCCGTAGAGCAGGCCCTCGTCGTCCTTCAGCACACGGAAGAACTGCCGCAGGACATCCACGGCCGGGGTCGGGTCCGCATCCGTGCCCAGATGCTCCGTGATTGGGGCATCGTACTCGTCGACCAGCACCACGGGCTGGCGGTTGTAGGCATCGTCCAGGCGCTGGATCAGGTTGCGCAGGATCCGCTCGGGTCCCGAAGCGAACAGGGAGGCGGGCCAGGGCGCGGGCCAGGGCGCGCCGCGGGCGGTCCACTGCCCCACCCGGTCCTCCATATAATCGCGCAGGGCGGCGCGCGTGCCGGCGGGGTCGGGGCTGCCCAACTGGGACAGATCCAGGCGAATCACGGGATGCCAGCCGTGCACGCCGTGCCAGTCCTGTGCGTCAAGGCCCGCCCACAGCCACGGTGGTGAAGTCCAGCCCGCGGGCAGGCCCTCCAGGGGCGCGGTGCCGCCTTCGGGATTGGTCCTGTGACCCGGCGGCAAGCCCTGGAACCAAGCCTCCAGCATATTGACCAGCAGCGTCTTGCCGAAGCGTCGCGGGCGTGCCAGGAACTGGTGGCGGCGGATCAGCGACGGACTTGACAGGGTGCTTGGATACGTCTCCAGCAGGTCCCGGAACAAACCGGTCTTGTCCACATAGAAGCCGCCTTGGCGGCGAATACCGGCAAAGTCGGCATCGCTGGGGTGCAGGGGCGGAAGTGTGTGCATGGCAGGGAGCATTCTCCCAGCTGCGGCGGGAACCTGTGGGATTGTACATGGGCCATCCGGGCAAAAGGCCGGCCCTTTGGCACACCGCAATCCGCACCCGGAGCCAGCCTCTTGCCGGCGCAAAGCCGACGTCCGGGGACCGGGAGCCAAGCCGAATGCCGCGCGCCATGCCATGGGGTCAGGCGGGCGATGGTTCCGGCGCGCCGAAACCGATACGGCAGGGAGCCCGTGTCGGTCAGAACCAAGGCAGGTTGGTTGATTGGGAGGGGATGCGTCCTGAACCCATCGCTGCAACGGGATGGCAGGGATCCATACCGTGATGGAACCCAAACCTCCCTCCTACGGGAACCTTACCAAGCTGGACTTTGTACCGCTGCGAGCGGTGTGTTGCAGGTGGTAATCCCGGTCGTACTTAGCCGGTGCGGCAGTGGAACTCCCGGAGCCGCCGCAGACGCGGGAAGCGGTGCTTCAGTCGGGCCAAGACCAACCGAACCTCGTCCCGGTCCTGGAGGTCGGCGGGATGCACCGCCACGGCCAGCAGCAAACCCTGGACATCCACCACTGTAGTATTAGCAATGGAGTCCGAGGTTCATGGACATCACTGAACTGTTCAGACTCACTGGCAGTGCCATCGCTACTTCCATCCGGCGGATCGATGCCCGAGGTAATATCTCCGTTCATTGCGGTGCGCGATTTGGATCGGCTGCGTAGTCTTGTGTCGCGCTCCGCAGATCGTCTCCCACGTCATTCCAGATTTCGCCGATGGTCGGCAAGCTGGACCGAAAGACAAAATTACTCGCCTGAAACTTCTTTGTCTCGTCAGGCCCTTTGGCCAAACCGTTCAGTACCCGCAGGAAACCTTTGAAAAATGCCTGACCTTGCGTGCAGTTTTGGGAAAAGTCAAAATAATTAGCATAAACATTGGCGCAGAGATCCCTTCGTTTTGGGACTGCGCTGTTCACGGCCATGTCGGGATAGATGGAATTGATTGACGTCACCAACTGTCGCAACGACAATGTGCCGATCCAGTAGGCCGCACCCTGAATAAATCTGGATGCCTCTGCTGGCAGCTGGGCAAGAATCAAGCGGCCCAGTTCAAGGGCATTATCGTGCAATGAGTAGATTGGAGAGTCCCATGAGGCTTCAATCCGGATCATGTTCCGGTCTGCCAGATCCCGGATGACATCGTACACACCGTCATCGAACGGACCGAAGACATCGGGTTTGAAAGCAAAATGAGGTCCACCCACCAAGGATGGGATTTCCCTGTCCACAACGAATATCAGTTTCTGGATTTGTACAGGGGTGTACTCCGCGTGGTCACCTCCGGCGGCCATGGCTGCGAGGAGTACGTCTGAACGTTCTGGTTGCATCCGGCACCCCTCCCGGGTCGTGTACCATCAAGCTTGAGCCGCAAGTCATCCGGGCTCGACTTGTCGTCCAGCCGCCGTACGCATGGATCAATCCGTGATGGATCCCGGTCTCCTACCCAGTGTCGATTTCCGTTTCAACTTGTTCTCAAGTCGATTTACACCGATTGTATCCGATCGAATCCAGACGGTGACAGGCTCCTTGACCAGAGGGCACTGTTTCAATCTCGTTGATAGTGGCTCTGGGTCTTCATGGGGCCACCTCCCTACAAGTGGGTTCCCGTTGGTCGCTTCAGGCCATGCCGCGGGCCATCAGCCCACGCGGTGGCGGATTCCAGCCTCGGTAGTCAGACCCCGTGTCGGGCCTTGGGCTTGAAGTAGCTCTCCAGCCGGTTGGCATGGAATACGGAATCGTAGCAAGGAAACAGCAATGCAAGCATGCCAGTGCTTGTAGCACAACACGGCCCGCAGGCACTACCCAAGAACCGGTTTCCGAACGCAGGTAGCCGTGTACACGTCGCGCCAGTGCGCCTGCAGGCCCCGACCCGGGAGAGTCAGGTTGAGCTCTTCGCAACTCAAGCCCAACGGTCCCTTGGCCCTGGTCATGGCGTCGCGTAAAGGCCGCAGTGCGATATACAAACCCAACCCCACTACGCCCAACAAGAGAAGTCCAACTACGACGTTGGCCTGCCATGTCCATTGCCGAAAGTCGATTGGCACGCCTTCTGCGGGGGCAAATGCCAAGATGGGGATGGCCACTGCGAGCAGGACGGCGATCAGGTCCTTGGGGGAGTGCCGGCCCAGCGCCACCTGTTTGACGTCGGCGTAGTACGCGATCAGGGGCACGCCCGATCGGGTGGGTGTGTTGGGCACTGGATGGCGCAGGAGGCCGGGCGGGATGTTGGCCACGCCTTCGGTCCGCAGGTGGGCGCGCAGTGCGCCCCAGCGCACATGCCGCTCCGCGGCGGATTCGTCTGCGATGCTCGCCATCTCGCCCGTTGTGGACACAGCCTCCGGTTTACCAGCCCCCGGGCGGCGGCCGGTTGTCGCGGTCGCCGGGGGTATCGGGGTCGATCAGGGCATGCCAGGTGTCGGGCGCGGCGCGCACGGCGAGCAACTGCGCGGCCACATCGGCGGGCAGGCCGCGGCTGCGCCAGGCCTCGGCGACCCGGTCCCGCGCTTCCAGCGGTAGCACATCGCCCAGCAGACCGTGCAGCAGGGTTGCGGCGGTCCTCATTTCGCGTTCCTGCAACGCAAATTCCGTGTCGGTCTCCCGATCGCGCCAACGGTCCTGCTTCGCATCCAGCCACTGGAAGCGCGGTGCCTGCTTCAGGCGGGGCCGCCACAAACGCACGTGCGTACCGCACGCTTTGCTGAAACACGTGTTCGTCTCCGTGTTCTGTTGTTCGTACCGGCCGTCCGGCTGGAGGCGGTAGACCCACATGGCGGGCGGGGTGTTGAGTTCGGAGTTGCCGCCATGATCGCAGATCCAGTACTCGGCAATGCGAAGGTCAGCGTACAGCCGCCGCTTCCCGTACCGCTTGGCGGAAACTTGGCGCTGGCGTTGGTGTACGATCAAGCCCGCCGGGGCAGATTACCGATCCCGCATCTCTTCGCAGTGTGGGATCCCCGGCATATTCCGCACCGCCGGCCTCAACCGCATGGCTGCCACAACGACACACCCGCAATTCCCACAGGTCGCAGGCCTGGGGAACGGCCCCGATGTGCGCGCCCTCGAATTGGCTGGCCGGTTGCAACGGCTGCTGCCCGACACCCAGGTGTTGTTGTTCGGGTCGCGGGCGATCGGCGACTGGCGCGCCGGTTCGGACATTGATCTGGCGGTGATCGGCGGCGACAGCGATGCGGCCGAGGAAGCACTCGCACAACTGCGCGCCGCCGCGCCGGATGATCTGCCGTACGCACAGCTGTTCCACTTCACGGCCGCCGAGTTTGTCGAACTGCGGACTTCGCTGCCCCATGTGGCCGGCCAGGTGCAGCGCTACGGCCTCACGCCCAACGGAGAACATCTGCCCCACATGGACCAAGACAACCCCTGGCCGGGTATTCAGCAGCGTTTGCAAGGTTGCCGTCGCCATCTGGCGAGTGCGCTCAAGGCCTTGGGTACGGAAGACCTCGCAGGTGCGGTCTACAACGCGCAGATGTCCCTTGAACTCGCACTCAAGGCTGCGTGCGGCGCCGCACATCGGAATTTTCGAAACGTTCCCAGCGACCACATCCTCAATGGGTTGGTCGATCTGCTGCCCGCCGCCCAGGCCGCAATGGTCGCCGCATTGCTGCCCCCCGGATTGCTGGGGCAGTTGACCAAGTTCCGACACAACTCCTCGTACGAGGGGGATCTGACGATCCCGTGGCCCTCCGTTGAACCCCAAACGGTCGTCGCCCTCGTACAAGAGGCGAGCGGTCGGTTGGCCGGTTGGATATTGGACACGATGGGCAAGACGCCGCGCCAGGTCGGCTACGCGGAGTGGATGTCCAACGGTCCGCTTGCCGGTTGGGAATCCCTGCCCCTTGACTACTATTCACAGATGGAAATCGAGGCCCGGGCCGAACAACGGGCTGCGGAAAGCACCGAACTGGCGGCCGTGAACCGGATTCTGCGCACGGTGTTGACCCCCCAACAGATGGATCGGATCGGACAGGTTTGGACAGCCGGCGGCCTGCCCGCCGATGCGGTCGAACTGGCATTGGCCGTAAGGGATGATCCGTCCTGTTGGCGGACCTTGTTGGACGCACCGGCCGACGGGCACGACGCAACCGAGCAGCCACCGCCTGCGCGCGACGATCGGCCACCGCCCAAAGGCGCGTGGTAAGGTGCGGTCGGCGGCACCGCCGCCTGATGGCAAACAGCCCGATCCAGATCACGGTGCTGGAACGCAACGAGTAGGCGCGCAGGTCGTGTTCGCCACTCGCCATACTGAGTTCATGATCTTGAGATTGCGGATTCCAACCGAAACCGCCGCGATTAGGCAGGCCGACATAACGGACCTTTTGCACAAAGCCCTGGTGAACTAATACTACAGTTGTAAGTTGGCTGGTTGACGTTGCCGGCGGCGCCAGTGCGACCAGGCCAGCACCCGCCGCACCCCGCGCGGCACCTGCAGCACCAGACGCCACAGGAGGCGCCGGATCTCCGGCAGGCTCAGCCCCCGGCCAGGCTGTGCGTTTCCGGACTCTTTTTTGGGGATGCGGCCGGTCCAGGTCGGCCGCGCGCACGACCGCCAGCAGGGCCAGGGCCCAGAGGGTCAGCGTCACGCTGCCCGGTTCCTGGGCAGGTGTGGGTCGGCTAATCTACGGAGATGGACCTGACTGACAAATCCACAGGTTTCAGGGTCTGTATCGATGCGGAAAAGGCCCTTCTGTGCCTTGCCATTTCTTACTACCAACGGGTTGGCTTGTCGCAACAGAATTCGATTTGGGTTTGTCTGTGAAGGTGCGTCTCCTTCAGCCATCATGTAGACAGTTACTCGAGACCGGCCAGTATCGTGTTCCATCCCTGCTGGTTCATCGGCAGATCGATCTCCACGGTTTGCAGGGTCCGAGGATTGTATCGGCACCATTCCATGACGGCACCGTCGGCACGCACATCAAGGCTGTGTTCAAGGGTGTCCCATTCCCAACCGATGCAAACTCCTCCTTCGGAAGTAGGGCAGATGTCGGGTGTGCCAAGGTCGGCGCGCCAGTGTCCAATGAGCCAAGCTGCGACGAGGTCAATGAGGACGGGTGTCGGTGTGATGCTGCCTGGCCCATCCCACTCCGGGCCCACCTCTTTCAGTTCGTTCATCTGCTTGGTGATCGCGGCATGGTCGTCTCTCGCCAGCACGGTTGGGACGTGTACGTTGGGTAGTGTCTGAAGCTGCATTGGGCTGCCCTTCCCTATGGGTGTCCCGTTCGCCAAAGTCGATTGAACTTTGTGATTGTAATGCAAATGAAAGGGACTTATATCGAATAGTTGACGTGCACCAATCGATACAAGGTCCGGACCGTCAGGTTCCGAACCGTACAGGTGGGGATGGACCCCGTCTGCCTTGTTCACGGGTCTTCGGGGTTGGCTCAATGCCAAACGCCCCTCGGTCGTCCGCCTCCGTGCAGGTCCGCCGGAAGAGCAGTGCCCCCCATCCGCATCCTCCGGCTCGGCCAGGAGCCAGCCAACCCACCTTCACCATCCCGTCCCATGTGCGCATCCAAGCCGGGAGTCTGTACATCCCGAAGATGGGCTGGACACGTCCCGGTCCTATCCATCGGTATGCCGACGGCAAGCAGCCGAAGTGGCATGCCTACATGTTGCCGGTCCAGACCCGACGCGTCCAGGGCCGACCCGTGGAACCGGGGCCGATGAGCAGCAGGTCGAGCGACTTGGTTCCAGGAAGCACGCAGTGCAGCAATCACTCTCAATCAAGCGGGTACCGCACCCAACGTTCCCGCGGGTCGTCTTCTGCGCGCGCCGTCAGCAACCGGGCCAGGTCGGCCTGTGCGACTTGCAAGCACGGCCCCGTCTTCAGGTCCCGGCGGAAGGCAAGGCCGACGGCTGTCACCGTGTGGCCGGTCCCCAGGTGTTGGCGTCCGTACTGCCGGTCCCGGATCTGGCGCAGGGCCGCGTCCTGGGACCGGTTGTACTTGACCTCGAAGACGTACACCCGATTGCCAATCTGGACCTCGTGGTCCGCGCGTCCGCCCCAGTTCGACGGCTCCGACTGCGCGGGGACGGCCATCAGCAGGAAGAGGGCCTGCAACAGGGCGCGGTAGCCGGCCTCCTGCTGCAGGTTCTCGTGTGCGATCCGGAAGACGAAGTGTTCCAGCCGGCGGCCGAAGCCGTCCACGTCCCCGGTCGCCAGGCAGGCCCTCAGGTCGGGGATCAGGGTTTCGTCCAGTGCCGGTGCGTGCGCGCCCAACCCCAGGATGTCGCGGGTCCACGACGCCGCGACTTCCCGGTTGTCGGTTCAAGTGCTGCGAGACCCGTCGCGCAGGGCTGTGCCGGTGAGCTTGGCCGGAACGGATGCGAGGGTGCACAACCAGGTCCTGGTGGCTCATGGCCTAGTAGTGCAACGAAACTTTGAAAGGTAGAATCGCGGTGTTCGGATCCCCTCAGCCCAGGTCTTGCCATGTCCCCGGCCGCCGCCTCCGTGTTCCTGCGCGACCTGCGCCGCACGGGGTCGGGCTTCGACTGGACGGCCTATTTCCGGGAGCTGGAGGCGCGCGGCGTGCACACGCTGGTCACCGACGACGACCCGGCCTTCCGCAAGGCCCTGCAGGGCTGTGGGCTGGACCGGCAGCTGTGCGTCGTGCCACGGATGCGGCACCTGCCCCTGTGGGGCGGCCAACAGCTGCCGGTCTGTTGCGAGTGGGCCCACCAGGGCGTGATCCGGCTGTCGCCGCCCGTGCTGGCCCTGGTGGAGCATGTCATGGACCGCTGGAACGACCTCGTACGCTGCGTGCGCGACCCCTCCATCCCCTCCAGCACGAACCGGCTGGACGGGATGGTTTGGCCGCTTCAAACCCCGGGCACGGCTGGCCCGCGGCCTGAAGACGCCGCAGGGGGCACAGGGCTTCCTGCACTTGCTGGCCGGAAACCTGGCTTGAAGCCTGCCTGCCAACCAGGACCCTGGCAAAGGAGCCCTGCATGT
This sequence comes from uncultured Caldilineaceae bacterium, assembly GCA_964566955.1. GTDB lineage: Bacteria > Chloroflexota > Anaerolineae > Caldilineales > Caldilineaceae > Bin34. Next base: position 1,844 of record CAZMKQ010000108.1, on the reverse strand, counting down.
CTGCCTAAACCGTTTTCAACGAAAGTGAAACAGTGCCCTAAGGCTGGGAGTACGGATAAAAGCCTTCTAATTGAATGTACAATGGAGTGCTTGCAAGGGGCATGAGGGAGATTGGCATGGCTGCACCCCAAACCACGATCCCCAAGCGTGGACCCGACCCCCGGGCCTTGGTGGTGGCGCAACGCGCACAGGACCGGACCCCCGGCCAGGTGTTTCTGTTCGGTAGCCGCGCCCGCGGTGACTGGAAGGACGATTCGGATATAGACCTCATGGTGATTGAGGAAGACCTGCCGCGCAGCCGCCGTCGAGAGTTGACCAATCTAAGTGCCCGGTTGACGTTGAATGCCGTAGACCTCTATCCGGATCGGGAACCGGTACCGGTGCAGTTGCTCTACCTGACGCGCGCCGAGTTCGAGCAGGCGCGGCGTGCGCCCACGCATGTGGCCGGCGGCGTCCAGCGCGACGGATTGACTCCATCCGGCCAATCCCTGCCGCCCGTGGTCCAGAACGAACCGTGGGCGGCCGTTAGGAACTTCCTGAAAAGGTCATTCACAGCTCTTGCGTTTGCCCTGAAACATGAAGGCGACGGCGCCCATCTGGATGCAGCCCTGTCCGGGTTTCACGCTTTTGAATTGACGCTCAAAGCCTATGCATCGGCCCTTGGCTACGCGAAAGACGACATGCAGTTCCACAACCTGAACAGGTTGATCGGATGGATCCGGAACGTGGAAAACGCGGTGGATTTCACCCACACGAACCCTGACTGGTGCTTGGAAATGCAAAACCTGCGCCGCCACGGCCCCTATGAAGACACCTTTGAATTGTTCCGGGAAGCCGACGATCTAATCGACACTGTGCAACAAGTCGGCAGTGCCGTTGTGGCCCGCACCTTGGCGTTGTCGCACAGAACCCCCTCTGATGTGGGATATGCCTATGTCACGGAGGATACTGGGTTTCCCGACATCAACCTCAACCGATCATGGGGTGGTCTTGAGGATGCCTACCCGTATCGTTTCTCGGTTCATTACCAGATAGCGCGGGCTCGAGCGGAAGCCTTGTTGCAGATTGCGCAAAGCATGTACGGTGATGCCGGAGTTGAACACCTGCGGTCTTGCCTGGACCAGGATCATGTGGATGCGTGGCCGTCCATCGACGATGTCCTGCAGGGACATTGGGTACCGAACCTTGAAGCGGAAGAACAGCCTGACTCTCCTCCCGATGCAGGATCCGAGACCAGTACAGGACCATTGTAAATGTGCCTGTACCTCCCGCCCCTGTTCCCAGCCGACGCCGACTTTGTGGCCCGGCGGCGTCCTGCGCGTGGTCGCCCGCCGCGGCCCCGAACCCGGTCCCGACGTCTGGCTGCTGCTGCGCCGCCATCCGGCCACGGACGAACTCAAGTGCTACCTCTGCCACGGCCCCGCGGACATGCCTGCGAAGCAGCTGGTGTGGCTGGCCGGCCTGCGCTGGCCGATTGAGCTTCGGCCTGGGCGACTACGAGGGCCGCAGCTGGCAGGGCTGGCACCGCCACGCCACGCTCGTCATGCTGGCCCACTTCTTCGTGGTGCGGGAGATGCTGCGGCTCAAAAAAAACAGCCCGGCCTGACCGTGCCCCAGACCTGCCTGCTGGTGGACGCGGCCCTGCCCCGCACCGGCTCCCCGACCGACCGCGCCTGCGCCATCGTGGGTTACCGCCGGGCGCGCAACGCGGCCGCCCGCCGGGCCCATGCCCAACGCCGGCGAAGGTACTGCGAGTGCCTGTTCCGGCACTATGAAGTTTCGTTGCACTACTAAGCGCCTGGCATGGATAACTTGGCGTTTTCGGTTATGATGGGGCTTGGTTC
>CAZMKQ010000107.1:0-17435 GCA_964566955.1 uncultured Caldilineaceae bacterium | reverse complement strand
GCCCCCGTTGGCCAGGGCGTTCACCGCGTTGATCATCTGGATTGGAGTCAGGTTGATGCCCTGGCCGAAGCTGTTGGCGCCCAGGTCGGCGATGTTCCAGTTGGGCAGGCCCGGATGCTTGTCCTTGAGACTGCCGTTGAATTCGTGTGCCAGGTCGATGCCGGTCACCTCGCCCAGGCCAAAGTCGAACAGGTAGTCGTAGAACGTGTCGGCCCCGATGTGTTCCACCGCAATTTCGGCCATGATCGTGTTGAGCGACTGGGCCAGGGCTTCGGTGGCTGTGACACTGCCCGCGACGCGGTCATTGCTGTTGCGGAACACCACCCGTTCGCTGATCCGGTACACCCCGTCATCGAAAAAAGGATCGCCCGGCCGCACTGCCTCCGCATCAATGGCGGCGGCCATGGTCAGTACCTTGAAGGTGGATCCCGGTTCGTAGACGGCCGTCACGGCCAGGTTTGTGAGGTTGGTGGCATCTTCGTCCAGGGACTCCGGCACGCCGGGTTTGAAATCCGGCAGGTTGGCCATGGCCAGGATGGCGCCTGTCCGGGTGTCCATCACAATCACCGTGCCGCCCTTGCGGATGGCGTATCGGTCGAGTGCGTCCCGCAGTTCCTGTTCCACGATGTGCTGCAGGGAACCATCGATCGTGAGCACCAGGTCGCCCCCCATATAGGACGGGATGTATCGCCGGGCATTGGATGCGATGACCGAGATCGGTTCCGTGCTGCGAGGCAGGTTGACTTCGCCTCGGAGGAATTTCTGATAGTAGCGTTCGATGCCGTTGGCACCCAACCGATCGGCGTTGACCAGACCCAGGACATGACTGCCCAGGGATCCCTGCGCATAGTGCCGGTCGGGCTGCAATTCCAGCTGGAAGTGCCTGAAGAAGTCGAAGTCCGTGGTCGTTCCGTCGAGGCTGCTGCGCAGACCCAAACTGTCCATCACCTCCTTGAGACCCGGTCCGCTGTCCGCCAGACTGGCATCCAGGGGGCCCGTATCCTCGAGCAGGGCCTCCAGGCGCCGCAGGGCGCCGTCGTCGCCCGTGAGATGGAGGTCCCACAAGTCGGCGGCATGGGATCCGCGTTGCTGCAGGGCGTGCAGGTACTGGCCGGTGGCCAGCGGCAGGTCGTCGATTAGCAGCACCCAGGCGTACACGGGCTGCGGTTCGCGGTCCGACTGGCGCGCGGCGTCGATTTCGGCCTGGCGGCGCGCGGCGAGTTCGTCCAGCTCCAGACGGAGGCGCGCATTCAATTCGTTCCGCCGAATTCGATCGGGGCCGGCCACCAAGTGGGTCACAACATCCCGATAGGCTGGCGGCATGTCCCCCAAGCGGGGGATCACGAAGCCGAACGACCAGACGTCGCTGGCCAGCAAGCCGCCGTGGATATCCGTGATCACACCCCGCGTGTCGAACTCGGGCAGGTTGCGATCCGTGTAGCTGGCGATATCCTGCGTGTTGTGCAGGACCAACTGGAACTGCACCAGGCGCAGGACCACCAGGATCGCCAGCAGCGTCGGCACGGCAAACACCAGGACGATGCGGAGGTGGTTGCCGGCAAAGAGATCGTCGCCGAGCCGGGATTGCGAAGTCGGATCCGAAGTGGCCATCGTGTTACTTGCCGGCAGTCTGCCGTGCGCGCAGATGGTCGAACAGGCGATCCAGCCAAACCTGGACCGTGCTGGCGTGATCGGGGAGCGCCTCGTCGGTCTCGACTGCCGGTGGCAGGAGCGAAATGCTGGCCAGCACGCGTTGGGCACTCTTGAGGAACTGTCGTCCCAGTTCGTCGAAGTTTCGCCAACCGGCCGCAAGCGAATCCCTGCGGCGGGTGGGCGCGTCCGGCTGGCCGGGTGCTTCGGTGGCCGTGGCGGCATCGGCCAGGATCGGTTCCGTGGCAATCATCCAGATGGGCTCGGCGTCCGGCTGCAGGCCTTGGCCGATGGCCCACAGGCCGATCTGATTCAGGTCTTCCTCATCGCCGATGCGGCGCAGCAGTTCGGCGTTGATCTGTTCCTGGAGTGCACTGGCCTGTTCCAGCTGGGCCAGTTGCAGGCGGGCCTGGTCTATGCGAAAGGACATGTAGACATTGGCCATGGCCCCGAAGGTCACCACCACGATGAACATCCCCCACCAGCCGGCGACCGGAACCCGATCGCTGAAGGCGACCGAGCTGCGCCAGGCCTGAACGGCGCCTCCCAACAGTGCATGGGAGGGGTGCTCATCGCCCAACGCGGTCGACGGCAGTGGTTTAGCGGAAGGATTCAGCCGGGCCATGTCAGCGTGTTCCGGCCTGTTCGTGCCCGGCGGACTGCCATTGGGCCCCAGCCTCCGTTCCGGCATCCTCCCGGAAGACCTTCTCGGCGGCTCGCAGCCGTGCCGAGCGGCACCGCGGATTGTCCGACAGTTCCCCATGGCCCGGACGCACGGCCCGTTTGGTCAGGACGGACAGGGCGGGCATGTCCACATCCCCGTGCCGGGCATATTTGTTGCGGGCCGGCCTGCGGCCATGGGTTCTAAGGAAGCGCTTGACAATCCCGTCCTCCAGACTGTGGAACGAAAGCACCAAGAGGCGGCCCCCGGGCGCCAGGAGCGAAACGGCCTGTGGCAGCACGGCCTCCAGCTGGCCCAATTCGTCGTTGACGGCGATGCGCAGGGCCTGAAACGTGCGGGTGGCCGGATGCAGACGGTGGCGCGGCCGGTGCGGCACGGCCGCAGCCACCGCCGCGGCCAGATCGCCCGTGGTCCCGAAGGGACGCCGTTCCGCCACCGCCGCGGCGATGCGTCTGGCGTGGGGCTCCTCGCCCAGGGTCCAGAGCAGTTCCCGGATTTGGCCTTCCGGCCAGCCATTGACGATGTCGGCCGCGGTCAGTTCCTGGTTCCGGTCCATCCGCATGTCCAGCGGACCGGTCTGGGCGAATGCAAACCCCCTTTCCGGATCGTCGATCTGCGGGGAGCTGAAGCCCAGGTCCAGCAGGATGTTGTCGCAGGCGGACACGTTCCACGCTGCCGCGAAATCCTGAAGATTCCCGAATCTGCCGTGGGCCAGGCGGCACCGCGCGTCCAGATTGCAGGCCTTCAGGCGGCGTTGGGCCCTGGCCAGCCCCTCTGCATCCCGATCCAGTCCCCACATCCGCGCGTCGGGTCCGGCGCGGGTCAGGAAGGCGACACTGTGGCCGGCATCCCCGACGGTGCAGTCCATCAGGCGCGCACCCGGCCGCAGGACCATCAGTCCCAAGACTTCCTCGAGCAGCACCGGCCGGTGCCACCCTGGGGCCGAACCGGCTTCACCGCGCATCACCGCGGTGGTACCGGCCACCGTTTCCCCGCAGCCGGGGTCCAGCGAACGTGTCAACAACTAATGTAACTCCCGCCTGTGACGGTAAAGTAAGGTGGCGATGTTGGCGGTGCAGCGCCCGTGTTGAACCGTGCCCTGCAATGGGAATTATATGGGGATGGGATTGCGCGGGTGCGGATCTGGATACGGAAACCGGCGGGACCGTGTCTTCGCCGAAGGCACGGGCTTCCTGCTGTCTGAGCAGAATTATGCGTTGCGCCCGCGTATCCAACGGACCATGCAATCACCCCGTAGGGGACCATGCGATCACAGAGCAGGAGGCATGAAGTCGGTTCTGTTGCTGCTGGGTGGGTTCGGGGGCTGCTTCCTGCTTTACCTCGGCCTGCAAGTGCCGGACATGAACCAGTGGCAGGGCGCGGAGCTGGGCGTCGCCATGTGGATCCTCAACATAGGGGCGCTGGTGTTGTTGGTCGCCGCGCCAGACAGCGGCGACCAAACCTTCAAGCACCGCCGTGGCGCAATCCAGCGCAGCCAATGCCGGCGCGCGGCATCGCTCGGGCACCGACCGAACGGTGTGACACTCGTCCCGTGTCCGGGGTTCGTGGCCATTCTGTTGCGCGGGATTTGTCCCGTCCTGCTGCTGACAGGGCGGGCAGGGCTGTATTGGCTACTGCCGACGCGGCCTCTTAAGCGGTTTCCGCCATCGCTGTCAGGGAGATGGCAGGGCTTGCTGATGTGGGCTGGAGACGCCTTGCGCTTTCTCGGCTTCTTGGCTGTTGGGGCCTTGCCGTCCGCAGGGATTGCAAGTTGGCTGGTTCCCGTTTTACGGCATGGACACTGCTTCGGGGTTTCCCGGATCTGCTTTTCTCCGACTGCGCAGCGCGATCGATCACTCGCAAAGTTGCCTTTTGGGGAATGTTGGCGGCCCTGCGAGGGGACGGGCCGCTGTGCCGGTTGATTGGTGCCGCCATGCCGCGAGCTCCTTGGTCTGCCGCCACTCGCCTGGGCAATACCACCAGTTCGGTTTCCAATTCGCCCAGGTTTGCCACCGTCCCGGCCACGGCCGGAAGGCCGGCCAAGGCGGTGGGGGCGCTGAACAGTTGCCGGCAACGAGATCACATCATCGGCGCTGTCTTGCTCTCGCTGTTTTGGTGCCAGGCCGTCCTGGGCAGGTTCCCTTCGTTGACTGTAGGCTATGGTATCGGCCATCAGGCTCGCTTCCGTCCCGAAGCCCCGCGCCCGGTACCGCGCCTGGAGGGCATCCGACCAGCCTTCCAGCCGATGGATGTTGGTGGGGATGTCCCGGAGCAGTTCCTGTGCCGGCGGTGCCAGCCGCCGGGAGGACCGGGTCGGGCGCGTTGGCGCTCGGGAAGGGCGGGGGCTCGGACTGAAGTCCACGCCGAAAGGCCCTGTTGGTTCTGGTCAGACGCAAACACGTGTAGGGACCCCTGGGCGTCTGTGTATCCGCAACCAATATCAACGAGATTGAAACAGTGCCCTCGCAAGAGGATGCCGTGCGGTTGCGGACAGAGTGTGGTACACTTGTCGTCCCTGCCTTTCCGCGGGGAGCGGGGCCCCTGCCCTGGGTACCTGTGCATGCGCGGAAAGTTCAGGCGCGTCGCAACCAATCAGGGAGGCCCGATGCACGACCGCAATCTGACACACACGATCCTGTTCTCGATTTCGTGCGGTTCAGAATCACCGGCAGGCAGGCATCGGAATCTCCGTTTGAAAACACCACCGGACCATCCAGCGACGGCGCCATCCCCGCGGTAGCCGCCGGTTCCGGTTCTGTTTGCACTTTCCCCTTCAAAACTGATGAGATCCGGTTGCCCACCGTCGGGCGACCGTTTCCCCAGGAGTGCCCAGGCCGCCGCCAATGGAGCCGCGGCTGCGCGCCCTTCCGCAAGTCCAAGGAGCTGCCCCCATGACAACCAGACTTCCCGTCCAGACGGGTTTCAGGTCGCGCAAGTCCTATGCCCGGACGCCGGTAGCCATGCCGCTGCCCAACCTGATCGAAGTCCAGAAGCAGAGTTTCGAGTGGTTCCTGGAGGACGGCCTGCGCGAAATTCTGGAGGAGTTTCCGCCCATCCTCAGCTACGGCAAGGCCTATCAGTTGACGCTGGGGAAGCACACCTTTGAGGAGCCCAAGTTCACGGAGGAGGAGTGTCGCAACAACGACAAGACCTATGCGGCACCGCTCAAGATCGATGTCAGCCTGCTCAACATGAGCACCGGCGAGATTGTGGACCAGGAGGTCTATCTGGGGGACTTCCCGATGATGACTCGCACGGGCACGTTCATCATGAACGGGGCCGAACGGGTGGTGGTCTCCCAGCTCATCCGATCGCCCGGCGTCTACTTTTCGCAGGTGGCGGACCGCTCGACGGGCAGGCCCCTGGCGACGGCCAAGGTGATCCCGAGTCGGGGCGCCTGGCTGGAGTTCGAGACCTCGAAGCGCGACGAAATTACGGTCAAGGTTGACCGCAAGCGCAAGCAGTCGGTGACGATCCTGATACGCGCCCTGGGCTACGGCACGGACGAGGAAATCCGCGCCCTGTTCAAGGATGCGGACACGGACGAGCAGCACCGCTTCATCGAGGCAACGCTGGAGAAGGATCCGCTGTCGCCGGTGGTCAATGGCGAGGAAGGGGTCAAGGATGCCCAGATTCGCTTCTACCGCACGCAGCGGCCCAGCGATCCGGCCAAGGCGGAGGCGGCTCGGAGGTTCATCGAGGAGCAGTTCTTCGACACGCGCCGGTACGACTTGGGCAAGGTTGGCCGCTACAAGTTGGACCAGCGCCTGGAGCGGACGGAGCGCATGGAACAGCGGATCCTGACCCGCGAGGACCTCCTGGACATCGTGCGGCGCATGATCCGGATCAACAACCGCGAGGTCGACACGGACGTGATGGATCATCTGGGCAACCGGCGCGTGAACACGGTCGGCGAGTTGTTGCAGGGCCAGGTTCGGGTGGGGCTGGCGCGGATGGAAAAAGGCGTGCGCGACCGGATGGCGGTGCGCGATCCCGAACAGATGGTGCCGACCCAGTTGATGAACGCCAAGCTGGTGCTGGGGGCCGTACGCGAGTTCATGGGGGGCAGCCAGCTGAGCCAGTTCATGGATCAGATCAATCCCCTTTCGGAGCTGACCCACAAGCGGCGTCTGAGCGCGTTGGGCCCGGGCGGCCTGAAGCGGGAGCGGGCCGGGGTGGAAGTGCGCGATGTGCACTTCAGCCACTACGGCCGCATCTGTCCCATCGAGACCCCGGAAGGGCCGAACATCGGTTTGATCGGCTACATGAGTTCCTTCGCCCGCATCAATGGCCTCGGTTTCATCGAGACACCCTACCGCCCGGTCCTGCACGAGGTGCCGGGGCGCATCAAGGAACTGCAGGGCCGGACGCTCAACGAGGATGTGTTGGACGGCCAGGGCGGACTGCTGGGAGCGGCCGGGACCGTTGTCGACGAAGAGCTGGCCCGGCGCATTACGCGGTCCAAGTCGGGCCGGACAGTGGCGGTGAAGCCGTTCGTGGCGGACGAGATTGTCTACATGCCGGCGGACGTGGACGAGCGCATGACGATTGCCCAGGCGAGCACTCCGCTTAACGAGCGCATGGAACTCCTGAATGAGTATCCGTCGACGCGGCGCGCGTCCGACTTCCCCCATGTGCCGGTGGACCAGGTCGAGTACATCGACGTGTCTCCGCAGCAGATCGTGGGCATCAGTGCCTCCCTGATCCCGTTCCTGGAACACGACGACGCCAACCGCGCCCTGATGGGCTCGAACATGCAGCGGCAGGCCGTTCCGCTGATCCGGGCGGAGGCACCGACCGTCGGCACGGGCATCGAGGGGCAGGTGGCCATCGACTCCGGCCAGGTGCTGGTGGCCGGGGAGGCCGGTCTGGTGACGACCGCCTGTAGTGACCACATCAAGGTGTTGAACGACAAGGGGCGGCACCGCACCTACAAGCTGCGCAAGTACAACCGCAGCAACCAGAGCACCTGCATCGACCAGTGGCCGGTCGTGCGGCAGGGCCAGCGGGTGGAGGCCGGCGAGGTGATTGCGGACAGCGCCAGTACCGAGCGGGGCGAACTGGCGCTCGGCCAGAACGTGCTGGTGGCCTACATGAGCTGGGAGGGCGGCAACTACGAGGATGCCATTCTGGTGAGCGAGCGCCTGATCCAACAGGACAAGTTCACCTCCATCCACATCGAGCGGCACGAGGTGTCTGCGCGCGAGACCAAGTTGGGCCTGGAGGAAATTACGGACGACATTCCCAACATCGGTCCCGAGGCCCGGCAGCATTTGGACGGCAACGGCATCATCCGCATCGGAGCCGATGTGACCGGCGGCGATATCCTGGTGGGCAAGATTTCGCCCAAGGGCGAGACCGTGCTGTCGCCGGAGGAAAAGCTGTTGCGCGCCATCTTCGGCGAGAAGGTGCGGGACGTGAAGGACACGTCGATGCGGCTGCCCAATGGCCAGCGGGGCAAGGTGGTGGATGTCAAGGTCTTCACGCGCGACGAGCACGACCTTCCCGCCGGCACGGAGCGCGAGGTCCACATCAATGTGGCCCAGCGGCGCAAGCTGACCGAAGGCGACAAGATGTCCGGCCGGCACGGCAACAAGGGTGTGATTTCGAAGGTGATCCCGGTCGAGGACATGCCGCATCTGGCGGACGGGACCCCCGTGGACATCATCCTGAATCCAATCGGGGTCCAGGGCCGCATCAACCTGGGCCAGATCCTGGAAAACCACTTGGGCTGGGCCGCCCACCGGATTGGCTTCCGCGTGGCGACGCCGGTCTTTGACGGTGCGCGACAAGGCCAAATCGACGCCGAGCTCGCGCGGGCATGGCTGACGGACCGGGCCTGGGACGTCATGTCGGAACGCGCATGGCAGCTGGGCACCGAACTGGACGCCGACCCTGAAGTCGACTTTCGCCTGGAGAATATCGACGACGACAGGGAAATGCAGTTCATCTATCTTCACGAGTGGCTGCCGGCGGACCACTACGACATGGCGCGCGTGGACAGCGACTACGCCTTTGCCCGGCGCGCTGTGGCGCGGGAGTGGCTGAAGGAGAGGGAATACAGTCCGGAGACCATCCTGCCTCAGGACTACACCCACAGGGAGACGACGGAGGCGGACGATCAGCTGGCGGTGGATGTCGCCTACCGGGAATGGATCCGGCAGCAGATGGGGGACAGCGACGACACGGGTGTGGAGCTGGATCTGGGAAGTGCGGAACTGGCGGCGGCCGCCGCCCAAGTGGCCGCCCGGAACGGTCAACCCCTGCCGCTGTCGGGCAAGCAGGTGCTCTACGACGGCAAGAGCGGTCAGCCCTTCAACGAGCCGGTGACCGTCGGCGTTTCGTTCATGCTGAAGCTCCTGCACCTGGTTGAGGACAAGGTGCACGCCCGTAGTACGGGCCCGTACAGCCTCGTGACGCAGCAGCCGCTCGGAGGCAAGGCCCAGAACGGCGGCCAGCGCTTCGGGGAAATGGAGGTGTGGGCGCTGGAGGCCTACGGGGCCGCCCACAGCCTTCAGGAGATGCTCACGATTAAGTCGGACGATACGATCGGCCGCGTCGCGACCTATCAGGCGATTGTCAAGGGCGAGGACATCCAGAAGCCGGAGCGACCCGAGAGCCTCAAGGTTCTCATCAAGGAGTTGCGCAGCCTGGGCTTGGCCATGGACATTACCGACGACAAGGGCGAGTCGGTGGTCGTGGGCCGGGAGGATGCCACCCCTGCCATGCCGATCTTCCACGGCGGCCTGCCCACCCCGCTGTAGTTCGGATTTTTTAGCCAAACCCCTCAGACGGCAGATTGTGACGGTGGGTTCGAGACGGACCGGCCGGAGCTGCGGACACCAAGGAGCAGAGCATGGATACAGGCAAGTTCGGGCTGGCACGGATTTCGCTGGCTTCCCCCGATCAGATTCTCCAGTGGAGCAAGGGCGAAGTGCTGAAGCCGGAGACGATCAACTACCGGACCTTCAAGCCCGAGCGCGACGGCCTCTTCAGCGAGCGCATCTTCGGTCCCGAAAAGGATTGGGAGTGCAGCTGCGGCAAGTACAAGCGCGAGCGGTACAAGGGGATCATCTGCGACAAGTGCGGCGTGGAGGTCCTGCCGAACCGGGTGCGCCGGGAACGCATGGGGCACATTTCGCTGGCATCCCCCGTGAGCCACATCTGGTATGCCAAGGGCATGCCCTGTCGCCTGGGCCTGCTGCTGGACATTTCGCCCCGGGAACTGGAAAAGGTTCTCTACTACGCCCAGTACATCACCATTCGGGTCAACGAGGACGCACGCAAGCGGCTGATTGTCCGGCGCGAAAAGGAACTGGCGCTGAAGCTGACCAAGATTCAGGCGTCCACGCAGAACCAGCGCAACAAGGCCGAGGCCGCGTTCGAGGAGGCGCGCGACCGCGTGCTGGTCGAGCGGGACCGCCAAATCGAGGATGTGGACGAGGACATCTCCACGCGTTCGAGCTCCGCCATCGCCGAGGTCCAGGCGCTGATCCAGTGGGCCAACGAGCACGCCGGCAAGTCGGCCCCCGAATCGCAGCGGTTGAGCTGGGTCAAGCGGGTCGTGGCGGCCAAGGGCCGTCGGGTGGCGGCCGACCTCGAGACCGTCATCAACGGCCACTTCGAGGATTTCGCGGACCAGTTGGGCCGGGAGTCCGAGGAGAAGAAGGCCGAGATCGTCCAGGATGCGGCCGCCCAGGTGGACGATCTGCGCGAGCAGGTCGAGCAGGTGTTGGCGGAACTGGACGCGACGGAGGAGCAGAGCCGCGAAAAGCTGATCGAGACGATGGAGGAGTCCCTGAAGGGGCTCAAGGAAATCCACACCGGGATGCTGATTTCGGATCATGAATACCGAAACATGGTCAAGCAGTACGGCAACACCTTCGAGGCCCGCATGGGGGCCGAGGGCATCCTGGAGCTTCTCCGCAAGATTGACCTGGACGAGTTGATCGACGAGATGCGGGAGATCATCCGGACATCCCGCAGCGAGCAGAAGCGGACCAAGGCCGCCAAGCGGTTGCGGGTGTTCGTGGACCTGAAGAAGTCCGGCAACCGTCCGGAATGGATGATCCTGACGGAACTGCCCGTCATTCCGCCGGAGCTGCGGCCCATGGTGCAGCTGGACGGCGGCCGGTTTGCCACCAGTGACCTGAACGACCTCTACCGGCGGGTCATCAACCGCAACAACCGCCTCAAGCGGTTGCTGGAGCTCAACGCGCCCGACGTCATTGTGCGCAACGAAAAGCGCATGCTGCAGGAGGCGGTCGACAGCCTGATCGACAACCGCAAGCGCAACCGCAATACGGCCAACCGCAACCAGCGGCATCCCCTCAAGAGCCTGACCGACATGCTCAAGGGCAAGCAGGGACGGTTCCGGCGCAACCTGCTGGGCAAACGGGTGGACTATTCCGGCCGTTCCGTGATTGTTGTCGGCCCCGACCTCAAGCTGCAGCAGGCCGGCATTCCCAAGAGCATGGCCCTCGAGCTGTTCAAGCCGTTTGTCATCGAAAACCTGGTGCGCAACGGCACCGCCACCAACGTGCGGCACGCCAAGCGCATGGTGGACACGGCGGAGGAAGAGGTGTGGGACGTCCTGGAGAAGATTACCCGGGAGCGTCCCGTCCTGCTCAACCGCGCCCCGACCCTGCACCGGCTGGGCATCCAGGCCTTCGAAGTGAAGCTGATCGAAGGCAGCGCCATCCAGCTGCATCCGCTGGTCTGTACGGCCTTCAACGCCGATTTTGACGGTGATCAGATGGCGGTGCACGTACCGCTCAGCGATCAGGCGGTCCGGGAGGCCCGCGACCTGATGCTGGCCTCGCGCAACCTGCTCAAGCCAAGCAGCGGCGAACCGATCATCAGTCCGACCAAGGACATGGTGATGGGTGTGTTCTACCTGACCCTGATGGAGGCGAGCGACCTGCCGGACGCCAAACTGCGCCACTATCCGAATGCGGACCAGGCCGTTTATGCCCACGAGCAGGGCAAGGTCGGCCTGCGCGAGCCCGTCATGGTGCGCCTGCGGCCGTACGTTGAGCAGCAGAAGGTGACCGACCTGGACATCAACCCGCGCTGGGTAAAGGCCTTGGAGGCCGACGGCCTGGAAACGGTGGCCCAGTTGCGCAGCGCCATCGCCGATGCCGGCAGCCACGAGGCGTTTCAGGACCGGGTCCACGACTTCGGCGACGTGGCCATGGCCGAGACGCTCGCGGCACTGGCCGTCGTCGCAGAGGACGAAAAGCCGGTGGAGCCGCCGGAGTTCAAGCGGACCACGGTGGGACGCATCATCTTCAACCGCGTGCTGCCGCCCCAGATGCCGTTTGTCAATGAGCGGTTGGACAAGGCCGGTGTCAGTGAGGTGGTCCACTACGCCTACCAGTTCCAGGGCATGGAGGAGACCGCCGAAGTGGCGGACCGCATCAAGGCCCTGGGTTTCCGCTATGCAACCCTGTCGGGCATCACGATGGCTGTCAGCGACCTGGAGGTGCCGGCGGACAAGGGGGATATCATCGAGGAGGCCCGGCAGCAGGAGCTGCAGTTGGAGGCCCAGTACAACCGCGGGTTGATGACCACCAGCGAAATGGAGCGGGGCCGCATCGAAGCCTGGAACGGTGCCACGAACCAGGTTTCGACGCGCATCCGGGAAATGTTGAACCCCACCAATAGTGTGGGAGCCATGTCGATTTCCGGCGCCGCCAAGGGCGGCCACACCACCATCAACCAGCTGGCGGGCATGCGGGGTCTGATGTACGACCCCAATGGCCGCATCATTCCGATGCCGATCCGCTCGAACTTCCGCGACGGCCTCACCACGATGGAGTACTTCATCTCCACCCACGGTTCGCGCAAGGGACTGGCCGACACGGCGCTGCGGACCGCGGATGCGGGCTATCTGACCCGGCGGCTGGTGGACGTGGCCCAGGATGTGATCATCTCCCACGAGGATTGCGGCACGCCCAACGGCATCGTGCTGGACGTGCATGCCGACAAGGCGCATCGCACCTTGAGCGATCTTGAGGGCTCGCGCGAGATTTGGCTTGGTCCCCAAGTGGAAAAGATCCTGGCGCGCTGCCTGGCACAGAACGTGGTCGACCCGACCACAGGCGAAGTGCTGTTCTACCGCAACCACCTCATCACGGATGTCGAGGTGTCCACGCTGGTGGAACGAGGCATCAAGCAGATCGAGGTCCGCACCCCCCTGACCTGCGACAGTCGCTTCGGCCTCTGTCGCTACTGCTACGGGTCCAACCTGGCCTCCCGCGAAATGGTGGAACTCGGCGACGCGGTGGGCATCATTGCCGCCCAGTCCATCGGGGAGCCGGGCACCCAGTTGACATTGCGCACCTTCCACAGTGGCGGCGTGGCCTCGTCCCAGGACATCACCCGCGGCCTGCCCCGCGTGGAGGAGTTGTTCGAGGCGCGCATTCCCAAGGGCGAAGCGGTGATCAGCGAGCTGGACGGGACCGTCTCGACCTACTTCGACGGCGATGTGCGCATGGTCAGGGTGAGTCGGGAGGACGAGCTGCACCGGCCCGTGCCGGTGCCGCCGGACGGCTGGAACATTCTGATTGCCGTTGGCGATTCGGTGCAGGCCGACATGCCGGTCGCGATGGCCAAGGCGGCGGCGGAACTGCCGCATCCTCCGGACAGCCACATGATCCGGGCGGGCATGGAGGGGGTCGTTGACCAGGTCGAGGCGATCGGTGACGGCGGCACCATTCACGTGCGCCGGACGGTACCGCACACGTGGGAAGCGGAAATCCCGGCCTACACGGAGCCGCTGGTCCGGGACGGCGACCATGTAACCGCCGGCACCCAGCTGACCCCCGGGGCCCTGGATCCCAAGCGGATTCTCGAAATCTCCGGACGCGAGGCCTGTCAGTTGTACATCCGGGACGAAGTCCAGAAGGTGTATGTGGAACAGGGCGTGGCCATCCACGACAAGCACATCGAGGTGATTCTGCGCCAGCTCCTGCGGCGGGTGCAGGTGCAGGCCACCGGCGATACCGAGTTCCTGTTGGGCGAGTACGTGGACCGCTACCGCTTCGAGGACGTGAACGACCGCATGGTGGACGAAGGGCTGAAGCCGGCCCAGGGCGCCCTGAAGCTGCTGGGCATGACCCGGGCGGCGCTGATGACCGACAGCTTCCTGGCGGCCGCCAGCTTCCAGGAGACCACCCGCGTGCTGACGGATGCGGCCATCAAGGGGCAGGAGGATCGCCTGCGCGGCCTCAAGGAGAACGTCATCCTCGGCAATCTGATCCCCGTGGGCACCGGTTTCCACCAGCGCCTGACCGAGGAGGCCCGCATCGGTGCCGGCAGTCGGGATACCGAGGTCGGCAAGGGCCTGGGCGACATGGCGTCGGATCTGGAGTTCCTGCAGGAGCTTGCGGACAGCGACGACATCCTGGGCGCGGCTTTGGCCGTGGGCGAGCTGGACTCCCTCCAGAACGTCGGTCTGGGCGACGATGCCGACGATCTGGAAGAGGAAGAGGAAGCGGTGGAGCCGGAGTAGAGCCAACGCCGGCTGCGGACCGCTGGTTCGGACGCAGCCGGCACACCGGTTTTTGACCGGAGCGCCGTTCTGGCCCATACTTGCCGCTTGCCAGTTAGGTATTGCGGGTTCCCGGACGTGGGGAACCCGGTCACACGCGCGCCGGAGGATCTTTTGCCGACCATCAATCAGCTTGTCCGCAAAGGGCGCAAGTCCAAACCCAAGAAGATGAATGCGCCGGCCCTGCGGGTGACGCACAACACCCTGACCGGTCGCACCCGCACCAGCAAGACCGGCAACCCGCAGAAGCGCGGCGTTTGCACGCAGGTGCGGACCACCACGCCCCGCAAGCCGAATTCGGCGCTGCGCAAGGTGGCCCGGGTGCGCCTGACCAACGGCATGGAGGTCACGGCCTACATTCCGGGCGAGGGGCATACCCTCCAGGAACACAGCGTGGTGTTGATTAGGGGCGGCGGGGTGCGCGATTTGCCGGGCGTGCGCTACCAGATTGTACGCGGGGCCCTTGATGCCACCGGGGTTGAGAACCGGCGGCGCGGCCGCAGCCGCTACGGCACCAAGAAGAATTGATCCGTTGGGAACAGCAGCGTGTTGACGCGGTAACAGGACAAGCACATGCCCAGAAGAAACAGACCGCCCATCCGGGAGATTGAGCCCGATCCCCGGTACGGTTCGACGGACTTGGCCAAGTTCATCAACAACCTGATGCTCCACGGCAAGAAATCGACCGCGACGCGCATTGTCTACGGGGCCCTGGACATCGCCGAGCAGCGTCTCGGCCAGCCTGGGATTGAGATTTTCAACACTGCCTTGGAACGGGCCATGCCGCGCGTCGAAGTCAGGCCGCGGCGCGTGGGCGGTGCCACCTACCAGGTGCCGATGGAGGTGCGCTTCGAGCGCAAGCAGGCCCTTGGCATGCGCTGGCTCATCAACCACGCCCGTCAGCGGGGCGGCCGCGACATGGCCAGTCGCCTGGCACAGGAATTGATCGAAACCATCAATGGGGAGAGTGCCACCATCAAGCGGCGCGACGACACCCATCGCATGGCCGACGCCAACCGGGCCTTCACGCACTTCCGATAGGGCGCGTCGCCGAACCGTCTTCCCCCCGCCAACTCAATATTTCTCCGCCGAGCACCGGTCGGAGCGGTGCCCCGTGCCCTGCGGGCGCGGTCTCGAGTTCGGCCACTGCGCGCGAATCCCGATCGACCAGGTAAATCCCCATGAGTGCCAATCATCCCCTCGATCACATACGCAATATCGGCATCATTGCCCACATCGACGCGGGCAAGACAACCACCACCGAACGGATCCTCTTCTACTCGGGGCGCACCCACCGCATGGGCGAGGTCCACGAGGGCACGGCCGTCACGGACTGGATGGAGCAGGAGCGCGAGCGGGGCATCACGATCACGGCGGCTGCCATCACGACCAACTGGCGCCACTCCGTCACGGGTGTCGAGTGCCGGATCAACATCATCGACACGCCGGGCCATATCGACTTTACGGCCGAGGTGCAGCGCTGCCTGAGGGTCTTGGACGGCGGCGTGGTGGTGTTCGACGCGGTGGCCGGGGTGGAGCCACAGACGGAAACGGTGTGGCGCCAGGCGGACAACTACAGTGTGCCGCGCATCTGCTTCATCAACAAGATGGATCGGCTGGGGGCCAACCTCGATCGCACAGTGGCCATGATTGCGGAGCAGCTGGGGGCCAACCCGGTGCTGGTCCAGATGCCGATTGGCTTTGAGGAAAGTTTCGCCGGTGTGGTCGACCTGATGGAGATGAAGGCCCATGTCTTTACCGACCAACTGGGAGCCCAGCCCGAAACGACCGACATCCCGGCGGAACTCATGGCGGGCGCGCGGGCCGCGCGTGAGGCCATGGTGGAGAAGATCGTCGAGTCGAACGACGAGCTGATGTCGGCCTTCCTCGAGGACGAGGAGTTGGACACCGCGGATCTCAGACAGGCCCTCCGCACGGCGATCCTGCGCGGCGATCTGGTACCGGTGCTGTGCGGGACAGCCCTCAAGAACAAGGGCATCCAGCCCCTGCTTGACGCCATTACCGTCTACCTGCCCAGTCCGGCCGACATGCCGCCCGTGGAAGCCAGACATCCCGCTACGGACGATGTGGTGGAGGTGAGTCCGGATCCCGACGAACCATTCGCCGGCCTGGTATTCAAGGTCGTGACGGATCCCTACGTGGGCCGTCTGTCCTACGTGCGGGCCTACGGTGGAACCCTGAGCGTGGGCGAGACCATCTACAACAGCCGCGATGGGCGGCGCGAACGCGTCGGCCGCCTGATGCAGATGTACGCCGACAAGCGCGAGGAAATCGAGTCGTGCCGTGCCGGGGACATCGCGGCCGTTGTGGGCCTGAAGGGCAGCTTCACCGGCGAAACCCTGTATGTCCGCCAACGTCCGGTGCGGCTGGAGGCGATTGAGTTCCCGGAACCGGTGGTGCGCATCGCGGTGGAGCCCCGGACCACGGCGGACCAGGACAAGATGGGCATTGCGCTCAACAAACTGGCCGAGGAGGACCCGACGTTCCAGGTCGGCTACGACGAGAACACCGGCCAGACCCTGATCAGCGGCATGGGCGAGCTTCACCTCGACATCATCGTGGATCGCATGATGCGGGAA
This sequence comes from uncultured Caldilineaceae bacterium, assembly GCA_964566955.1. Taxonomy (GTDB): domain Bacteria; phylum Chloroflexota; class Anaerolineae; order Caldilineales; family Caldilineaceae; genus Bin34. The sequence goes on along the minus strand of CAZMKQ010000107.1, from coordinate 949 downwards.
TTCCAGGTCGGCTGCAATGTGGGCGAACCGCAGGTGGCCTATCGGGAAACGATTACGCGGACGGTGCAGGCCGAGGGCCGGTTTGTGCGCCAAACCGGAGGCCGCGGCATGTTCGGACACGTGGAACTGGTCCTGGAACCGAACGCCGCGGGGGCGGGGTTCGAGTTCGAAACCAAGATCGTCGGCGGCGCAGTGCCCCAGCAGTTCTTTGCACCCATCGAGCGCGGGGTTGCGGACGCGATGCTGAACGGCACGATGGAGGGCTACCCGGTGGTCGATGTCAAGGTGACACTGGTGGACGGCTCCTTTCACCCCGTGGACTCCAACGAACGCGCCTTTCACATTGCCGCCAGCATGGCATTCCGCGACGGCATGGCGCGCGCCCATCCCATCCTGCTGGAACCCATGATGTCGATCGAAGTGCTTACCCCCGAGGTGTATACCGGCGACGTAATGGGGGACCTGAACGGACGCCTGGGACGGGTTTCCAACATGGAGCCGCATGGACAGGGCATGAACCAGATCCAGGCTTCGGTGCCCCTGCGCGGAATGTTCGGCTATGCCACCACGCTGCGGTCCGTCACCAGCGGCCGGGGCAACTTCTCCATGCAGTTCGATCGGTATGCCCCCGCCAGGCTGGACGACGCTGTCCGCTCCCGTTGACGCGCGGCCGCCGCGGCGATCGGCTTGGGGCTGTTTTTGCATGGGGCGCAACCGTATGGCTATACTGCCCCTTCGTGACTCCGGATTCGGGGTTGCTCATCGGGCGCGGCCAAGTTCCCCTGGGGAACGCTCTCCGCAGGTCGGGGTCTGCCGACCCCTAGGTGGATTGCGGTCTTTGCTGCCGCGTTGAATTCGGTGTCCATGGATTGTCCAAGTCAATTCCAGTTGCAACAGGAAGCGGAAGATGGCCAAGGCGGTATTTGAGCGGACGAAGCCCCATGTGAAC
>CAZMKQ010000106.1:0-17443 GCA_964566955.1 uncultured Caldilineaceae bacterium | reverse complement strand
CCCTGTACTGTCGTCAACACATCAAGTACTAACAGTATAATGGGTTGGTATGAGGTTCTGCACTGGTGTCCCTTTCAGTTCCCTTGCAATGCCTTCTATAAAGGTTGGTATCCATGACCAAACACCGTCCCAACATCCTGCTGTTGCTGTCCGATCAACACCGTCATGATGCCTTGGGCTGCAGTGGCAACCCGGTGGTGCGCACGCCGGGCATGGACAGTCTGGCGGCGGAGGGCATGCGGTTCACCTCGGCTTTCACGCCGACGTCCCTGTGCTCTCCGGCACGGGCCTCTTTGTTGACGGGCCTGTATGCCCACAATCACGGCCTGTTGGCCAACATGGGCAACTTCAACGGGGTATTTGACCGACAGTTGCTGGACAGGATCAGCTATACCCAGCTGCTGGCCCGGGCCGGGTACGCGGTCCACCACATCGGCAAGTGGCATCTGCCAGCCCGTGACAACCCCGATCACTGGGGCTTCCGAACCTTCGCGGACGATGACGAGCACGCGCGCGTCAAACAGGCCCAAGGGTTGGAGGTTGATAGATCCCTGGAGGTGCAGCGGCTGGAATGGGGAGGCGGCGCACCCTTCTGCGGACGTTCGCCACTGGCGGCGGCGGACATGCAGGAAGCCTGGACCGCCGACATGACCATCCGAAGGTTGGAGGAACATCGGGATGAAAGCGGTCCCTTCATGATCACCGCCTCGTTCTTTGGCCCGCACTTTCCCTACAGCGTGCCCGCCCCGTACGACACCCTGTACGATCCGGACGCGGTGAAACGTTGGAGCAACTTCGACGAAACCTTTGCGGGCAAGCCGCTGATCCAGCAAAAGGAAATGCTGCGCTGGAATGCCAGCCATCTGACCTGGCGGGACTGGCAGCGGGTCATCGCCCACTACTGGGGCTACTGCACCTACATCGACGACCAGATTCGGCGCATTCTGGAGTGCCTGGAGACACTGGATCTGGCGGACAACACTGTAGTCATTTATACCGCCGACCACGGCGATATGCTGGGCAGCCACCGCCTGTTCAACAAGGGCATGTACATGTACGACGAGACGTACCGAATTCCCTTGATTGTGCGGTGGCCCGGTTACACGCCGGCCGGGATGGAGTGCGATGCCTTCGTCAGCCTGTTGGACCTGATGCCCACCATGCTGGACCTGGCCGGAGGCGGAATCCCGGACGGCCTGGACGGCCGTTCACTGCGGCCCTGGCTGCGCGGGGCGACGGTGACGGACTGGCCGGACGATGTCTTCGCGGAGTTTCACGGATACGAGTCGGCCCTCTTCAGCCAGCGCATGGTGCGGACACGCGGTTGGAAATACGTCTACAACCCCGGGGCCGAGGACGAGTTGTACGATGTCGAGAGCGATCCGGGAGAACTCCGCAATCTGGCACCGGATCTGGGCTACCGGCATGTATTGCGCAGGATGAAGGCGCGACTGTGCATCTGGATGGAGCGAACGGATGACGACATTGCCATGGACGACAGTTGGAAGGGGTCGGCCTACGACCTTTATTTGGCGGGACGGGAGCGGTAGTCGGTTACGGGCGCGTTGTGAATTCGGAACCTGCAAGGAAGCAGGTGTACCCGGTGGGGTCGCCGCGATGTGGGCGGGAAACCGGAATGCACTGTGTGCCCAAGGGGGCACTGTTGCCCCGAAGCGTTCAGTGCAACAGATGAGACCGTTGCCGTGTCACGGTGCTCACCGGTGGTGTTGGCCGGTTCAGGTCCCGCGGTCTCCGGGCGGCAGGAGGGTTGACCAGTCGCGCTCGCCACTTGTTACGGACAGTGCATCTACGAAGTTGGGCACCCACCGGGCCTTCTGCCAGGCTGCGGCCAAGGTATCCGGCACGTCGGGTGCCAATGCTCCCTGAGTTGTCTGCTGCCTCAGTAGGGCCAGGAGATCCTCTAGGCGGGTTTCCAGAACGGTGGCCTGTTTGGGGTCCATCCAAATGCCTTGTTGCGCGTCCCAGGTCTGGAGGGTGTGGACGTTCCTGCCCTCGTTCAGTATGCGGAACTCGCCCAGTGTCTCGCTGCGGTGGACGGGCAACCCGTCCACCGTGCGGAGCGGTTCAATAGGCTCGTATTCGCCATAGGCCGACAGGCGCAGGCCCCACAGTCGGGGTTCGTTCCCTGTGCGGTATACCCGCTTCGGGTCGTAGCGCCAGTACTCCCGCACCTCCATGGCCCGGTAGATTTCCACCTTGGGCTCGAGGTCGCGGTGGAAGGTGGACCGGGACAGCACTTCCAGCACGAACCGGATGGGGTTGTCCGGGTCGTAGGCAACTTCATGTTCGTCCTCATCGGGACGGGGATGTTCCTGGATGAAGATATCCGGGATGATTTGACCGCTTTGGGCATAGCGGTTGGTTCGGGACACGCCCAGGTCAGGCAGCTTCAGGCACCGCTCCCTAAACACGCGGTCCAAGCCCAGCAGGCGCTGGGCTTCGTCATGGCATCCATTGACACTGGTCTGGTGGGACGGGCCGGCCATGAAGTGGACCCCGTCCTTGCCGTAGGCGTCGTCGTCGGTGAAGTCGGGTCCGTAGACGTGACTGGGGTCGTAGGGATAGGCGGGGTCGTAGTGGTCGAGCGACTTGATGTGGGCCCACCAGGCACTGGAGGCCCTGCCGCCGTTGGGTGCCGCCACAGGGGACAGGGATGTTGCGGAACCGGACTCGACTTTGGTTGTGAGCCCGTTGTCCCGCGCGGGCACTTTGGCTTTCAGATTCGTGTTCATGTTGTGCAACAACCACCATCCGCGGAATGACGGTCCACCAAGCACAGTGTAGCAAGCGCGCCGGTTCACCGAGTCACCAGGTGTATTGGCGCGTCGAACGCCCGGTGCAAGGATGCGTGTGTCCGACAGTCAGCGGAGCTGGCCCCACGGTCCGTTGACGGACATCGTATTGGAAAATCCAGTCAAGCCATGCACACTCGGCATGGCTTCGCAATCGGCCTCGCGGCCAAGGCTGCCGGACAGGACCTGTTTCCGGCGCAAGCTGTTGCTCAGGGCAGAAACTGAATCTTCACCGCCTGTCGTGATCGCAACAGATCAATGCCTTCCAAATAGTCACCCAAGGGCAATCGATGAGTTGCCAGCGGTTTCAGGTCCAATCGGCCATCCGCCACCAGCGACAAGGCTGTTTCCGCCGCCTCTCTGGTATGCCGGTCGTAGCCGATCAGGGCCAGTCCCTTGCGGTATTCGGGCAGGCCGAACTGGACCGGGTCCCGCAGGACCCCGAATACATGAACGAACCGCGAGCACAGTGCCATCAAATGTTGCAGGGCCGGGGCCAAGCCCGTGCAGTCGATGCCGGTGGTCCAAAGATCGCCCCGGTCGAGCATGGCAAGAACCTTTGGATCATCCGGAGCAAACACCTTTGCCACACCCAGATTTGCAGCCATGTCGCGGCGGGTCGGCAACGGGTCGAGGGCCATGACATCGGAGGCACCGTGCACTTGCGCCAACTGGACGGCGATCAGGCCGGCCGGTCCCAGGCCACAGACAATCACGCGGCAATCCCGTACCGCGCCAAACCCGTTCAGTTGGTCGAACGAAGCCTGGACGCACATGGCCAGTTCCAGGGAGGCGCACGCGTGCGTTTCGAGTTTGTCCGGCAGCACAATCAGGTTGGTTGCTTCGAACGGCACGTACTGGGCATAGCACCCTTGGCGGATCTTGCCCGGGTCGCGCCACGCGGCGACCTTCATGCCGGTGTCGAATCCCTCAACACCGGGACCGGTGGCCGTGACCACACCGGCCATCTCATGGCCCGGCTGACCTATCGGATACGGGTACTCGATGGTGCTGCCGGGGAACATCGGTTCGTTGCCCAGGATGTGCAGGTCCCACTGCGGACAGGTGTTGATCGCTTCCACCCTGACCAGGACTTCCCCCGCGTCCGGGATGGGTATCGGCGTCTCGATAAGAGCCGCTTCGCCGGGGCCCGTGATTTGGATGGCCTGCATTGTGTTGGTCATGGGAGTTTTCCTTCAGGCGGCTGATACCGCCTGCCTGGGCGGTTTGGTCTGGCGGTTCCAACGCGGAACGATTGGACTCAGGCCGCGGTGTCGATCAGTTCCTCGTGCACCAGCCACTGCTGGACCTCGGCCCAGTCGTAGGTCACACCGAGCCCCGGTCCCTGCGGCACCGGGACGCAGCCGTCGGCATCGATGGTCTCGAGTTCGTCCTCGTAGTCGCACGCATAGACCGGCGGACAGGCAATGTTGGTCAGCTTGGGGTGCACCAGTCCCATTTCGTAGAAGTTGGAGTTGCGCATGGCCGCCATGCAGTGTCGCTGTGCCGGTCCCGCAATGTGCAGTTCCACGTCCATGCCGTAGCCTTCCGCGGCATGGGCGATCTTCATGACGCCGGTGATGCCGCCGTCGTACTCCGGGTCGGCCCGCCAGAAGTCCGTGGCATCGGCGGCTGCCATGTCGGCGTGGGCTTCCACCAGATGGATGTGTTCGCCCTGCAACAGGGGTGTCTTGATCATGGACCGCAGCTTCCGGTGGGCGTGCAGGGACACCCCGCCGTCCCGCATCGGATCCTCGTACCAGTAGAACCCTTCCTCGTCACAGGCCCGACCCACGGCGAGTGTGTCGGCGAACGTGTCGTAGACGCAGCAGGGATCCAGCATCAGGGCCATGCGGCCGCCCACGCGGCGCCCCACGGCCCTGACCGTTGCGATTTCGCGGTCGATGTCGGGATCGCCCCACGGATGGATCTTGAAGCCCTTGTAGCCCAGTTCAAGGCACTGCTCGGCGAAGTCGGCAAAGGCTTCCGGGCTGCTCAGGCCGTCGGGTTGGCGATCGGCGTGGTAGGTGCTGGCGTAGCAGGGCAGCTTTTCCCGGTAGCCGCCCAGCAACTGGTAGATGGGGGCGTCGTGGAACTTGCCGGCCAAATCCCACAGGGCAATGTCGATTGGTCCCATGCCCATGCGGTCGTTCTTGCGCAACAGCGACTTGGCTTGGCCGTAGAACCGTTCGCGCTGCAGGGCCGGCTTGCCGATCAGGTACTCCACGAACATCAGGGCCTGCTCGAACGTGGCCGGCGCAATGCTCATGTATTCGCCTGTGACCCCGATGTCGGTGTGGATGCGCACACCCAGCACCATCCGGTGGCCGGTACTGCCCGGTTCGTAGAAGTGTCCCATGGCGAATCCGTGGTCCCGTCCCACGTTGGGGAACGGGATGCGGTACCGCGACAGTTGAATTGCGGTAATGGTCGGTGCGTCTTTCATGTCCTGCATCATTTGGTGATGTTCCCGGTTTCCAGTTTTTTCCTCATTCGGAAGTGGTCCAGTCCAGGATGACGCCGAGTACCGGTTCGGCCTTGGTTTGAGTCAGGCTGCGAGCCTTCTCGGCCCGTTCCAAGGGGAATGACCAGCTCTGGTCGGGATTCAATCCCCAATCAATTGTCACATTGTTTGCGACTGAGGGCTTTGAGATGTCTCCGGACCGCTGAAGGCACACCTGTATTCTCTGCGGATGCCACTATCATGGCTGTGCGGGCCTCAATGTCGGTCGGTGTGTTATATCGACCTTGCTCGTTTCGTGGGGTAATCCTCGCGCCTTCCAGAATCGCCCGCCTGAATGACGAAGTCGCGTCGGTCGCGATAGAGGGGTGCTCGGTTGAGTACATAGTCCTGTCCGTCATCGAGGTCGACCGAATCCCAGTGGGTCATGAGCCAATACTTGTAGTCACCGACGAGCAGGTAGGTGTTCGGGTGGCCAAAGAAAGTGCCTGAAATGCCCTCTCCGGCACGGAAGCGCGCACAGACCAGCTCGATCAGGTCGTTCTGACTATCCTTGCGGCTAAGGACGTACTCGTGGGGCCACGTATTCCGGTAGGTGATGGCTTCTCGCCACGGCGCTTGCCCAATCAACTCGGTGATCTTCAGGTTTTCCAGAATACTCATTGTCCTTTCGCTGAGAAAACGAGCCTCGCCAGCCTTGTCGCGCCGGGACTGCCCTTCCTGCGATTCGCCGTGCTAGTCCAGGTTCTCCGTGCTGTCGGCAGCAAGTAGGTGACGTAGCTTTTCTAGGATTCGGCTCCGGCGCGTCTCATAGAAGTCCAAGAAGCTCTCGATTTCAGTCGGAACGTCACCCAGATCGTGCAGGTGGCAATGAAGCTGTCTTTCTGCTTCGTTGGAGTACCGTGTGCTTAGCCAGTCGGCAGGTAGCTTGGCACTCTTGCTCGTGTTTGTCGATCCCTCAAGGAGCTGGAGGTTTGCTAGGCGATTCACCCGATCGAGATATTCGGGGATCTTTTCCTCGCTGATACCAATCTTCTTCAGGCGCGCCTCGGTCATCAGCGCGCGTGGGAAGACATGGTCGATGTGAAATTGGTTCGTGGCTACGTCAACGAAGTCGTACAGAAGGAGCAGGAGGCTGTGGGCCCTTCCACTGTACTCGGTGTCGACCAAGTCCTGGAGCTCCTCATCGTCGAAGGTCAGGCTTTTGCCGGACGGCATCGCTTTCTCGATCTCGCGAGCCGGAAAGTCGTCGTGGCAGCCACTCTCCCGAATCGCTTTGCGGATCACCACCAGCTGGTTGTCAACGCCGCTGCCCCAGATCCCGCGCTTCAGCAGCGAGCGAATCAGCCAGTCGCGGATTGCCTTGTGGTCCTCAGTGCTTAACGATGGCCGACGGTGGTGGAGAAAGTAGGCAATCGGTAACAGGGCGTTTGCCGATGTCAGACTCTGTCCAGAGTACCCGAACGAGGATGCGAGTTCCACCGTTTCCGTGATCGTGCTTCTGATGCGATCCCATTGCTCCTGCAGGGCGCCGATCTGCGACTTGCCGAAGTTCTCGACCTTGAATCGGACGCTGTTGCTGTCGCCGAGCATCAGGCAGGCCTTGAGCACGAAGTCGTGGTTGAACGAGAAACCCCTGCCAATGTTCTTGATCTCGTCAACGAGAGCGTGGATCTCCTTCCGCGCGTCGACCTTATCCCATTGGGCCACCGCCATGCTGAGGAGCATGTCCGAGTAGGAGAGCGGTGTACCACCACTGTTGGTACGAACGAAGATGTTAAGAACCCGTTCTGGGTCTTGGTTCGGCTCTTCGTAGGCGGAGACGATGCCGTCGCTGTGTACGACTTTGTGAAGCCGGTTGAGTATCTTCAGAGGATCCTTTGTATTTGTGAGCTGGAGGTCAAAGACAGTGTCGATCAAATCCGCAGCATCTCCAACGTCAAGGATGTCTCCCACGCGGTACCAGTGTTCGTGGTCGTTCCGGCAGTTCCGCTGCTGGGCATCCTTTTCCGAGAGAAAGCTGAACTTGTACGAGAGTTCCTCTTCGTTCTCCATCCGGGGCGCGAGAAGATCGAGGTAGAGCCGTCGTTCCGGGAAGGCTTTTGGGTTGTTCCACCACAGGCGGGGACGTTTCCATCTGCCACTGCCGTGGAGCCCGACGTTCAGTGCCGTGAGCCGTTGTTGTCCGTCCAGTACTGCCTTCAAGCCGGGCACGGCGGCTGGTGCCCCGTGAACGGGATTGTGGGGCTTCCGTTGATCGTAGTTCGTGATGAACTGGTAGAAGCTGTAATTCTTGGCAGTTTCGGGGGCGACGCGCCAGAACAGGAAGGATCCGATTGGATAGCCACGCATGAGGCTGTCGAAGAGCCGCTCGATCTGATGCGGCCGCCACACGAACTCTCGTTGAATGGCTGGGAGCAAGTAACGGTTGTTGTGAATGTGGTCGATCGCCTCGTGGATGGTGACCGGTGTTTGAAATGCCATGATCCCGTCCTCCCAATATCAGTCCTGTCTGTTTGAGCGTCCGCAGGGTCGTCAGGGCTTTCCGGATTCAGTTCCAGTCGCACAGGCGGCGCATCCGCTTAGAGGGGAGGATAGACCTGCCCTTCCGCCCGGCGCAACTCCTGGAAGTACCGCTCCCCATGGGATTCAGTTCAGGCACATTGGGCAACTACACCACCGGCTCCGTCCCAGACCCAGTAGTCATTCCCGGGCTCTGCGGCTCAAGTCCCGGGGCAGCCGAAACCTGCGACTATGCCCTGCGATGCTTGTCTTCCAATCCTTGTGCTGGACAGTTGGATGGCCGTGATGGTCGGTGCGTCTCTTGTATCGTGCATCTTTGACGAGGGCCCTGGGTTCCCAGCCCATCCTCAACCGGATGTGTTCCAGTCCAGGATGACGCCGAGTACCGGTTCGGCCTTGGTTTGAACTAGGTTCCAGGCTTCCGCGGCCTGATCCACGGGGAAGTGGTGGGTAATCAGCGGTAGGGTCTGCAGTTGGCCTGTGGCAATCAGATGTCGCGTTCTGTCCATGCGTTCCCGGGTCCATCCGGAGACGGAGTGTAGGGACAGTTCCCCGTTGCGAAGGTCCTGGAGGGAAAGGAGGTCGTCCGTGCCGTGGAATCCGGCGGAGACAATCCGGCCGTCCCGGTTCATACGGGGCAGGATGGCTTGGATGTGTTCGATCGACCCAACAGTGTCAACCAGCACATCCACGCCGCCGGGCAGAAAACCGGCGAGTGTCTCCTGCCAATCGCCGTTCTTTTCATTGCAACGGAGGTGCATGCCGTTTTCCGGGAAGTGCCGCAAGCGCTCCTCATGACGGCCCAGCAACAGGATGCGCGCCCCGCGCAGGGCCAGCGTCTGTGCGGCCCACAGTCCGACCATACCGTCACCCAGCACCACGGCTGCCTCTCCGGGCGCGACCGGGGCGCGGCTCCCGCAGTTGTAGCCGACCTGGGTCAGGACCATGCCTGCATAGGCCAGCGGTTCCGGTTGCGGTGGAAGCTTCCAGACACCTTCCCGGGGGGTGACCGACGGGGACACCTGTCCTCCGGAGGGATGGAACATTCCATGGACCTTGCCACTGGCGGCAAAGACGGTTTCGCCCAGTGTCAAGTCCGTCACATGGCTGCCAACTTCCCGCACGATCCCTACTTTCTGGTAGCCGGCCACTACGGGAAAGGGGTTCGGTGAGCCGGGCCGCCAGGCTGTGTCCCCGGCGATGCGCTCGCCTCTCAAGTAGGAGCCTTCGGTGCCGTTGCTGATCCAGGAGTGGGTTACGTCGACCACCACGTCGCGGGGTCCGGGCTCGGGACAGTCCACCTCCCGAACCTCCACGGTATTGGCCGCGGGAAAGACGACGGCTGTGGCTTTCATCGTGGTCCTCCCGCCGTTGGCACGGCGTGGTTCCTCAACGGTAGAGAGACGGTTTCTCGGACTCGGGTATTGAAACCGGCTGGCCGGTCCTGACCGATTCAATACAGGCTTCGACCACCACCATGGCCATATATCCATCCCAGGCCGAAGGACCGGTTGGTATGTCCGCTTCCAGACTCGCCACCCAGGCCACCAATTCGTCCTGGTAGGCCGCGCCGAACCGGCCGGTGTACTCCGGGGCAATCGCCTGGCCGAGGGTTTCCCTGCTGCGGACAACGGGTGTGCCCACGGTGTGGCTGGTGACCACGCCGTCCTCGCAACTGATTTCGACATCGACTTCATAGCCGTAGCCGGCCTTGGTATTGAACTCGAGCAGGCCGAGCGCCCCGTTGCGGAACCGTACCTGAATCACGCACAGGTGCGCCGTGCCCGGATCCTGGCCCACATCCGGAACAGCCTGGCCGTACACCTCGACAATCTCGTCCTCCATCATCCAGCGCGCCGAATGGATGTCGTGCACCATGGAGTTGGTGACGACATCCTCGATGGTGCGGGCATCGGAAAAGTGAGCATTGCGATGGACGTTGCGGAAGAGCAGTCGTCGGCCATGACGCCCAGTGTCCACCTCCGTCTTGACTTCCACGTGGGCGCGGTCGTACTCCCGCATGAAGCCCACCTGGATCATGCGATGTCCGATCCCGGTTTCCAGTTCGACCACCCGTTCTGCATCCGGAACGGTGGTGGCCAGCGGCTTTTCGAGGAACACGGGCTTGCCGGCTTCCAGACACTCGCTGGCCAGCTTGGCATGGAGTCCGTCCGGAGCCGCGACGAGCAGGGCATCCACCTCGGAGTGGCCGATGATGGCCCGGGTTTGGTCGAATTGCAGTTCGACTCCGTGCCGGTGGGCCACTGCGGCGCGCAGATCGCCGTCGAGGTCCATCACGGCTTTCAGGACCGCGCCCGACACTTGGTCGCTGCCGAGGTTGCCGGCGTGATGGCCCCCCATGGTGCCAACTCCAATCACGCCAACCCTGATGGGTGCATCCATAGGTCCAATCCTTTGCGTACCGGGTTTTCACAGCCAATCCAAGGGGCTTACCTAACCTTACCAATGGGAACCGGGTTGCCCAACCCGAGTACAGGACCGCAGTCCGTGCGTCAGGCGTGGACTGCGGTTATTGGGTCGCCGTACGGTTCCTGGTCCAGTCCAGTCGATGACGGATGGTTCTCGACCGGGAACATCATTGCGTATCCAGCGGGAAGATGGGACGCGGGAGGTTCCGATACTCAAACCTCTGGAGGTTGGCCGTGCACAGACCGGCCGTATCCATCTCGACGATCCGGGCAGCGATGGGCAGGTATGCGGCCCGATAGGCCACCGCTGCCTTGACGGCAATCATCTTCTGTTCCTCGGGCACGATACCCATGCCGCGTATTTGGGCCAAATCGAATGGAGGAGTCTTACGGCTGTTGAGGATGATGTTCACCCCACCGGACCTTAGCCAGGCCGAGTCGCCCATGTCCAATGTGTCGCCGTAAAACGCGGCGAAGTGGTTCTGCTTCTGCTCACATGGGATCAGCCCGTCGGAGAGTGCCCTAACGGTGCCGGTCACCGTGATCGGGGAACCGTGAAATTCGTCGGTCTTGCCTCCCACGGATGTGGTGACACTGGAACCCACACCGGCTTGCCGGCAAACCCGTACCGCCTCCGGATCGGCGATCACCACCGTGCCTTCCTGCACATCGGCGGCCAGCATGGCCTTCAGGGCATCGGTGCCGTCTCCTGGTGTTCCGCCTCCGATGTTGTCGGCTGAGTCGACCAGGATCACGGGACCATCGGGCGTTTGCAATGCTTCCTGCACCGCTTCGTCCGGTGGAAGGGCCTGGAATACGGCGGCCGATCGATGGTCCATGAGGATTGCCTCAAGTTCGGCTGCCAAGTCCCGGGCAAGGTCCGGTGCGTTGTTGGTGTGTACAAACACCGATGCACCAGTCCAGGGGGTGTCCGCATAGGCAAATCCACCGAACACGCTGACGGCAACAACCCGGCTGTCGGCCTTTATGGCGCGAACCTTGTCTTGCACCGCGCGCAAGGGCAGGTCCGAGGTGTCAGTTACCTGCGGTGCCAACAGGCAGGGGATGTTGCGGACGGCCGTCGTCGGTTGCAGCCGACCGGCCAGCAGGCCTTCCAGGACGGTCACGGCCTCCAAGCCCTTGGCGCGGAGATCCATGTGCGGAGTGGTGTCGTAGCCCAGAAGGATGTCGGCCTGTTCCGCCAGGGCGGGACTGATGTTGCCGTGCATATCCAGTTCCACAAGGATGGGCACGTCCGGTCCCACAATGGTTCGGATCGCCTCCGTGATGTCCGTCTCCGCGTCCAGGGTCGTTTCGGACACCATGGCTCCGTGCAGGTGGAGCAGGACACCGTCCAAGGGCATGGCGGCCCGGGTGCGGGAACACATCTCGTCCTTCAGAACCTTGTATGCGGACTCCGTAACCGTTCCGGCCGGCAAGGCTGCCGCATAGAAGGTGGGGACGGGCTCCCAGCCCCTGTCTTCCAATCCATCGATCATGCCGCCGAGCCCGGTTTGGGTTCCCCGCAGGTTTGAGAGCAGGTCCGGACCGGCATGCCACGTGGCTCGGAAATCGTCCAGGGTCGTGGGGGTGGGGGCAAACGTGTGGGTTTCGTGCAGCAGTCCGCCGACTGCAATGCGATGGGCCATTGGAGGTTTTCTCTCAGGTGATTGCGGCCTGCCAACACAGGCGATGGAGACTCACGTTCGTTGCAGATGTGTGTTTGGCGATCAGCCCGACAATGCTGGCGATGAACACCGCGCGCACTACCGAGATGGCGGCAACCAAGGTACGGCGGGGCCTGTTCGGAGAGTTCATCCGTACCGGAGTTTGGTCTTGAAACTGGTCCCCGGGCTGACACGGCTTGCCCTACACTTGGTGCCGGTCACTGATGAACCGGGTTGGAGTGGACCGCTGTACGATGGATGCTGGAACAGAGCGCTGGATTCTACGTTACAGGAATTTTGCCAATGCCTTGGAACAGCTTCGCCAAGCTTGTGACCTCGAGACCTATTCGAAACTGGAACGGGCAGGATTGGTGCAGACGTTTGCCTTTACCTTCGAATTGGCTTGGAAGACGCTGAAGGACCTGCTGTTTGCGGATGGACTGACGGAATACAGTCCCAGAGGCACGCTCAGGCAGAGCCTTCAACAAGAATATCTGACGGATGACGACTGTGAAGACCTGCTGGATGCGCTGGACAAGCGCAATCTGCTGGCGCACACTTACAACGAGGAAGCGGCTTTGCTGGTCGAGGATCTGATCAAGATGAAGTACTTCCCGGCCTTGGAAGGACTTGAGGAATCGCTGAAGGCCAGGCTCGACCCATGAACGACGGCCTAAAAGAGCGGAACAGGGCCAAGATTAGGCAGGTACTGGCTTCCTATCCGGGAGTTGAACGGGCGGTGCTGTTTGGCTCGCGAGCTACGGGAACCTACAGGCCGGGTTCCGATGTGGATCTGGCGCTCGCGGGCGATGGCTTGACCCATAGCGATCTTGGTGCGATCGGTGCTGCCTTGGAGGCTACGACCGTGCCTCAAACGGTGGACTTGGTGCTTTGGAGATCCACCGGTAACCGGGTGCTTGCGGATCACATCAGAAGCTGTGGGGTTGAGTTTTACGTACGCAAGTAGATGGCGGGGCGTGAGTGGATGAAACAAGTACTGATGCTTGGTGCCAGTTTTCCACAGCATTTGAACTGAGCCAGCCCGTGGCCGTACTACTGAACGAGCCTGCCGAGGTGACCGATTTGGCCGGTCGCGTCGGCTACCGCTTTTTCATGGAGATTGAGGCCTTCAAGCACTACGTGGAGGCCGAGATCCTTGGACTGCCGGGGAGTCCATCGGACTAATCCGTGGGCAGATCAGGCGTTACTGTAGTTGGCGAACTTCTGGGCTGGACCTTCAACATTGCCATCTGTCCTCCTGGCCGGCACAATTGGGTTCCCCGGCAGCCGGGCAACCCACCGCTGCAGACTTCGGCACGGTTGCGGCCCCAGAACGAGTAGAGGGTGTCCCGGCGCAGTAGGAAGCTGAACTGCACCGGCCGGCCTCCACGGCCGACAGGTCCGGTCCGCGGCCGGCAGATCCTCGGTGCGGGCGCGGAAGGAGGCCTCTGCAACCTACTACAGCACTTCCCGTTGTTGTGAATTCCGGGGCTGAATACCTGACCGGTAGGAATCGCCGAGCAGGCCGTCGGGTGTCTACTTGCGTGTGTTTTGGCAGTCCAAGGGGCCGGACCAGTCGAGGATCTTCCAGTCTCTGGTCAGCAATCTGTGTCCAGCCAACAACGCAGTGGAAACAATAATGCGGTCTGCCGGATCGCGATGGAAATCCTCCAAAGCGGCGGCGTGCATGGCGATGGTGCCGTCCATCGGAATTTCCTGCACACCGTGTTCCAACAAAGTCTCCCGTATGTTGCCAACGGAGTTCGAGAGACGGATTCTTTCCTTTTCTGCGAGCGGTCCGATTTCCAGAAGCTGATGGCGGACACTGCCACCTCGTGTCGGTGCCATGCCTCGTCCACCGCCGACACGGCCGCGGGACCGAAATGCGTGGGTTCTTGGTTTCCGGTTACCTCAAGCAGGACGTGGGTGTCCAGCAAAATCACGTGTTCGCCGGCCTCTTCGAATCAGAGTCTGTCTCTGTTTCCATGTCGATGGGGCTGACGATATCGCCAATAATCTCTATGTCCGATGCGAGCAGGCCCCAAAGTGGCCGACGCGGCTGTTCCACAGGTACGAACTTCCCCACCGGTTTTCCCTGTTTGGTAACGATGATCTCTTCGCCTGTGGCCGCGACTTCGTCAATCAATGTCCGGCATTTTGCCGTGAACTCGGTGGCTTTGATGGTGCGGGTCTGAGGGTTGGTCATCCTAGGGATCCCTGTTCTCAAGAGAACGGGAGTTACAGGCCATGGAGCGCGATCATATCACCGTGCCAATCAAGTAGGATGGGAATCTGGAACTTCAACAGTCCTGTTGACCGGCATGTTTGGGTCCACCGGCGGCCAGATAACCCTTGCTACGACCATCGGGGCTTTCACTGATCCAGAACGAGTAGAGATTGCCCTGACGCAGCAGGAACCTGAACTGCACTGGTCGGTCAGCAACGGCCGAGAGGTCCGGGCCGTCTGTCCAAACTACCTCGGCCCTAGTGCTGTTCCCCGTGATGGGACGGCACAGACTGGCCGTGAACGGCGGAATCGCGTCTCCGTACTCATCGGCGACTTCAACCCTGAGTTCGCCTTCCGGACATTCAACATTGACGAAGAGACGGCTACCCGAGAACCGAACAGGTCGGGTGGACAGTACCCCTTGCTCCGGTCCTGCGTCCAGGGACGCAAATCCGTCCCGGCGCAGCGTGGCCAGTCCGGTGGAGCCACCGGCATACATCGCGTTGTCCTGCTCGAAGGCACCAGTTTCACCGGTCTTCAGGACCGATCCCTGCCCAGAGAAGGCACCGAAGTAGAACCAAAGCTCATTGTCCATTACCAGGCAGAGGCCGCCGGCCGCGTGGATGTACCCGTAATTCCAATCGCCCCAGTGGCGACTGGACGCGATGAAGGCCTGTCGGTGCGGGCGGTGCCAGTGGAAGCCGTCCCTGCTGTAGGCCAGCTGGATGTCGTTGATCTTGGGCCTGCCCAGACGCGCCGCATCCGGGTTCTCGGGTCCGTGGAAGATAGCCAGGGCCCCCAGCAGAATGCTTTCGTAGGCCACGGCGTTGACGTCGTAAAGCTGGGTCCTCAAACCCAGGAATCGGTCGGGTCGATCCAGCCGGTCCGTTCGTGTCCAGCGGACCTGTTCCCCGTCCTGCCAGCGGGATGCCGCCACAAAGTCCTCGTGTTCGTGGTAGGAGCGTGCCCGCCGGTTCCAACTTTCCCTAATGCTGAACACCCACTGATCGCGGAAGGGGTTGTGGAAAAAGCTGGAATTGTCCCCGCAACGGGAAGTGGCTCCCAGATCCTGCCAGTGAACCCCGTCCGGCGACCGATAGACATGGCCGGCCTGCCCTCCCGGCCAGCGCCAGTAGACGAACATCTTGTAGCGGGAGGCGAGTTCGGCATTCTCATCCCGCCAGACCAGTGCTCCGTCCCGCAGATGAGCCTTCGGATTGTGGATGACGGCGTTGGTTCCGGGAACCACGTCCAAGTCTGGTCGGTGCCAGTCCAGGCCGTCCTCGCTGACGGCCTGGGCCGTGCCGTCAAACCAGCCGGCTTGGTACCACAGCTTGAATAGCCGATCCTCAGGGTCGTACCACGCGCCGTCGTTGAAGGGGGCCGCCACCGGACAGTGGCCGTTATTCAGTTCCAGGGCGGTTTGGGGCCAAAGCACCGGCGAAGCCGGATGCAGGCGGGCCGCATGGTATGTACGGCGCAGCGTGGTGTGCTCAATGAGGAAGTCGTCGACGAACAGTTGCCTGCCGGTGTCGATGGGCAACACCGCCGGCGGATTGGCAAGATACGGGACCGGCAGGGGATCGGATCCCGGACCTATGGTTCGGGGCGGCCAGGGGTTGGGAAGTCCGATTCCGTTGGGAAGCTTTGAGACCATGACTCTCTGTCCCTTTGCTCTTGGTGATTACGGGTACTTTGTTCTCGGTGAATAGGGGTGTTGTGACTGGCCTCTGCAACTCGAGTCCGGGTGGATCTGTCTTCTCCGCCTGTCCGGGTTCGTTCCGTGAGCAGGGCGGCATCTCGCAGTGGGGCATCTACAACGTTGTTTCCGCGTCGTGGCACCGCGCATGGATGTTACAGGCGGCATTGGCATCCGTGTCCAACACGGCCTCGTCTCCGCAGAGAAACCTGCTCCATTGACGATGGCCTCTGCAACAGGTCCGTCCGGGATGCTTCTGTGTGGTTTGCTGGCATGACACGTCTACTGCTTAAATTGCACGTGTATGTGCCAAATGGAGGCCCTGCAATTTGAAAGGCAAGCTCACCCTCACAATTGATCGGGATCTGATTCCGGTAGCCAAACGGCACGCGCGTTCTGTCGGCAAATCCCTGTCCTCCCTGGTCGAAGAGTCGTTGCGGGAGATGATCGGCGATGAGAAAGAGACCTTCGCT
This sequence comes from uncultured Caldilineaceae bacterium, assembly GCA_964566955.1. GTDB lineage: Bacteria > Chloroflexota > Anaerolineae > Caldilineales > Caldilineaceae > Bin34. The sequence continues at coordinate 1,151 of CAZMKQ010000106.1, read as the reverse complement.
ACCCGGTGGCGAGGATCACTCAAGATCGTGGAGCGTGACGAACCCCGCTTTCAGGCACTCAAGCAGAAGTACCTCAAGTGATTCTGTTGGATTGCGATGTGCTGCTGGAAGCGGTGCTGGATTGTGCCGACCACGCGGGGCGGCCAACGCACTTCTGGACTACGTGGAACGTGCCGGCTACCCCGCATCCATGGCCTGGCACACGGTGGCCAATCTGTATGACATTGCCTGACCCCATTACGGTCGGGATAAGACGAGCGAATTCATCCGACAACTGACGGACATCGTGTCCGTGGCCGATGCCAATTTTGCTTCGGTGCATTTCGCCGCGGGGTTCGCAATGATCGACTTTGAAGATGCACTGCAAGTCGCGGCGGCCCGCAATTGAGGGGCCTGGTACATTGTGCCCCGTAACGTCAAAGACTATGCCCGTTCGCCAATTTCTGCGCTTCGGCCTGGAAAGGCGTTGACGGAAATCCGCTAACTGGCTACGACGCAACGGGTAGTTGGCGGATCCGGCTATCCCATTGGATCTCATGGGGGCATTGCCCTTCAGCGATCTATGCCGTGTACCTGCCGGCCGGTATTGTGCTGGGCGGAATCGCCGGTTATGTGTGGGGAGTGGCGGACGAATTTCTGATGTGGCTGACGAATGTGACCATGTCCGTGCCGGGCCTGCTGCTGGCCATGCTCATGAACACGGTGCTGAAGTGGCCGATTGCGGCTTGGTTCGACGACATGTACATGCAGACCAATAACCCCTTCTATCTCGACACTCTGTGGCTGGACTTCGTGCTGGTGTTCGGGGCGTTGGCCTTCATCAGCTGGCCTGGGTTCGCCAGGCTGTTGCGCGGCCAGGTACTGTCGGTGCGCGAGACCCACTATGTTGAGTCCGGGCCATTGACGTCGACGAACGCCGTATCCTGACCCACTACATCATTCCCCACGCCATCAGTCCCATCATCGTGACCGTGACCGCCGGCGTGGGCGGGGCTATCACGCTGGAATTCGGCTTGAGCTTCCTGGGCATCGGCGTACAGCCGCCCAACGCCAACTGGGGTCCCATGCTGAGCGACAGCTTCAGCCTTTGGATTTCCTTTGGGACTTATATACGATGGTTGACACCACGCATATCCGGTTCACGGGTCGCG
>CAZMKQ010000105.1:0-17489 GCA_964566955.1 uncultured Caldilineaceae bacterium | reverse complement strand
CCTGCAGGTGGTCAAGTCCTACGTCCGGGAGAAGAGCGAACAGGCGCGCTTCGGCAAGGTGGCCGAGGAACACATGCGCAACTCGATCCGCGTCTCGCGGTTCATGAGCGTCATGTTTCCCTTCCTCTTCCTGGTGGCCAACCTGGCCATCGTGGCGGTGACCTGGTACGGCGGGCGCCTGCTGATCTTCAACGAACTGACCCTCGGCCAGTGGTCGAAGTTCATGCTCTACATCACCTACATCTTCTTCCCCATCGGCCAGTTCGGCTTCATCATCGCCAAGGCCACCCAGGCCTCGGCCTCGGCGGCCCGCGTCTTCGAAATCCTGGACACCGACGTGGAGGTCCGCAACCGCCCCGACGCGCGGACCCTGGACACCGTGCAGGGCATGGTGGAGTTCCGCAACGTCACCTTCCGCTATTTCGAAGGCAGCGAACCGGTTCTCAACGACGTCTCCTTCGGAGTCATGCCTGGTGAGACCATTGCCATCCTCGGCGCCACCGGCAGCGGCAAGTCCACCATCATCAACCTGCTGCCGCGCTTCTACGACGTGTCGGACGGCGCCATCCTGATCGACGGCATGGACATCCGCGACGCGACGCTGGACTCCCTGCGCAGCCAGATCGGCATCGTACTCCAGGAGACGGTGCTGTTCAGCGGCACCATCCGGGACAACATCGCCTTCGGCCGCCCCGAGGCCACGGACGCCGAGGTGGAGGCCGTGGCCCGCGATGCCGCCATCCACGACTTCATCGTCAGCCAGCCCAACGGCTACCGGACCGATGTCGGCGAACGCGGCGCCACCCTGTCCGGAGGCCAGAAGCAGCGCGTGGCCATCGCCCGGGCCCTTCTGCTCCAGCCCCGCATCCTGATCCTGGACGACTCCACCAGCAGCGTTGACCTCCAGACCGAGCAGCGCATCCAGCAGGCCCTCGACCGCCTGATGGAACAGCGCACCAGTTTCGTGATTGCCCAGCGCATCAGCACCGTGCGCAACGCCGACCGCATCCTGATCCTGGAAAACGGTCGCCTGGCCGCCACCGGCACGCACGAATCCCTGATGGAATCCAACGAACTCTACGCCGACATCTTCTCCAGCCAGCTGGTGGACGACAGTGCCGCCCTGGCCGAGGCGCAGGCGGGATGGGCATGAGGCGGCCGGTGCGCGCCGGCGGCAAGGCGGCAAGCCATGTTTGACGGCGGCAGATTCATGATGGACCGGGAGGTATCCCGGGCCCAGTCCGTACCGCTAACCCTTAGGCGGCTGGGCGGCATGTTCGCCCCCTACTGGCCGTGGATGATCCTGGTGATGGTCCTGGTCCTGATGGTGGCCGGTTCCCAGGTCTACACGGCCGTCCTGCTGGGGCAGGCCATTGACTGTTATGTGAATCCGGCGTTGCTCAGCGGTTCGGGAACCGTGGGCGAAGCCGCGGGCGCCAACTGCTGGTTTGAACGGGTCGACACCCAGGGCTGGGACGTGCCCGCGCTGCTCACGGGCCTGACCCGCCTGATGCTCATCACGACCGCCATCTACATTGCCTCGGCCGCCTCGCGCTCCCTGTCCTTCTACATGATGTCCGCGGTCGGCAACCGCGTGGTGCGCCAGATCAGGATCTCGCTGTTCCGTCGGATCCATTCGCTTACGCTCGGCTACTTCAACCGCCACGAAGCCGGCGATGTCATGAGTCGGCTCACCAACGACCTGGACACGCTGCAGCAGAGCATCAACTTCATGATGATCTCGGTGCTGCTGGCGGTGGTCACAGTGGTCTGGATCCTCGTCCAGATGCTGATCACCAACTACGTCTACGGGTTGATTTCCATGGCCCTGATCCCGGTCATGTACCTGGTGACAAACTGGCTGTCCGGCCTGGCCCGGCGCGAGTTCCGCAAGGCCCGCCGGGAAATCGGCAACATCAACGCCGACCTCCAGGAGAACATTTCCGGGGTGCGCGAGATGCAGGCCTTCGTGCGGGAGGGGGCCTCGTCGGAGTCCTTCCGGGAAGTGAACGCGGCCAACCGCGACGCCAACATCTCCGCCGTGAGCTACACCTCCGCGCTCAGCCCCACCCTGGAGGCCTTCGGCTTCCTGGGCCTGACCGTGGCCACACTGGCCGGCGGCCTCCTGCTGCTCAACGGCGGCACGCTGGGCGGCCAGGCCGTGACCCTGGGCCTGGTCATTACCTACATCAACCTGGTACAGCGCCTCAACCAGCCGATCGGCCAAATCGCGGTCATGTGGACCAATGTGCAGAGTGCCATCGCCGGGTCGGAGCGCATCTTCGAACTGCTGGACGAGGAACCGGAGATCCAGGATCCGCCGCAGCCCGTGGCCATGGACCGCCTCAAGGGCCGGGTGGAGTTCCACCACGTCAGCTTCCACTACAACCCCGACGAACCCGTGCTGGACCGGATTTCCCTGATCGCCCGGCCGGGCGAAACCGTCGCGATTGTGGGCCCGACCGGAGCCGGCAAAACCACCATCCTCAACCTGATTCCCCGTTTCTACGACCCCATTTCCGGCTCCGTCAAGATCGACGGCGTCGATGTCCGGCAGATGCGCCGGTCCGATCTGCGCAGCCACATCGGCATGGTGTTGCAGGACACCTTCCTGTTCAACGACACGATCATGAACAACATCCGCTTCAGCCGGGAGGGCGCCACCGACGCGGAGGTGCGCGGCGTGGCGGAACTGTCCTACGCCGACGAGTTCATCCGGCGCCTCGAGGACGGCTACGAGACGGTGCTGGGCGAGCGCGGCAGCGGCCTGAGCCAGGGCCAGCGCCAGCTCCTGTCCATCACCCGGGCCATCCTGGCCGATCCCCGCATCCTAATCCTGGACGAGGCCACCTCCTCGGTGGACACCCGCACCGAGCTGTTGATTCAGGAAGCGCTGGAGGCACTGATGCGCGGCCGCACCAGCTTCGTGGTGGCCCACCGGCTGTCCACCATCCGCAACGCGGACCAGGTTCTCATGATGCAGGACGGCCGCATCATCGAGAAGGGCACCCACACGGAACTGCTGGCCCAGGGCGGCGCCTACCACGCGCTCTACATGAGTCAGTACCAGGCGCTGGAGGACGAAGTTCCGGCCTGACGCCCGGGCTCTCATCCCTGCGAATCCGCAGCGCCCAAGCCGGCTGGCGGGGGTGGTATCCCACCCCGTGCCTCCTCCCGTCGGACACGTGGCCACACCGGCCCGGCCACGGTCGGGCTGTCGAAGGCCCGGTACGGAGAAGGGAAGCCTGACCGATTGCTCCCGGACCACACAGTGCCTGGGTCCGGCCGATCAGCTCCACCCCCCTTCAATCTGTGTACATTGCCGGTTCACAATTTCCTCACAATTCCTGTCTACAGTGGGATCCTGCACCCCAGGCTGCCGGAGAAACCAGATGACAGCGATGAACCGAACTGCCAAATTTGCGATTGGGACCCTTGCTCTTCTGTGGATGTTCGCCGGGTGCACCTTCCCTCCGCCAACGGAAGCGGCCCGGGAAACCACACCCGCGGCATCGGCAGCACAACCTGTTGACGTTCCCGGTTTCGATCTTGTCAATCTCAATGACATGTCCAGTGAGCAATTGAGGGCAACCATTCCCGATTTCGGCCGCCGCATGGTTCGTGAGTTTTTTGAATATCAACCCTACGTCAGCATTTCCCAGTTCAGACGGGAAATAGGCAAATATGTGGATGAAGAACAGGTGGCCTTCTATGAACAATATGTCTTTGTACCCGTCAACTTCAACGAGTCGGACCAGGCGACGGTAAAGCAGATCCCCGGAATAGACGACACAGAGGCGGCCGCGCTGCTTGAATCAAGGCCCTACGCTTCCCGCGAGGCATTTCTGGCAAGCATGGCCCAATATGTCACACCCGAGCAGCTTGACCAGGCCAAGCACTACCTGACCGACTAGCCGTCCCGCCGGCCTCCCCGGGCCGGCCGGCAAGTCGTCATCAGGCCAGAAGTGGAGCCGGGCTTGACAGGTTGCGTTCGATGCTGTTCCGCCGCCGTCCGATCGACACATCCGGTCGGGCTGCCAGCAGCATCGGCTTTGCCTTCTGCGGGGCAGCCCGTCACCGGCGGCAGTCAACCTCTCGGTACGGGCAGCTTCAGCATACGGCACCGGCCCTCCGGAGGGCCGGTGCCGAGCCGCGCCCGGCCGATGGTTGAGTACAATGGCGGGACGTGTCCCCCTTCGCTTGGGCGACCCCGGCCGGACGCAGGCTGGAACCTGTGGCCGCGCCGGCATCGGCCACAGGGACAACCCGAACATTCAACGTGCAGGCACATCACATGCAGGACATCGTCAACACCCATATCCACCGGGAACTGGAATCCGCCTACCACTACCGAATTCTGTCCGCGCTGGCGGACATTGAGGATTTCCCCGGATTCGCCCACTGGTTCGACGTGCAGGGCCAGGAGGAGCAGATGCATGCCCAGAAGCTGATTGATTTCCAGAAGTCACAGCGGGCCTACATCGAGTTTGCGGACCTGGCGGCGGAGGCGCCCGCCGCACGCCACCCGCGGGACCTGATGGGTTCGGCGCTGGCCTACGAGGAGGCCCTGCAGACCTTTATCCATGCACAGGCCCGCCAGGCCGACGAAATCCCGCTGGAACCCTACCGGGAGTTGCTGGACTGGTTCATTGCCGAACAGGTCGAGGAAGTGGAGCAGTGCAAGCGGATCCTGGCGGACATCCGCCGGATTGGCGAGGACTTCACCGGGCTTCTAATCCTGGACCGCGAGTTGGGGCAACGGGCCGCGTAACGGGCCACCGGAGCCGTTGGAACCCGACCCTATACGGGTAGCCGCCGGGGAGAAAGGCCCAACTGAGGTGCAGCCGGACACGACAGGCGTGCCGCCGGCTGCCGCCGGCACCGAATCAGCCGCGGTCGGTCTCATAGACGGGAAATACGCCGACCGGCCTCACGCTGACGGCCTGTCCGGGCAGGAACGGCTGAATGGCGTCCCGGCGGGCCAGCAGTTCCTCGCCGCTCTGCAGGCGAACACTCAATACCTGGTCGTGGCCGTAGTACTCCACGTCCAGCACGCGGGCCATGACGGACGCTTCGTCCTCCGGATAGGACACTTGGATCGACTCGGGCCGCAGCATCACCTGCACGGACCCGGTGCGGGCTTTCTGAACAGGAAGCCGTCCCAGCACGCTGTCGACAACCAGCGATCCGTCCGCCGTGCCCGGCAGCAGGTTGACGTCGCCGATGAAGCGCGCCACGTTCTCGTTGCGGGGCGACCAGTACAACTCCCGCGGCGCGCCCACCTGCTGTACCTCCCCGTCCAGAATCAGAGCCAGCCGATCACACATCGACAGGGCCTCGTCCTGATCGTGGGTCACCAGAATCGTGGTGATCCCCGTGGCCTGCAAAATGCGCCGCACCTCCCGCCGCAGGTCCTTGCGCAGGGACGCGTCGAGACTGGAGAACGGCTCGTCCAGCAGCAGCAGGTGGGGATTGGGGGCCAGGGACCGGGCCAGTGCGGTGCGCTGCTGCTCGCCGCCCGACAGTTCGGCGGGCCGGCGTTCGGCCAGGTGGGTCAGCCGGGTCAGCTCCATCATGGCGCGGGCGCGGCCCGCCGAGTCGGCACTCCTGCCGTCCAACCCGAAGCGAATGTTGCCCTCCACCGTTAGATGCGGGAACAGGGCGTAGTCCTGGAATACCATGCCGACGTTGCGTTGCTCCGCCGGCACGTGCACGCCGGGGCCGTCCAGGAGCCGGCCGGCCACGGCAATCGATCCGGTCTCCGGCGGCGACAGGCCGGCCACCATGCGCAGGGTCGTGGTCTTGCCGCAACCGGACGGTCCCAGCAGGGCCATGACTTCGCCTTCCTCCACATCGAATTCCCCTATCCGGACCAGACTGGAGCCGTCGAAGCCCTTGCGCACCTGCCTGATCGACAGGAAGCCCGCGGACGGGGAAGCTGCGGTTTCCGAACCGACAGCCCGGTCGGACGGGTCGGCACTCACAACTCCTCTCCGGAGAAAATGGCCGCGATGCCGAGAGCGGACACCAAGAGCAGGATCAGGGTCGGCGCCGCGGCCCGCGCGTAGAAGGCTTCCTCGGTGGCGGACCAGATGCGGGTGGCCAGGGTATTGAAACCGGTCGGCCCCAGCAGCAGGGTTACGGGCAGTTCCTTCATGGTGGACAGGAAGACCAGGGCGGCGCCGGTCAGCAGGCCCCCGCGCGCCACCGGTGCCGTCACGCGCCAGAGCACCCGGATTTCGGAGAAGCCGAGCAGGCGCCCGGCCTCCTCCAGGCGGGGATTGATGCGGGAGAGCTGCGTGCGCAGCGGACCCACCGCCAGGGACGCGTAGCGGACCATGTAGCCCAGGAGCAGCAGGTACACGGTCTGGTACACCCAGGGAGCGTGGCGGGCCCCGAAGAAGACCAGACTCAGGGCCACCGCGATGCCCGGCATGCCGAAGCCGATGTAGGCGGCTCGCGCCGGCAGGCGGGCGCTCAGCCTCCGGTAGCGTTCCGCCAGATAGGCGGTGGGCACGGCAAACACCAGCACGGCTGTGACCGCGGCCAGCAGGCTCACGAGCAGACTGTTGCCCATGGCCTGCCAGACCGGTTGCAGGGTTGCGCCGGCCGCCAGGCCCTTCCCGAGCCAAATCAGCGATACGATGATCGGGTTGCCCATGCCCATGAAGACGGTTCCGCCCAACAGCAGCCAGGCCGCGTACCGCCACCGTCCCAACCGTATGGGGGTTGCGGCCCGGCCTGTTCCGGCATGGGTGCGGGCAATGCGGGCCCGACCTCTCAGGACGAATTCCAGTCCCATCAGCACCATGGTGAGAACCACGAGCACGAGCATGAGCAGGGCAGCGGCTCTGGCATCCAGGCTGGACTGCCAGTAGAGGTAGATGGCGCTGGTGAAAGTTGTGTAGCGCAATAGGGCAACGGCCCCGAAGTCGCTCAGGACATAGAGGCTCACCAGCACGGAGCCGGCCGCCAGCGCAGGCCTCAGCACGGGCAGCAGAAGAGTCCCGAGCGTCGTCCAGCCGCTCTGGCCCAACGTGCGTGCGGCATCCAGCCAGGACTGGTCCAACGACATCATGGCGGAGCGCAGGCCGAGGAACAGGTACGGATAGGTGAACAGCGTGATCGCGATCAGGGCTCCCGGATAGCCGTAGAGCGAGGGCAGGCGCTCGATGCCCAGCGGCTCCAGCCACTGCTGGAGCAGGCCGCGCGGACCGTACATGGCAATCAGCACATAGGCGCCGATGTAGCTGGGCACCACAAGCGGCGTTGCCACCAGAACCGTCCATAGCTTGCGGCCCGGCAGGTCGCTGAAAACCACAAGCCAAGCCAGGGGCAGGGCCAGCAGCCACACGCTGACGTTGACGCCGATTACCAGCAGCAGGCTGCGGCCCAGGATGCGGAGTGTCGAGGTCGACCACAGGTCGCGCCAAACCTCCGGCTCAACGCCCGTGGCCCGGAATACCAGGTAGCCCAGGGGCAGGAGCAACAGGCCGGCCACCAGAACCGATGGCAGCACCATGCCGGCCGGCAACCGGGCCTGGCCGGAGCGGCTCTGCGGCCGCAGCCACATGGGAACGAAAAGGGGCTTGCTCATGTCCGGCATCCCATCGGGAGCCAAGGCAGGTCGGGCCTGCGACAGGGGCCCCGAGCCACCACTACCCGGCAGCTCGGAGCCCTCACGTTTCTTCAATAACTATAGGTTGGCAAGCGCCACAGACGGCAAAATAGTGCAGGTGTCGCTGCCTGCGGCGGACCGGGGATCAGGCTACTCGAGCGCGCCTGCCGCGCGGAGCAGCGCCAGAGTCCCTTCAAGGTCATCCAAGTCGCTCAGGTCGATTTCCGGCAGGGCAACCGTATCCAGCGGTACCGCCCCCGAGGGCAGATCCACCTGGCCGCTAACCACCGGGTACTCGTGCGTGGTTGACAGGAAGTAGTCCTGCGCTTCCTGCGACAGCAGATAGCGCACAAAGGCTTCGGCCGCCTCGCAGTTGCTGCAGGAATCGACAATACCGGCTCCGGCCACGTTCACCATGGAGCCCGGACCGGACTCGGCAAAATGGTAGTTGGCGGCCGTGAACTCCGGATCCTCGGCCAGGAACCGCAACAGGTAGTAGTGGTTGACCAGGCCGACGGAAATTTCGCCCGCACCGGTCGCCGCCACGATGGGCGTGTTCTTGGGATAGACCTGCACATCGTTGGCGATCATGGCCTTCAGCCAAGCCTCGGCCGCCTCTTCGCCTTCAATCACGCGCAAGGCGGTCACAAAGGCCTGAAAGCTGCCGTTGGTGGGGGCCCAGCCTACGCGGCCACGCCACTGTTCTTCGGTCAGTTCGTGGATGCTCGCCGGGAGGTCCTCAACCGTCAGTTCTTCGGTGTTGTACACCAGCACGCGTGCACGCAGACTGGTACCGATCCAACTGCCGTCTGTTGCCACCCAGGCCGGATCCACCAAGGCCTGAACGTCCTCGGTCAACACCTGCAGGCGTCCGGCCTTGGCCAGCGCGCCCAGCGCGCCGGCATCCTGGCCGTAAAAGACGTCGGCCGGAGAGTTCGCCCCCTCCTCCAGAATGGTGGCCGCCATGGCCGAAGTGCCGCCGTAGCGGACTTCCACCGAAATACCGGTTTCGGCCGCGAACGACTCAATGACCGGGGCCACCAGATTTTCGTTCCGTCCCGAGTAGACAACCAGCGACTGGCTCTCAGGTGCCGGCACAGCCTCGCTCTCGGAAGCAGGCGCCGCCGTCTCGGAGACGGGCATGGTGCAGGCCGTCAGGCACAAGAAAAAGCCGCACAGCAGGCGGCTCGCAACGGTTCCCCGGAGGGAACCAAACAGGATTCGTGAAAGGTAAGTGTTCATGTGATGGTATTGAAACAGATGGTTTCTTAGGTAATTTGTTGTTTTTGGGCGGGTCCACTGCACGACCCTTGCGGAATGTATAACGTAGTGGCAATCAGGAGTCAAAACGGATTCGTGCCAGTCCCCGGCATCGTCGAAGCCCGGGCATCCGGACACGGACGGACGAGGATCCGGGAGGTGGTTCGTGGACTGGATTCAGGGAAACCGCACCACTTCGGACGATTGCTCCGCTCCATCGAACCAACAGGGGAAGGCAATGCACCCGAGCGACTGCGAGGTCTGTCGGTTCGGCGTTGAAGTCCAAGGACTACCGGCAGGCCCGACTACAATCCACTGACCGACCATGTTTTCATTGAACCGCCACCGCGGGTACCGAAGCAGGAACATGACCAAACCCGAATCCCGCTCCGGAATTGACAAGGGCCGTGAGCATGCCGCCACCGCACCCATGCTGATGCCCGGCATCTCGGTGTACGCGGATCTGCGCAGAGAGAACTACGCCTACGTCGACAAGACCCGCGAACTGAAGCTCCTGCTGGACAGCGGCAAGTATCTGTTCCTGGCGCGGCCGCGGCGCTTCGGCAAGACCCTGATGCTCTCGACCATCGAGTGCATGTATCAGGGAGACTGGCCGGAGGTCCGGGATCCGTTCGTGGAGATGGCCCACCCAGTCGCCAAGGTGCCGGACGAACGCCTGTTTGCCGACACCGCGTGGGAGGAATGGGTGGCGACCTCACCCAAAAGGCCGGTCATTCGGTTGGACCTGAGCGCGGTCACCGGCAACGATGCGGAAGAGATGAAGCAGTCCCTGACGTGGCATGTCGCGCAACAGGCCCTGGTCTGGTACTGCAGGGGCCTCGATCCCGGAATTGACCTGAAGGATGCAACAACCTATCCGCGTCTTCCGCAAGACATGCTGAAGCAGATGATCAGTACCTTGAGAAAGCAGCGTGGCAACCCGGTTGTGCTGGTGGACGAGTACGACACGCCGCTGCTGAAGCTGTTGGAACGCAGTCCGACCGAGGTTGATCCCCTCTTCGAACTGTTCCGGGAGTTTTTTCGGGTATTAAAGGTTTGCGAATCTGAACTGCACAAGGTTCTCATCACAGGCATCACGCGCCGGGCGTACGGAGAGATGTTCTCGGCCCTCAACAACCTGCGGGACTGCACCTGGAAAGCACAATTCGGGGCCATCTGCGGCTTCACCGAGAGCGACTTGGACCAATCCCCGTTGACGGACTGCATCGAAACAGCCGCAGACGGCCTGGGGCAATCAGTGGGCCAATTTCGAGGATCCCTGCGCGACAACTACAACGGCTACCGATTCGACCCGGATGGCGTCGGACCGGCCGTCTACAACCCCTGGTCCCTGTGCAACGCCCTGGCCGACCTGTTGGAGCCACAGGAACGAGTTCGGATCCAACGCCGGGGTCTCCCTGCCCACTGGTCGGATTCCGGGGTGTCCAAGGTTTTGGTGGACGCGCTGCGTCGGCAACCTCACGAAGTGAACTCAACGCCATTCGGCGATCTCGACGAGTTGGAAGGCAACTTCTACAGCAACAGGACCGACAGCCTCAAGTCGCTGATGCTGCAAAGCGGCTACCTGACCCACCATCCCGAGCAGGACGGCCAGCCGGCGCGCCTGGGATGGCCCAATCGCGAGGTCGCGCGGACAGTGTTGCGGGATCTGGCACGGGCCCACACCGGGGAGAAGTTGCCGGGCATCGAACGCCTGCGAAACTGCCTGGAGACCGGCGACTACGCGGAACTGCCCAATATCCTGCTGGACTGCCTGTACGCCTTCCCGTACAACGTCATGGAGGACGAGTACGCCTACCATGCCGCGCTGCACGGCATCTTCCTGGGCATGCACGCAACACCCCGCTCGGAGCGGCGGGAACTGTCGGGGCGATACGACCTGGCGACTATCTACAAGGGACGGGCCTGTGTCTTCGAGTTGAAGTACAACGGGAGCCTTAGCGAGGCACAGGGGCAGGCGGATCGCAGGCAGCACGGACGCAGCCTGCTGATGAAGCTGGAACGAGCACAGGACGCAACCTGCATCGCCCTCAACATCACCAAGACCTACGCGGGGGAGATCGGAATTGAGGGTTCGCAGCGGTCCGTGAGGGACACAGACTCCACTTGAATCCTGCTGAACTCCGATGAACAGTGAAACCCCGCATAGCAGTATCCAGCCAACACGGTGCAGGTTTGGACCTTCCCTTGTAGTGCAACGAAGCTTTGAGAAGTGGAAATGCAGTGCTGGGACTCCCTCATCGTACGTTTCGCCTTGTTCCTCGTCGCTGATACTGTAAGCGGCTATTCCAACGCCATGAAGGGTCATTGCACTACTAACGCCAGCAGGCGACCTGGTCGTGCCATTAATGGACGCACTGCCGAACACCGGAGAAGCTCACGGTGAGGTACAGCGACAAGGGAATCCGTCGCCGCCGGCAACTGGGCGAGGACAGCGGTTGGGAATTCAAGGAGGTCGTCTTTGCCGGCAGCCGACCCACAGGTCCGAGCCGCGACACCTGGGCGGACGAAATCGCCGCGTTCGCCAACGCGCATGGCGGCGTGCTGCTGTGTGGGGTTACGGACGACGGCGATGTCCAGACAATGACCCGTGCTCAGATGGATGAACTGGAACGACTGATAGTCGAGGTGTGTTCGGACTCGATCCAGCCGCCTGTCAGGGTGGACATCTTTCGCCAAGATGCCGCCGATGGCCAAGCCATCCTTGTGGTCGAAGTGCCTGAGGGTCACGCCCAGCATGACAGTCCCGGCGGAAGTTTTGTCAGGGTCGGCAGTGCCAAGAGACGAATGACCAGCGAGGAGCGGTTGCGTCTGGCTCAGAGGCGGGGTCAGGCCAGATTCCTGTGGTTCGACAAGCAACCCGTGGACGGGACGGGTTTCGGCACTCTCGCGGAAACTCTCTGGAAACCTTTGCTCAGTGCGGAGGGAGCGGTTGACCCGGAACTGGCCCTGGAAAAGATGGGGCTTCTAACCGAGGACCACAACGGTACCGTCCGGGCCACGGTGGCCGGGGTGCTGCTGTGCTGTGATTCTCCCGAGGATTGGCTCCCCAACGCCTGCATTGCCGCCACCCGTTACAGAGGTGCCGACAGGGCATCCGGTCAGCTTGACGCGCAGGTCATTGGCGGCCCTCTTGACAAACAGATCAGAGAGGCTTTGGCCTTCGTTGTAAGGAACATGAGCGTCGCGGCCCGGAAAGAGCCCGCGCGCCAAGACCTGCCCCAGTACAGCGAGAAGGCGTTGTTCGAGGCCCTGGTCAATGCCGTCGTCCATCGCGACTACTCTATTCGGGGGAGCAGAATCAGGCTCTCCATGTTCGAGGACAGATTGGAGCTCTGTTCACCGGGCGGGTTGCCCAACAATCTCACGGTGGACAGCATCGGTGAGCGACAGTCAACTCGCAATGAAGTTCTGACCTCCGTGTTGGGCAGGATGATCGTCGGCAACATGACAGGCGTTGTCGGAAGACAGTTCTTCATGGAGCGTCGCGGAGACGGTGTTCCAATCATCCGGCGAGAAACTCAGGAACTATGCGGCTCGCTTCCCGATTTCCGACTGGTGGACGAGGCGGAGTTGTGCCTCACCGTTCCAGCGGCTGTATTGGACTTCACGGAGGCGAACGCCGTCATCTCTGTACGAAGTTCAGGGACACCGTTGCCCAATGCCAATGTGCTGGTGTTGTTTCCGAACAGGACGTGGAAACACGGAATCACAAATTCCTTCGGGGAAGTCAGCGTGGAGCTGCACTCCATACACCTGCCGATGGTTGTGTTCGCTGCCGCTCCGGGCTTTGCCGCAGGGCTTGAGACGGACTGGATTCCCGAGCACAGGCCACTGGCCCTGGAACTGGCTCCAATGCCGGGGGGAGGTTCCGTCATCTTCCCTGAAACGATCGGGTCCCTTCCAGGCCTGTCCGGGAGGCTGAATCCGATTCGCGATGTCCTTGAGCGGACATATCTTTATGCTTCCAATATCGCCATTGACCACGGCAAACAGCAACCCGTTCACTTCTCCTTGGGTGAGGATCTGCACCTCACCGATGCCGAGGGGAGAGAGGCGATAGTCCGTGTAGTCAATGTGGTGGGCAGGTCTGCGCTCTTGGAATACGGCCCCGTGGCCAGAGAGACAGGCCATGCGGTTTAGGCAACATGGCTGGCAAATGTCCGGACCCCCAGCCGAAGTCGAACCGTAATTTAACTCAGGCGTCATATTGAGTATTAACTCGACAGTTCCCAATATCCACTGGGGTCCCTTCCCTCAGTGCCAGGTGAACCAAGGTCTGCACATCCGCCGGCCGCAGCCAGGCGCGGAACTGTCCAACGACTCTCGGCTTGCGCTGTTCTCATCCAGGCCAATCCACTACAATCGGTCGCGTCGGTCAAGCTGCATTTTCCAACCAAGGACAACCCGCATGCACAGCCTTCCCTTTAGCCAGACCGGTCGCTGGTACCGAGGCAATCTGCATACACATTCCACCCGCTCGGACGGCCAATTGACTCCGGCCGAGGTCTGTGCCTTATACCGGGAGCAGGGCTATGACTTCATCAGCCTTACCGATCACTTCATGGAGAAATACCAGTTCCCCATCACCGACACCACGCCTTACCGCACCACCGGGTTTACCACCATCCTGGGCGCGGAACTGCACGCTCCGGCGACCAGTCTGGGGGATGCGTGGCACATTCTGGCCGTCGGTTTGCCGGACGACTTTGCGCCGCCGGATGCCGAGGAGACCGGACCCCAACTGGCGGAACGGGCCAAAACCGCCGGCGCCTACGTGGCGGCCGCCCATCCCGCGTGGTACGACCTGACCGATCAGGATTTGCTCTCGGTGCCCGCCGCCGGCGCCTTGGAGATCGTCAATACCACCTGCACCGTACACACCGGCAAAGGGGACAGCACCGGCTACATCGACCGGCTGCTGAGCCAAGGTCACTACTATCAGATCATCGCCACCGACGACGCCCATTTCCGCCCGACACGTCCCGACTGGTGTTCCAACTGGGTGATGGTGCGCAGCCCCAGCCCGGATCCCACAGCACTGCTCGCGGCGCTGCACGCAGGACACTTCTACTCCAGCCAGGGTCCGGAATTCCTTGAGGTAACGCCGTTGCCAAGCGGCACCGGACTGGCCGTTCGGACATCCCCGGTCCGTACCATTCACCTCACCGGCCGCGGGGCCTCCAACTCCACCGTGGCCGCCGACTCCGACTTCACCACGGCGGAGTTGGATCTGGAGTCAATCAAGGGACCCTTCGCCCGGCTCACCGCCATCGATCACCAGGGGCGCCGCGCTTGGACCAATCCGATCCGCCTCTGAGCAGCCGGTCGGCGTGGAGCACCGGCGACACTTTCCACCAGATCCGGGATGCACTTCCGTGCTGCGGGACCGGTTCCCGCATAGCCGGGTGCTGAAGACCCCGGTGGTTTGTCAGGAGTGGGTGGCCTGGCGAATATAGAGCCGGGTGTCGGAGGTGTCCTCCGGTTGTTCATAGCCCTTCCAGGCGTAGGGATCGACACCCGCCACCGGAAAGACCCGGCGCATGTCGGCACGGGCCACGGAACTGCCTTCCTGGGTTTCTGTCCAAGGCAGCAGGGACTCGCAGCTCAGATAGTGATTGACCAGCACGCGCCGATAGCTGGTCTCCGTACGGTTCCTCAGGGACTGATGAAGCAGGTACCCGTTGAAGAAGACCACGCCGCCGGCCTTCACTTCCACCGGGATCTGGGGCGACTCAGCGAACCCGTACGCCATGTCGTCATGGGTGTCGAACTCGTCCGGATCACCATGCTTTTTGGTGTGGTAGAGGTAGCCCCGTTGCTGGGATCCCGGCAGCACCCACATGCAGCCGTTGTCCACATGGGCGTCGTCAATCGCAATCCAGGCACCAATCAGGGAGCGGTCCCGGGTGGGGATGTAGTTCTCGTCCTGGTGCCAGGACTGTCCCGGATAGCCCGGCGGCTTGATGAAGAACATGGACTGCATACACTTGACATTTCCTGACCAATGGGCCAGATGCGCACCTGTAATCTGGCTCAATACCCCGCAGATCCGGGGGTGCCGGGTGTATTTCTCCATCACCGGGCTCACATAGTGAGGCTGGTGGATGGCCAAAATCCGGGAAACCACATCTTCGTCGCTGAGTTCGGCCGGAACGGGCTGGATGGTTTTGTTGGGATAGCCCCCGCGTGCAACCTTGATGATGTCCTGTTTCAGTTCCTCCAATTCGTCCGGGCTCACCAGATCGGGTACCACCAGATACCCGTGCTCGACATAGAAGGCAACCTGCTCCTCATCCACCACCCGGGGTACGTTGATGCGCGGGCTCGCACACTGGTCTACGACCATGAAATTGTCTCCTTGGAAGATGGTCTGATGGCGTTGGCTATCCGGGTGCCTGCGGCCACACCCACGACAGTGTCGGCTCGAAGAATCCGCTAGACCACCATGGCGGTCAGGCTCGCCACTGGTTCGGGTCCCGGCACTCTCATCTCGTGCAACTGCCGGCAACTGCGCGCCTTGTAGTCCCTCAGCTCCTCCAGGCCATACTCCCGAGCCAGGGCGCGAGCCGAGACATCCGGATCCAGGCTGCGCAGCACAAACCACTGTTCCCGTTCAAGCCATTGCTCCATTTCGATGGTATCGGCGTGGTCCGCCAGCAATTGATCCCGCTTCTCGATATTGAAGTTTTCATGATAGATGCCGCGATCGAGATCCAGGACCGTGCGGGTCACATGCAAGCCCTCCGACTTCTCATAGAGGATTTCCTCACCGGTGACGTCATACACAATGCAGTCCCGCGTAAACGTGGAGGTCAGGATGTAGTAGTGGTGGTTCAGGGCGTGGGCCTGCAAGGCACGGCCCGCGGAATAGGCACTGGGCCACACGACCAGATCCGCGCCGCCTGCCGCCAATGCCTGCCATACGTCAGGGAAGTTCACGTCGAAGCAAATCGCAATGCCCAGGCGGCCGAAGTCGGTCTCCACAACCCGCGGCACGGAGTTGACGACATCGACGGGCGGATTGGCATCGAATTCCGACCAGTACGGGTAGACCTTGTCGTAGATGTAGACGATATCCCCTTTGCGATCCAGCAACACGGCCGAATTCAGGCGAAAGCCATCCTGTTGTCGATCAATGGGACAGACGATGTAAACGTTGTGCCGGCAGGCCAGTTCCGCCATGATGGCGACCGTGGGGCCTTCCAGGGTTTCCGGCTGATCCCTGCTCTGATCATTGCAGGTTTCGGGCAGGACGATCAGGTCGGCGCCCCGCATGCCTTCCTCGTCAACCTGTTTAACGACACGTGCCCATGGATCCTGATGGAATCCAAGACTTACCACCCGTGCCTGGCCCGGTTCATTCATGTTCGCTGCCCCTGTTTCGCTGGCTCAAACCCCAAGGGGAGATTGTACGGGATCCTCATCCACTTGTGGTTTGGACACGTTTGGGAGCCTGAGTCGGCGTGGCGGGTTGTTCATCCCAATACCCGAGGGGCCAATGCCGCCACAGGAACTGTGGTGGGATCCGACTACGGGATTCTGGGATTCTGCAGTGTGGCGGCGGGCCGAGATGCCGCCGACAGGACAGCTGTTCGCACATGCATTTTCCTCTCGAACTTGCGGCGTCTGATATTGCGTCCGCGAAGCGTGGCCGATGGGACGGTTCAAGGCGGGCTTGGCCTTTATTGGAATCCGTGTGTTGCCTGCCGTCCCGAAAGACAAACTCATCGTTATGGGGATGCCATGCCGGTTCCAGCTTCAGGTTGGTGCGGCCCGGTAAGCCTCTGTATCGCTTCAGCTTCGTTGATTTCAGTCCGGACCACAGACGGCGAAAGGTACGAGGTGCCGAATGTCGTCAAAACTGTCGCTACTGGACACGTTGAAATGCAGGGAACCGGCTCGCCCACCGTGGGTGGGGATTCCCGCGCCAACGCAAGTGAAACCGTGCTGCTTTTTGGACGTTTGACGGATCCCGGGTGGAGTGGCACCATGCTTCATTCCATCCGTCCGGAAGGGCAAGGAGACACATCATGAACGGCACTGTACGCTTCTCTCGTAGAAGTTTTTTGCGCGCCGCCGCTGCATTGTCAGGCGGGGCCCTGTTGGCAGCCTGTACCCTGCCGGATACCGGTACCGACATGGAGGCCGGTACCACGGAACCCGCGGTGCTGCAGGCATTGTGGGTCGCTCAGACGGCCCTGGTGGAGTATTTCGAAAACTACTCGGCCACGATCTTCAGCCCCCAAAACGACGGCGCGATGGTGGAGTTCACACTGGCGCCCGGCAACGAGATTCCCCAGAAAATGCTGTCGGGCATCGCGGCCGGAAATCCTGCGGACCTGTTCCGGGTCGTGAACGTCGCGGCCTTCACGCAGCTGGCCGCCAACGGCATCATCCTGGCACTGGACGATTTGATTGACCGGGACGGGTACCAGGACTACATCGACACCTTCATCCCGGGCACGGTGGAAACCTTCAACTTCAATGGCATCCAATACGGCATTCCCTTCGGTGCCCATCCCAGTTCCCAATATACGCCTAATGTGGAATTGGGAGTTGACCAAAAAAGGGGAAGCCGCGCAGAATG
>CAZMKQ010000104.1:12668-17559 GCA_964566955.1 uncultured Caldilineaceae bacterium | reverse complement strand
ACCGGCTCCGTCCATCCCTCAGGTTGACCAAATCCGGGGTACCTGAACAGTTACTTCTGTGTTGCGCTTGCGCTTCCTGTGCTTGCAATTGATCGATCGCTTGTTGAAGTTCTTCAGGTGCATATTTGACAACCGACTCCATCATATCTGGATTTGCCGTCAAAGCCTCCATCACCGATGGCGCACGAAGTAAGTGAACCAAGTTGCGCTCTGTATTTGCTTTTTCATGTGGTTCTAGGCTCTCTAGGAATAACGTGAGCTGGCTAAATCCAAAAACGCCGTGCAGAAAATCTCTCGCCGCTGAGTTATCTTTTAGCCAAATTGAATCAAACAAATCTTGCAGATTAGATTCGGTGGCGCGACTTGGTGCTACCGAATCATCATCCTGATATTCTCCGATACGCACTGGCACCCAAGGGCGAACTTTCAACTCAAACGGCCACAGGGCCTCGCGTATCTGCAAAGCCACTTGCTTTCCTCCCTGAGTACCAGTCACGTTTTGGAACGTGCGCCAACCTGGATCTTCGCAAACTGCAACCTTGAGTACAAACTCTAACAGTAATTTTGCAAGTTGCCTATCACTGCCGCACCGCCCTGCCAAATACCCGGACAGGAACGCAATTTGCCCCATCGGCACTTCACGGATAGCTACACCTGTAATATTGCCTTCCGTCTGCACTAATTCTCGTATGAGTCTCGGATCATCCAACAGCGGACGAGTAGCATAATGAAGAGGTGCCTTGACAACAAGACCGGACGCAATCATTGGGAGCAACAGATCATAAAGGTCTTGATCATCACAATAGACGTCAGAAAGTCTGCGGTGTTCTTCGTATAGTGTACTGTAGGGTTGTGAAGTTTCTGGCCAACTAGCAGCCGGTGCCAAGATGCGTTGGCTGCCTAGCAACCGCACTATTTTATTGTTCGCGTCTAGTAACGGACACTCTCTAATGCGTTGCATTTCGGCAGTGTCGTTCATATAAGCAGCTAAGCGGCTGGATGCTTGAAGAGGCAAAAGATCGTTTTCCTCATTGAATACTTTTTCATTTGGTAGTAAGTCACTCAGCAAGTTCAAAATTTGATCAATTGCATCTGATTCTGAAAAGGTGCCTTTGGTGGTAGAATCTACTAACTTCTTAGCCAAATCGGCATGAGGGTCGGTCATTGCTTTAGCAAGTTTGGGGTGCAACAACTTCGATCTGATGCTTTGTCCTAATGATTCTGCAATGTTCTTGAGTTCTTTCGGTACACCGCCATCCAAATGGAGATGGTTTAGGCTGCAAAGTTCAGAATTCTGATTGGGGATGAGGCCATCTACCATATCTCCGACAGCCCAAGTAGCTGACAGCCGTCCTGCCAAATTCAAAAAGTCAACAATCCACTCAATGGTGTCTCCGTGAAGTGGAAGATGTTCTAACCGACTGCATTGATTTTTTACAAAGTCAGCCAAGTCAGAGAAACCAAGTCGCTCAACATCTACGCCCGCAGTAATCCAGTTGCTAGCCATAGCACTCCAGTCTGATGCGACTGCATCATCGGGTATGTGCAGGCCTGTTACTTGGCTAGCCAAGTGATGGATGTCTGTGTATGGAAATTCTTCTTCATGAAGCGTGTCAACTGCTGGTATCAGAAAAGAGACAGTTGCTGTTTGTCCATTGTGTAAAGCAGGCATTCTTCCAGAGGTGGTCATTATGATTGGTCTAGACGCTATTGACTCTGCCACATTTAATACAGTGCTTTGCCACCATTTTTTTTCATCTTGATTGCTCACACCACTAAGCATTCGGCTAGGAACTCCCAATTTAGCTAACATGTGATAATTGACCCAGTCCCTATCGATTCCATGTTGAATCAGAGAAGGAAGGGTTGAAAGAGCGATGCTTAGATTGTGTCGATTGTCATTTCCGCTCATCAAGATCCCATCACGTTCTTGCTTCGGGACAAATGGACCATCAATAACGAAATTGAAAGGTAAATGACTCGTTTCAACGATCGGAAATCTGATAAACAGCTTCGGAAAGTCACTTGCACAGGGCATGAAATACAACCGATTCTGTTTTGTTGTTAACATTGTTAACAGCGCGGCTTGGTTGCCATCAGAAGCTATTCGGCTAACTAAAAAATTATGACAAACATCATTATCCGTACGCTCGACGTCATATGACGTCAGGCAATTCCCGTCAACGATTTGTGTTGTAGAAGCCCGGCAATGGTAGTTCGTAATGGTTCCATTGTTGTTGATGCTGACACGTCCGAGTTGTGTGCAGGTGCCATATAGATATGGCATCACTTGATGTAGACGATCTAAGCCTATAGTAGCAATGTGAGTGTCCACTGCATGATAGATGAATGCTACGGTAGGATTGCACTTGGTCCATGATTGTGACACCGCAGTTGCTTCGCGAAGTGATTGATCTGCTGCATGGATGTTGTGGGCGATGGCTTCTTCGTCACCCCCTCGAGATAAAGATATTTCGAATTTTTCGTGTCCAACGTCGGTGGAAAATATCCCTTTCACGTCAACTTTTGGTGACAGAGCATGGGTTACCAAAAAACCGGTCCCAAAGCGTCCAGTGGTAGTTTCATCATCGAATTGCTTGCTTGATCCGCCAGTCAACAGTGCGGCTAATTCCTGTGGTGTGAATGGCTTTCCCGTATGGGTCACCGTGAGGGTCCGGTCGTGCAACATGAAATCTACTGTTACTGAAGTGTCACCACTTCGTGGCCCTGCGTCGTGTGCATTCTGCAATAGCTCAAATGGCCACCGGTCGCCAGCTCCTGGATTCTGTTGTGCAGCCTGGACTTTTGTTCTGATCACCCGTGCGTCGTTTCGAGTTACCTGTTTTGTTCTTGCTTTGTTGTATTCTTCATAAGCTTTGTCAGTCATGTTTGTTTCCTTGAGTGTGGTGTGGCGTTGTTTGCTTTTGCAGAATCAATGTAGAATCAATGTAAATACCGGGATAAGGATGAAGTTTGTGATTGGGAACATGATGCTACTGTTATGATATCCCGTAGCTCACCCATCGTTTCAATTTCAGCTTTTGCTGTGCATTGGTTCTTCTGGGAAGAGAGCATTGGTGGTAGCCCGGTATAAGATGTTTTCGCGTGGTACCGCTGACAGGCATCTGGATTCAGGTCACGATGCTTGGCGGCGCAGGCTTGTCCAACCTAATACGGTCAGGAAGACCGCAGTCTGGAGGAGGATGATGGATGCGCCGGAGGCAATGTCCAAGTAGAAGCTGACGTAGATGCCCAGTCCCGCTGACACCGACCCCAACAAGATCGAGAGCACCATCATGCGACCGAAACTGACGGTCAGCATGCGGGCGATCGTGGCCGGCATGATCAGCACCGCGGAGATCAGCGTGACCCCCAACACCTGCATTGAGGAGATGATCACGGCAGCCAGCAGGAACGCGAAAAGAATCGAGACTAGGCCGGTCGGCACCCCCTGCACCTGGGCGACTTCGCTGTCGAAAGTGTGGAACAGCAACGGCCGGTAGTAGACCAGCAGCAGAATGGTGGACGCGACCAGGACCGCCGCCACGACCAGCAGATCGGCGCGATCCACGCCTAAGATGTTGCCGAACAGCATCGCCTCAACCGAGGGCGTGTAGGACCGGGCGCGGCTGATCAACGCCACCCCCAGGGCAAAGCTGGCCGTGGTGATAATGCCTATCGCCGCATCCGCCTTGATCTCCGGCCGACGGGACAGGCTGTTGATCCACAACGCCGACAGCACCCCCCAGATCCCCGCCCCCAGATAGAAGTTCCAGCGCGCCATGAAGGCAACGACGGCTCCCCCGAACACTGCATGAGCCAAGCCGTGCCCGATGTAGCTCATGCCCTGCAGGACGATGTAGACCCCGAGTGCTCCGCACATGGCCCCCACCATCAGGGCCACCGTGAAACCGGTGCGAAAGAAGAGGAACCCGAACGGTTCCAGCAGAATGTTCAGTGGACGATGTCCGCTCCTGCTTCGGTGTCGAAGGGGGCGTGGGCGGCAACCGGCTTGGGATGAAGTTCCGTCCAGGTATGGGAGTGGGGCGCCTCGTAGACGAACACCTGACCGTTCTGCCTCAGCACAACGAGGTCGGCCTGATAGGTCCTGTCCAGGATCTCCTTCTGCAGGATGGCCTCCGGCGGTCCCTGGGCCACGATCGTCCGATTTACGCAGACCACCCAGGGCAGGTGCGTGGCCGCGGCGTTGACATCGTGCGTGCTCATGATGATGGTCTGCCCGGCGTGGTTCAGATCCGCCAGCAGGTGCAGGATGGTTTCCGTGTTGTACACGTCCACGTCGCTGGTGGGCTCGTCCAGCACCAGGATGCTGGGGTCGGAAACGAGCGCGCGGGCGATGAAGACGCGTTGCTGCTGCCCGCCCGACAACTCGCCGATGTGCCGATCCACCAGATGCGGAATCTTCAGCCGCTCAAGTGTGGATTCGATGCGTTCCGAATCCCCCCGCGTTGGCCAGGGAGGCCAGAACCCCGCACGCCGCAGGCCCATCCAGACCACCTGGCGCACGGTGGCGGGAAAGCTCCAGTCCACGTCCTCGATCTGAGGCACGTAGCCGCAGTGGGGTCCCGACCCGCGCCGGGCCGGCTGCCCGTTGTGGGAGACGGTTCCGCTTGAGGGCGGCAGTACCCCCAGCAGCAGCTTGAGAAGGGTGGTTTTGCCGGAACCGTTGGGACCCAGCAAGGCTAGGAACTGGCCTTGGTGAACATGGATGTTGACCCCTTCCAGGATGGTTTTGGTCCCGTAGCGGAAGGCAACGTCGCGCAGTTCGACTTGCGGATCCATGGTTCAACCGTCGGCTTGGTTCCGCGTTAGGGGCACGCTGTCCAGGGCCTGCACGTCCCCGCCCAGGGCGGCAACGATGATGCGGGTG
>CAZMKQ010000104.1:0-12647 GCA_964566955.1 uncultured Caldilineaceae bacterium | reverse complement strand
TTGTACAGCATCATGCCGATGTAACTGTGTTCCGGATCCCCCGGTTCGCCCGGCAACACGTCGTCTGCCAGGCTGGCCTCCAGCTTGGCACCGGTTTCGCGGGCTATCGCCTCCAGTACCGGCGAGGGAAACTCCGCCGCCCCGAAGATGACCGGCACGTTTGCTTCCCGCACCTGCCGAATCAAATCGGCCACTTCCCGGGCCGACGGCTCCGCCATGTCGGCCGGCTGGATGGCGCCGGTGACGGTGAAGCCGTAGCGCGGACCGAAGTAGGCCCACGAATCGTGGTAGGTCAGGAGTTGCCGCTGCGTCTCCGGTACCGTGGCGGACGCCTCGGCCAGTGCGCTGTCCAACTGGCGCAACTGGTCAAGGTAGGCCTCGGCGTTCGCGGCGTAGGCTTCCGCCTGGGCAGGATCGGCCCGGCCCAGTTCCTCGGAGATCACCTCGACACAGGCCATCACCAGTTCCGGGTTCAGCCAGATGTGGGGGTTCGGGGCTCCTCCGCTCTCGGGAAACGAGAAGTCGAACACCCATTCGCTGCGGTCGAGGACCCGGTCGCCCAGGGCGACAATCGGCACACCCTCCGCGACGTTGGCCTCGGCTAGATCGAGAATCAAGGCCTCCAACTGCAGACCGTTGATGAAGATCAGTTCGCCTGCCGCAAGGTGTCTGGCATCGCTCGGAGTCGGTTCGTAGGTGTGGGAGTTGACGCCCGGCGGAACCAGTGCCCGCAGGTCCGCCAGATCCCCAATCACGTTGCCAATGATGTCGGCCAGGGGAGCCACCGTCGTCACCACCTGTAATCGGTCCGGGACTGCTGGCGGCTGTTGTGGTTGTCCGGTACCGTCGATGGCCGTACAGCCGGCCGCCCACAGACAGCACACCGCCAGCAGGCCAAGCAGGCGATAGCGGAAGGTTTTCGTGGTTTGCGACAGGAAGTGGGGCATGGGCGCGACTGCAGTTGCCAGGCTGTGCCAGTCAGAGTTCCGCCGTCCCGCCGGCTGAGTGCGGTGTTTGGCAGACGGGGCACATCACATTATCCTGCCTGCCGGACTCGTAGGACGCAATTCCCAATTACACGCGGAGACAAAATTCCATGTCCGACCATCAGATAGGCCTGACAGTGTCCAATCGCATCCTGGACCGGTTCAAGTCCCTGCTCTACCTGCCGTCCCCGTCCAGCCGGGAGCAGGCCATCGCCGCGGAGATTGAAGATCAGGTGTCGGCCATGGGCCTGACCCCGCAGCGGGATGCCGGCGGCAACGTCTGGGTCGAGCTGGAGGGCGAGGATCCCTCCCAGCCCTTGTGGCTGTATGCGGCCCACATGGATGAAATCGGCCTGGTCGTCACCAAGGTGCGGGAGGACGGCAATCTGGAGGTCGCGCGCAATGGAGGCCTGTATCCCTGGAAGCTGGGCGAAACCCCGGTTGAGGTCCTGGGGGACGGCGAGACGGTCCTGGGTGTTCTCAGCATGGGCTCCCTGCACATCCCCCAGGAACAGCGCAAGCCTGTGGAATGGGAAGCAACTTGGATTGAGACCGGCCTGAACAAGGAGCAGGTGCTGGCCCGCGGTGTGCGGCCCGGATCCTCGGCCGTTCCCCATGCCGCGGTCCGGGGCCCAATTGTCTTTGGCGACCCGGATGATCCGATGGCGGGTTCGTGGACCTTCGATGATCGACTGGGCTGCGCGATCCTCTTGGAACTGCTCCAGGATCTGGTCAATTCCGGTGCCAAGCCCCGGCGCAACACGGCCATCGCGTTCGTGCACAACGAGGAGATTGGAGGCTTCGGTGCCAAGAACCTGACGCGCAAGCTGCTGCCTGAAACGTTCATCGCGATCGACGGAGCCCCGGTTCCGCCCGATGCCCCGCTCGTCGTCAACGACCAACCCGTTGCCTGGAGCAAGGACACCATCGCGCACTCCGATCACGCACTCATGAAGGAACTGCTGGCGGCGGGCAGGGAAGTGGGTGTGGAGGTACAGACCGTGGTCTATTCCAGTGCGGCCAGCGACGCCTCCATGTCGTTTGCCGCCGGCTGGGTGGACCGCGCCTTGACCTTTGGCTGCGCGCGGGGCAACAGCCACGGCTACGAACTGCTGAAGTTGGCGGTGCTGGAGAACACCCTGAAGGTTTTGGCCCGGTTTGTGGCTACCCGGTGAGCCGTGACGGTTGAATTCAGTGGCTGGCGGAGGGCTGTGTTCAGCGGGTAGCCCTTGCGTGGCTCATCGGAAGACCGCGATCCGCAACCGGACAGCACCGCGTGGGACGCGGTCGGCAGGTCATGTGCGGTCGCGCACGATCGAGGGACCGGTGACAGGGAGTGCCGCGTACCTGGTGCAGGGCTTGCACGCATTTCCGGGGTGCAGGTGTGGCGACGGTTAACTCAGGCCTGGCGGTCTCCGGGCGGCAGGAGGGTTGACCAGTCGCTGGAGCCGACCAGTACGTTCAGAACGTCTGCGGGGGCGGGCACCCACTGCGTGCGTTCCCAAGCTTCGGCCAAGGTATCTGCTGCATGGGTCTCCAGCTTCCCCTGTGCAACCTGCAGTCTGAGCTGGGCAATGAAAGCTGAGCGGGTTGCACTTTGACCGGCATCCAAGTCCCTGGCCCTTGCCGGATCCAGCCAGACGCCGCGCGGCGCATCCCAGGTCTGGAGGGTGTGGATGTCCCCACCCTCGTCCAGCATGCGGAACTCCCCCAGCGTGTCGCTGCGGTAGACGGGTAGCCCGTCTTCATGGCGGACCGGTTCAATAGCCTCGTATTCCCCGTTGGCTGACAGCCGCAGGCCCCACAGCCGGGGTTCGCCTTCCTTGCGATGCCATCGCTCCGGGTCGTAGCGCCAGAACTCGCGAACTCTCATGGCCCGGTAGATTTCGACCTTGGGCTCGAGGTCGTGGCGGAAGGAGGACTCGGACAGCACCTCCAGCACGAACAGGATGGGGTTGTCCGGGTCGTAGGCCACTTCGTGCCGGCGTTCCTCCGGCCGGGGGTGCTCCTGGATGAAGATGTCGGGGATGATCTGCCCGCTTTGGGCATAGCGATTGGTCTCGGACACGCCCAGGTCGGGCAACCTCAGACACCGCTCCTGGAAGACATGGCCCGGGCCCAGCAGGCGTTGGGCTTCGTCCTGGCACCCGTGGACACTGGTCTGGTGGGACGGGGTGGCCATGAGGGTCACTCCGTCCTTGCCGTAGGCGTCGTCGTCGGTCCAGTCGGGTCCGTAGATGTGCCGGGAGTCGTAGGGGTAGGTGGGATCGTAGTGGTCGAGCGCTTTGATGTGGGCCCACCAGGCACTGGAGGCCTTGCCGCCATTGGGTGCTGCCGTGGGGGGCAGGGGCGTTGCGGAGCCGGTCTCGAGGTCGGCTGCAAGGCCGTTGCCTTGCGCGGGCACGGACACCGGGGTGTCCGGCTTGACGGCTGCGTCCATGCCCGAGACGGGTTTCGTGATGTGGTCCATGCCCACAATCTTAGGACATCGCCCAGGAGACCTTAAGGCTGTATCCGCGATATGCCGCTTGGGTGTTTTCCCAACGTTGTGGAATTGGATACTTCGATCGGACGGATGACCGCGCGCAATGTCCATTAGAACTGGGTTAGAGCCCCTGTTTTTCGCCCTGCTGCCTGCCGCCTTTGTATACACTCATCCTGCCTTTCGGACGGGTGCAAGTTGCCGGCCGAACCAAATGGGAGAGTGTCAAAAAACACCACGCTGCACCGTTGGCGCCAACGGAAATTCCCTGAAGCGTCACAACGCCATACAACACAAGTCCTCGGACTTCGTCGTACACGGTACAGGGAATGGGTTGCGGTACGGCCGCCAAGTTTTTCACCGAAACCATAACCACAGAGCCAGACGAGCCAAGTCGCGTAGGTAACTTCAGATGAGCATGAACTTTCAGGCCTTCAGCCAAAACGCACAGGACGCGGCCCGGGCCGCGATTGAACTGCTGCCGCGCTACAAGCATGTGCAGGTGGATGCCGAGCACCTGCTGTTGGCCCTTCTTTCACAGTCGGATACATCGGCCCTGCGCCTGTTGAAGCGCATGGAACTGGACGCGCGGCAGTTGGCCAACGAGGTCGAGATCGCGCTGGAGCGCCGAGCCAAGGGTTCCTTTGGCTCGTTCGGTGGCGCCGGCCAAATCCAGTTGCAGCTGACCCCGCAGCTCCAGAGGGTGCTCACCAAGGCCAAGGAGCTGGGCGGTGACGGCGAGGTCACGACGGCCCATTTTCTGCAGGCCATCGTGCATGTCGGCCAAAGCGATGCGGCCGCCATCCTCACCCGGGCCGGAGCCAGCAAGGCGCGCCTGGACGAGGCCCAGGAGGCCGAAGAGGCGGACGTCGAGAGCGGGGCCGTCCCCCGCAGCAAGTACAAGTTCCTCTCCCAGTACAGCACCGATCTGACCCAGCTGGCGGAGGAGGGCAAGACCGATCCGGTGATCGGCCGGGATCGGGAAATCCTGCGGGTGTTGCAAATCCTCTCGCGCCGGACCAAGAACAACCCGGTGCTGATTGGCGAAGCCGGCGTGGGCAAGACCGCCATTGTGGAGGGGCTGGCCCAGGCCATTGTGAACCGCGATGTGCCTGAGCCGCTTCTCGACAAGCGGGTCATGTCCCTGGATCTGGGCTCCATGGTGGCCGGTACGCGTTTCCGCGGCGAGTTCGAGGAGCGGCTGAAGGGCTCCCTGGACGAGGTCGTTGAAAGCAAGGGTGAAATCATCCTGTTCATCGACGAACTGCACACGGTCGTGGGCGCAGGCAACGCGGCCGGCTCGCTGGACGCCAGCAACATGCTGAAGCCGCCCCTGGCGCGCGGCGAACTCCAGTTCATCGGCGCCACCACCCTGGACGAGTACCGGGAGAACATCGAGAAGGACAGTGCCTTGGAGCGCCGGTTTGCCTCCGTGTTTGTGGACGAACCCAACTACGAGGAAGCCGTGGAAATCCTGTACGGCGTGCGCGACCGGTATGCCGACCACCACGGCGTGCAGTACACGGACGACTCGCTCGAAGCGGCGGTGAAGCTGAGCCAGCGCTACATCCAGGACCGCCAGTTGCCGGACAAGGCCATCGATCTGATCGACGAGGCGGCGGCCAAGCTGCGGGTGGCCCTGCACCTGCAGCCCAACGAACTCAAGAAGGCCAAGGCGGACATTGACAATCTCCTGAACCTGGAGGAGAAGGCCTGGAGCGAACGCAACTACGAAGCGGCCGCGGATCACAAGATTGCGCGTTCGCGCCTCGAGGCGGACTACAACGAACGCTACGCGGCCTGGCGCAAGGAAGCCGAACTGGACGAGGTGGTGGAGGAATCCGACATCGCCGAGGTGGTCCAGGCCTGGACCGGGATCCCGGTGCGCAACCTGATGGAAAGCGAGACGGAACGGCTGCTGAACCTGGAAGCCGAGATTCGCAAGCGGATCGTCGGCCAGGAAGAGGCAATCGGGGCCGTGGCCGACTCCCTGCGCCGGGCGCGCAGCGGCCTCAACGACCCGCGCCGGCCCATCGGCGTGTTCCTGTTCCTGGGACCGACCGGCGTCGGCAAGTCCGAACTGGCCCGCGAACTGGCGGTGCAGATGTTCGACGACGAGGACGCCCTGATCCGCGTGGACATGAGCGAGTACACGGAGCGGCACTCCATCAGCCGCCTGTTCGGCGCCCCGCCCGGATACGTCGGCTACGACCAGGCCGGGCAGCTGACCGAGCAGGTTCGCCGCCGCCCCTACCGCACCATCCTCTTCGATGAAATCGAGAAGGCCCACCCGGACGTGTGGAACAGCCTGCTGCAAATCATGGACGATGGCCACCTGACGGACGGCCAGGGCCGCCGCGTGGACTTCCGCAGTTCGATCATCATCATGACCAGCAACCTGGGCGCGGACGTGATCAGCAAGGGCAAGGTGGGGTTTGCCACGCCGGTGCTCAACGAGGAAGAGGTCAAGGGAGAGTACAGCAGCCAGCTGAAGCGCATGTTCCAGCCGGAGTTCCTGAACCGGATCGACGAGGTCATCGTCTTCCGCGGCCTGGATATGGACGACATCAAGCAGATCGTGCACATCCTCATGTCCGACCTGGTCCACCGGGCCAACGAGATCGGCCTGTCGGCGGAGCTGACGGAGGCGGCCGTGGGCTACCTGGCCGAGATCGGCTTCGACCCCGCCTACGGGGCGCGGCCGCTGCGCCGCGTGCTCCAGAAGTCGGTCGAAAACGAATTGAGCAAGGGTCTGCTGACGGGTATGTTCAGTGCCGGGGACCATGTCGTAATCGATCATGATCCCGAAGCCGAAGGCAACTACAAGCTGCGCTTTGAGACGCACAAGGCGGATGCGGCCGAACTGTTCGCGGCCGCCGCGGGCGCGGAACAACGGGTGTAGGGCCCTTCGGAAACACGTCTGTGCAAGCAGGCTGCCGGCCCGGTTGCCCTCCAGCCGGGCCGGTCAGGGATCCTGGTACTTGGTGTCGTACTACACGGACCCAAGAGGGTTTAGAGCGGGGACGCGTACCCGGTTTCCGCCCCCGTTGATGGTCGGCTTGCCGCTTGCGGATGGCACGGTGCCTGCACCCACCGCGGGAGTCGAACTGGACGGAACGGGACACTCGCCCGCCATCCGTCGCTTCCGGTTTCGAGCCTGGCTGGTGGGCGACACCGGGATTGCCCCGGTCTCAAGAGCCGGTGCCTCCATCGACCCATTGGCTGCCTGCCTGTGTCGGTATCGCCCCCCGGTCAGCGGTCATGTCGGCCACCGTCCGCGGTTAGTTGGTCGGCGCTGCCGACGTGCGAATCGACTCCTCAAGCTCGGCCAGCCGGTCTGCAGGCACGGATTCACGAAACACGTCGATCAAATGCGCAGGGGTCACAATCCCGAACCGGTTCAGTTCGATGTAGTTGCGCAGTCCGGCCGTGAACGCTTCATCGCCGATGTCGGACCAAATCTGGCCGAGCAGAACCGCGGGACGCCGGTAGTGCGTGGCGTGGTAATGGTCGAAATCATGATAGGGGCGGGTCAGCCACCATGGCGCGTCTTCGGCAAACCGGCCTTCCAATTCCTGGTTGAGACGCTGCCATTCAGCGATGTACCATAATCCATAGAAATTCGGGTCGACGGCTTCCGTCATATAGACATAGGCAAGTTCCGCCAATCCCTCGTCCAAGCCGGGATGGTGGACAGGATCATTGTGGACCAGTAGATAAATCCATTGATGGGCCACTTCGTGTGTCACCACAAAGGCTGTATTCCAGGGATCGGCCCTGTACCTCATAACACCGATCTGTATGAGATTGGAATACTCCATGGCCGTTTCCCCCAGCGGAGATGAGACGATGGTCAAATGCGTATAGGGATAGGGTGCCCAGACCTCGGAGAAGAAGCTCAACGCTTGTGCCGCCTGATCCAGGGCCCGCAGGGCCACAGGCGCGTCTGCAGCGTGGTGGAAGGATTGGACCTGAACGCCGGCCACATTCCTGCTTGAGACCTGGTACAGGGGACTGGCCTGCAGGACGAACCCCCGTACCGGCCCCGTCACCCACTGCCGGCGCATGCGTCCATCGTCCAACGTCTCCTCTTGCACGGGAGTGCCGCTGCCCACCACCACAAGATCCGAAGGTGTGGTGGCCGCCACGCTCATGAGTGCGATGTCGTGGAACCGCATGTCGGTATAGGACGGAATCTCCTGTATCCACCAGCCCTCTGCGTTGGTGCCTGGAGCACCAGGTGCATTCACCGCCAGCTCGGGGTAAAAGTGCGGCAGATTGATCATGTCCAGATTGGCCCCGTTGCGCACGTAGGCGTTCTCGTCCGCCAGTTGGACGTAGTTCAGGCGCCAGGAGAATTCCACCCGAGCCCAATGGCCTTTTTCCAGGGGCGATGCCAATGGCAGCGTTGCCACGGTTGAGGTGGCTGAAAGGACAGGCTGGACGGCAAACCCGTTGATTGCCACTTTGTCCAAGTGCATGCGGCTGCCCAACGGCGGACGGTTGGTGGGAAGTCGGAACACGATCGAAGACCAGGCATCCTCACTGTTGTTGCGCAGCGCAACGACGGCCTTGCCTTCAAGCGTCCTCCTTTCCGGGAAGAGTTCCACGGACAAGTCATAACGGGTCAGGTGGGACTGATCCGCCAGGATGGATTCAAACCCTGGTCGCAAACCCTGTGCATACGTCGCGAGAGGCGGAAAACCGGCCGGTTCCCGGCTTGTCTCTTCAGCAACTTTGGTGGGTACGTCTTTGGTGGGCACACCTTCGGCAAACAAGGGCTCAGGCGTGGGACGTTTGGTTGCAACTACAACCTGGGTGGGTGTCGGCGAAAGCGCGATGGTTGCCAACCCGGGGGAGCCTTGCATGACTTCAGGTGGAGCCGCGCCTGATTCATCCCACGGTGCCGTGTCCACCAATACACAAGCCGATGCCGTGACCAGTGCCACGATACTGCGTACTCCCCATCCGGGAATGGTATGGCATGCGCGCAACACTCTCCTCAATATGGGCATGGAAAGGGGTTTCGTGCCTTGGACTTCTAATTTTCAATGTGATGTTGTCGGGCGGTGGCACGAACTCAAACGTCCGATGCAGGAGTTGGGCATTGGCAAAGCCGTCATCCGAGGCTATGGAACACAAACCGTTCTCAACTCTCTGACTCGCTTGGGCTCCACCCACAACCGGTCTCTCACAGCGAGCGTCAGTCCGAGTGGGCCTGTCAGCCGCGCAGATGACCTTTCCACA
This sequence comes from uncultured Caldilineaceae bacterium, assembly GCA_964566955.1. Taxonomy (GTDB): domain Bacteria; phylum Chloroflexota; class Anaerolineae; order Caldilineales; family Caldilineaceae; genus Bin34. The sequence goes on along the minus strand of CAZMKQ010000104.1, from coordinate 3,932 downwards.
GTATGTCGGCCAGCATCGAATCTCCAAGGAGTGGACTATACCAAGCGTGTTGTGGAACGGTCCTCTTTAGTCGGGAAGAAGCACTGTTTCAGTCCGGATTGATGGTGGTCCACCATCAATCCAACCCATCAACGGCCGGTTTGTCACCCGGGCATGCTCCAATGGGCGGCGCGGGAGCCGGCAACAGGCGTGCCGAGGCGGATTCCCGTCCAAACGCGCCCGGACCGGGATTCGCACCGGCCTGCGGACATGTCTGTGGCGGTGGCACATCAGCGCAGGCTGAATCCGCTGCCAACCGGGTTGATTCCGGCGAGGATGAGCCTGTCTACGCGGGATCGCACCTGGTCACGCCGGGGGACCGCCGTTGTGGGGAGCATCGCGGCCAATGGCCAATGGATTGGATGGTGGACGGGTACCTGTCCCAGGTCCAGTACCAGTGGAATGCGATTGCCCTGGCCACAATGCGGTTTCCATCGGTCGATCCGTTGTCAGGGTGCTAGAATCCTGTTTTGTTCTCCCCAGCTGTGGCGGCTTCCGTGGACCTGTTCCTGGCCGTTGCCGGTGTCATTGCGCTGATTGTGATCGCCGTCAACCTGTTCATCACCTTCGGTCTGATGCTGGTGGCATTGCACTACACCAAGCAGTTGGTGAAACTGGCCGGCACATGGAGCGAACAGGGTCTGGCGGCCGGTGGACGTCATGTCAACACCGCGACCGAGTTCGTGGACAAGGCCGGTAGGCGGATTGTGGAACCGGTTGTCCAAGCCGAGGCCAAGGCGGCACAGACCCGCCGCGTAGTGGCTTCCCTATTCCCCAAGCGTTGAATGAGCGATTCGGATTCCACCGAACTGACGCAGGAACGGACCAGAGATTCCCAGGGCCGTCTGCGGTTGTTGGCCGGCATCGGTGCGGGCGCCCTGCTCGGAGCCCTGCTGGCCTGGTACGCAGGCGAGGTCAAGGCCGAGGCGGAACAGGAAGACGGCGAAGACGCACCGCTCAAGGCCGGTGATCTCATCACCCTGGGCGTTGAAGTGCTCGGATTTGTCAAGATTGTGTACCGCACCCTGAGGCGGATTTGACCCGGAACCGGCCGGCGGGTCCCATGGCCACCGGCCGAGGAACGGGTACGACTGCAACCTGCAAATGCAAGGAGCCTACCGGCCCATGACTGTTGAACCCGTCCTGATTGCCGGCGAATGGCGCGCCCCGCGCGATCCGCAGGGCACCCTGCAGAACGAAAATCCCTCCACCAGGCAGCTTCTGCCCCAGGTGTTCCCGGTCACCGGCCGGTTGGACGTGGAGGACGCCATCGCGGCCGGCAAGGCCGCGGCCCGGGAACTGCGCCACATCCCGGTCGGCCGAATATCCGACTTCCTCGATGCGCTGGCGGACGGCATGGAGGCACAGGCCGGACCCCTGGTGGAGATGGCCCATGCCGAAACCGGTCTGCCGGCGGAACCGCGGCTCAATTCGATTGAGCTGCCCCGCACCACGGATCAGCTGAGGCAGGCCGCGGCCGCGGCGCGGGACGGTTCGTGGCGACGCGCGACGATTGACACCGGGTCGAACATCCGGTCAATGCTGGGGCCGTTGGATGCGCCGGTGGTGGTGTTTGGCCCCAACAATTTCCCGTTCGCCTTCAATTCCGCCTCCGGCGGCGACTTCGCCGCGGCGATCGCGGCCGGCAATCCGGTGATTGCCAAGGCCAACACCGGACACCCCGGCACCACGCGGCTGATCGCGGACATTGCCTTGCAGGCTGCGCAGGCCCTGGACCTGCCGCCCGCCATGGTGCAGCTCCTGTACCGGACCCCGCGCGATGTCGGGGCCCTGTTGGTCTCGCATCCGGACATCGGCGCCACGGGCTTTACCGGCAGCAAGGCCGCGGGCCTGCAACTCAAGGCGGCCGCGGACCAGGCCGGCAAGCCCATCTACCTGGAAATGTCCAGCGTCAATCCGGTCTTCCTCCTGCCGGGGGCCCTGCGCGAGCGGGGGGCCGCACTGGCGGCGGAGTTCTACACTTCGTGCGCCATGGGAGCCGGCCAGTTCTGCACCAACCCCGGTCTGGTCATTCTCCAGGATGATGAGACGGGTCGGGAGTTCATCAAGGAGACTTCCAGACTGTTCGACGAGGGCGCGCCCCAGGTACTGTTGGGTGCCGGGGGACCGGGCGACATTGCCGCGTCCGTGGCCACCCTGACCGACGCCGGGGCCGAACTGGTGACCGGCGGCAGTCAGGCCGAAGTGCCGGGATACGCCTTTGAGAACACGCTCTTGACCGTCTCGGGCGAGGAATTCCTGCAGGATCCGGATGTGATGCAGACGGAGGCCTTTGGCACCGTAAGCCTGCTGGTCCTGGCCGACGACCAGGACCAGATGGCCGCCATCGCCGGATCCATGGAAGGCAACCTGACCGGCTGCATCTACAGCCACGGCGACGGCGAGGACGACGAAGCCTATGATGCGGTAGCCGCCGAACTGCGATCGCGCGTGGGCCGTCTGCTGAATGACAAGATGCCGACCGGTGTGGCGGTTGTGCCCTCGATGAACCATGGCGGCCCCTTTCCGGCCACCGGGCATCCGGGCTTCACGGCGGTCGGCATTCCGGCCTCCCTGTCCCGGTTCGCCGCGCTCCACTGCTATGACGAAGTGAGACCCCATCGGCTGCCGCCGGAACTCCGGGACGGGAATCCGACCGGCATGTGGCGGTTGGTCGACGGCCATTGGACCAGGGACTGAACGGGTTGCGCGACTACCGGGCGAAGCTTCTTCGCCCAAGGGGCTGAAGGTATTGGCGGTGTGCCGGCCAAGGGCAATATACGCAACGACACATTGACCGGGGGCATCCTGTGCACGTAGACACATCGGCCAGCGAGTTCACGGAGTACCGCACGCTGGCGTTGACGGACGCCAAGGTGGTCGGCGGGTTCTGGTCGCAGCGACAGTCCGTCAATCGCAAGTCGAGTCTGAACCACGCCTTCGAGAAGCTTGAGGCCTCGGGCAACTTCAACAACCTGAAGCTGGCGATTGGCGAGGGCGAGGGCTCCTACCGCGAGCCCCTGTTCATGGACTCGGACATCTACAAGTGGCTTGAGGCCGTGGGCTATGCCCTGGCCAACGAACCCGACGCGGGTTTGCAGGCCAAGGCCGAATATGCCATCGGCCTGCTGGCCCGGACCCAGGAGTCCGACGGGTATCTGAACTCCTACTACCAGGTGTTGAAGCCCGACCTGAAGTGGCTCGAACTGGCGCACGGGCATGAACTCTACTGTGCCGGCCACCTGTTCGAGGCGGCGGTTGCCTACCACCGGGGTACCGGAGACCGCAGCCTGCTCGACATCGCCATCAAATTTGCGGATCTCATCGATCGGGAGTTCGGACCCGGCCGGCGCGACGGTCCGCCGGGACACCCGGAGATCGAACTGGCCCTGGTCGAACTGGCCCGCGAGACCTGCGAGACCCGCTACGCCCAACTGGCCCGGTTCTTCCTGGGACGCCGCGGCCAGGGCTCGCTGATTGGCCCCAAGATGTTCAGCGACGGGTACTACCAGGACCGGGTGTCGGTGTACGACGCGGAGGAGCTGGAAGGGCATGCCGTCCGGCAACTCTACCTGACCTCGGGCATGACGGACATGTACCTGGAGACCGGGGACGAGGACCTTTGGGCGGCCCTGGACCGGCTTTGGCGGGACCTGGCAACCCGCAAGCTGCATGTGACCGGCGGTGCCGGTGCGCGCCACTTCGGCGAAGCGTTCGGAGAGGCCTATGAACTGCCCAACGACACCACGTACTGCGAGACCTGTGCCGCGATCGCCAACGTGATGTGGAACTGGCGCATACTTCGACTAGCCGGTGGCCAGGAGCAGGCGCCAGTTACACAACACGTTGGCGAACGCGGCACAGGTCTCGCAGTAAGGGGTGTCGTTGGGGAG
>CAZMKQ010000103.1:0-18273 GCA_964566955.1 uncultured Caldilineaceae bacterium | reverse complement strand
TTCCCAGCACCACCTCATCGTCCGTAACCCCGGGTACCGGCGCCTCCTCGGCAGGTGCCGGAAATTCTCCGACACCCTCCACGCATGCGGCTCCCAGAAACATCGCCGCAAGCAATCCGACAACAACCCATGTCCAAGCTTTACCCGAGAGAGTCATGTAGTCGCTCCTATTGTGCTTCGCAGTACGTTGAACGGGTCCGGATGTGACCTTATACCATACTTCGGGCTGTCACTTTGAAGGGCCGTAGGCCAAGGCACTGTTTCATTTTCGTTGATTTGGGTCCGGCGGCCGGCCACACTCCGCCTGGGTGCCTGCCCCCCCGTTCACCAACCCGGAACCGCCGCCGCGGCGACACCGACCGCCGCGTGCATGGGGTTGGCATGCAGTCCACGACAAGGAGCCCCTGTGGGTTCATGACGGCAAACCCATTGGCAAAGCCCCCCGTTCCTCCCGGGTCTCGGACTAACATCAACGAAAGTAAAACAGTGCCGTGGGCCCAGCGCGATTGCATCCAATGGGGGGTGACAAGGGGCGGATGGACACCGGCCTACATTGGACGGTTCCGGATCCAGCCTGCCCCCCAAGGCCAAACTCCTACTACAGGTGGTGTGCCAAAAACGCCCACCACTGGGTCCTGGATGTCGCCTTCGGCGAGGATGACAGGCGCATCCGCACGGGACACGCCGCCCACAAGCAGCTGGTGGCCGATTGGAACAAGGACTGCCTGTGCCGGCTAATCGGCCTCGATCCCAAATCCAATTGGATGCCACTGCCTTGGGCCGTAGGCTTGCTTGGATGTCGAACGGCGACGGCGCAAATCCGTACACAGGCCAACACCCGGCGTCATGACCTGGACGACCAGGGCCTTCCAAGGTTCCATCATCGGAGTTTGGGCCACGTAGGCCTTTGGAAAAATCCCGCGATACCCTTGGGAAAAAGAACGATCACCGCGATCAGGGACGCCCCGTAGAAAACGTTCCGCAGGTTGTTGGCCCCCGGTACGAATCCGGCCAAAGCGCTGATGGCTTCAGACTGGAAGGTTAGGAACAACGCTGCGACTATGGAACCCAGTACACTGCCCAGTCCTCCAATCACTATCGCCACCAGGAAGAATATCGAGTCGATGAGACCGAGGCTGTCGGGCGAGACGAATCCCTGTACGGCGAAGAAAAGCCCTCCCCCAAGGCCCGCATACAGCGAACTGATGCCGAAGGCCAACGCCTTATGCCTCGGCACGTCGATTCCCATCTGTTCCGCGCCCACCTCGCTGTCCCGCAAGGCTACGAACGCCCGGCCCGTGCGGCTCCGCGTAAGGTTCAGGAACAAGACTGTCATGGCCACCGCCGCGGCCATCGCGACGTAATACATCCACTCCCGGCCGTCCAGTACGCCCCCTAGAAAGCCGGGAGGCTCCACCGTGCCGCCCCTGATGCCCACCGCCCCCTGGGTCCACCGGGTCAGCGCATTCAATTTGAGGATTTGGGGAAAGGCCAACATCAAACCGAACGTGGCAATGGCCAGGTAAGGCCCTCTCAAGCGCACTGCCGGGATGCCTATCGTCACCCACCCCACGACGGCGGTCGCCGCCCCCGACAAGCCGATGGCGCTCCACAAGGGGAAGGCGTATTGTTGGGAGAGCACCGCCGTCAGGTACGCGCTGGCCAGGACCAGCGCCGCGTGTCCGAACGAGACCTGTCCGCTATATCCGGTCAGTAGGTTCATGCCAAGCAGTATGAGCAGCCAAACGGCAAACATGGTGGCGTTGAAGGTCCGGAATTCACTCAGGAACACTCTGAAGAAAGGCCACTCGTGAAGGAAGGGAAACACCACCAGGAACACGCCAAGCAGCAGCAACCCTATCGGTTTAAGTCCGGGTGGGAGGGCTTGCACCGGCTACACGCGCATCCGGACGGGTCGCCCGAAAATGCCATTGGGCCGCACCATCAGCACCAGCACAATCACTGCGAAGGCCACGGCCAAGTCGATGCTGCCTACGCTGGAAGGCGTATAGGTGCCGGCCAAATTCTTCACAACTCCGATGATCAATCCGCCGACCACGGCTCCGACAGGGCTGTCCAAGCCGCCCAGCACTGCCGCTGCCAAGGCGAACATCACAACAAAAAACATCGTCCGGATGTCAAGCCCCAGGCTTTGGGCCGCCAGTATTCCGGCTATGGCGCCCACTGCGGTGCCCAAACCCCAACCCGTGCTCAACATGCGGCCCACCGGGATGCCCACCAACCGGCTGGCCAGCCGGTTTAGGGCCGTTGCCCGTAACGCCAGACCAAACCTGGTGTATTGGAATAGCAGATACAACAAGGCCGTAGTCGCGATGGAAACTATCAGGATGCCCAGGTTCAGACGCCCGATGCACACCCCGCCAACGCAAGACGCGCCCCCGCTGAAGAAGCTGAAGGGGCCGAAACTCTTGGGCAACGGTCCCCAAACATACAACGCCAACCCGTCGAAAATGAGGAACAACCCCATCGCCACAATAAGAGAGTTGAGGTCGGAAGTTCCTTCTACCCGCCTCACGATCAGCCACTCGACCAAGGCCCCCATCGCCAGCGCGGACAACAGGGTCAGCAAGACCGCCGGCCAGAAGCCCATGCCCGTGCTCATCGCCGACCAGGCGACGAACGTCGAGAACATGGCCATCTGCCCTTGGGCAAAGTTGAGGGTGCCGGTGGCGCGGTAGATCAACACGATGCCGAGAGCCAGGATGGCGAACATGCTTCCGCTGGCGATGCCGCCGATCAGCTGTTGCAGAAAGAGGTCCATGGCATTTCCTATTGCGGCCCAAGCGAAGTTCAGTGGCCCAGGTAAGCTCTGCGCACCTCTTCGTTGTCCAGCAAATTCCGGGCGGTGTCGCCCAGCACCACCTTGCCCACTTCCAACACGTAGCCATACCCGGAAATTCCCACCGCCAAGTCGGCGGCCTGTTCTGCCAGCAGCACCGATATACCCTCCGCTTTGCTCAAGCTCATGATTCCGGCAAACATTTCCTGGGCCAGAAGCGGTGCCAAGCCCAGCGAAGGTTCGTCCATGAGCAACAGCCGGGGCCGCGCCATCAACGCCCGCCCGATGACCAGCATCTGTTGCTCGCCGCCACTCAGCAGATAGGACGGCAGTTCAAGCCTCCCACTCAGGGCGGGAAAGTAGGTGAGCACCCTCTCCAGCTGTTCATCGAAGCCCTTGCCCTCCCCTTGGGTGTACGCGCCCAGGCGCAGGTTCTCCAACACCGTCATCTCGCCGAACAACTGGCGGCCCTCGGGCGTCGCGCATATGCCCAACCTCACGATGGCCTCGGTGGACAACCCGGCAATCTCCCGGCCTTCAAAATCGATGGATCCGGCCTGGATCGGCAAAAGACCCGCCACCGCGCGAATGGTGGTGCTCTTGCCGGACCCATTGGCTCCGAGAAGAGTCACGATGTGGCCTTCCGGCACTTCCAACGAGACGCCGTGCAAGGCGGGCGCTTGGCCATAGGAGACGCGAATGTCCTTAAGCGTCAACATGCGGCGTACCAAGGTACGTCTGGATTACCACCGGATCACGGCGCACTTCTGCCGGCGTCCCATCGGCAATCTTTCTGCCGAAATTGAGTACGCATACCCTGTCGGAGATGTCCATCACCAATCCCATGCGGTGCTCCACCAGCAATACCGCAATTCCCAACTCGTCTCGGATGCCCCGGACAATGCGGGCTATGGAGTCCACTTGTTGGTGGGTCAGGCCGCCCGCCGGCTCGTCGAGCAGCGCCAGCTTGGGCCGGGAAACCAGGACCCTGGCTATCTCCACACGCTTTTTTACGTCGTAGGACAGCGCGTGGACGGGCATGTCCCGGACTGGCATCAGCTCCATCAGCTCCAAAGTGGCCTCTGCCCGCGAACGAGCCTCCCTCTCCTCGCGCATTTGCCTGGGCAGGCGGAAAACCGCATCCAGGGCACTGTACCGTATTTTCGAGTGTTGACCCACCAGCAGGTTGTCCAGCACGGACATCGAGGAAAACAGTTCCAAATTCTGAAAGGTGCGCGCCATGCCGTTGGCGACAACCTGATGGGGCCTCATTTTGAGCAGGTCCCGGCCCATGAACCGAATGGAGCCCTTCATGGGATCGTATACGCGGGTGAGGCAGTTGAACACCGTCGTCTTCCCCGCACCGTTGGGACCGATGATCGACACAATCTCCGCTTCGTCCACGGAGAATCCGACGCCGTCCAACGCCAAGATGCCCCCGAACCGGATCGAAAGTTCTTTGACTGTTAGTAGGGGCACGACAAGACCTTCCGCTCCGTCAAACCGCTCGTCCCCGCACCACGTCCAGAATTGCCAACAAATATTGGGGATTGTAACCAAGATTCAATATCGGCGCAGACGAGTGGTTGGCCGTAAAGTTCGGGACGGCACGCGGTGGGTGCCGCAGTGGGACCAATACCATCGAACCCGAGCCCGTACTTTGCCACCTGGCAATCGATGCACTGGAATCTCAAAGGCCTTGCCCTTGATATCCGGAAGGGCGCACGCATTCACGGCAATCGACCGTTGGATTGCCCCACCAGGGTCCTGGACCGACTGCCGGTGCAAGTCTGGCAATCGCCGTTCGAAGACCAGGGCGTCGCGCCCAATCAACCCGGCTGCCGAGTTCCGCACTTCGCCCGCCGCGGCGTTCGGCAGGCGATCCATGATGCCGTGTTGCCCCAAGGGCGCGCCCGGGGACGCCGGCCCAGTCCCTGCGCGGCGATCCTCGGCAGCCCCAACGCGGTCCTGCCCATCTGTCGCGCCCATGGCCCCTGCCTGTCCTTGACACTGCCTGGAACCGGGCGGACCGGTATTCGCCACGGTGTGCAGTCCCAATTGTGAAGGTCCCTTAACAAACTATCGAAACCTTGCGCGCATTTGGTCCCGGCCAGCCGACATACTCCCAACGCATTCAACCGCATCTCTTTGGGGAGAATCCAATGCGCAAACTGTTGGTTGTTATCTTGTTGTTGCTGGTGGCAATGCTGGCCGCCTGCGCCCCCGCACCGGCTGCCGCTCCGGCGCCGGAACCCGCCGAAGAGGCGGCTGCCGAGGAAGAGGCGATGGAAATGGGCCCCGCCGGCCTGCCGATGGTTGATCCCATGGCTGTCACGGGAGACATCATCATCGCTGGCAGCTCCACGGTGTACCCGCTCGCCGAACGCATGGCGGAACGTTTCGTGGACGAGGGCTATGAAGGCAGCATCTCGATTTCCAGCATCGGCAGCGGCGCCGGTTTCGAGCGCTTCTGCGTAGCCGGCGAGACCGACGTGTCCAACGCTTCGCGCCCCATCAAGGATAGCGAAGTGGAGAGTTGCAATGCCATCGAACGCGCTCCGATCGAACTGCGCGTGGGCACGGATGCCCTGGCGGTTGTCGTGAGCCAGGAAAACGATTTCCTGACGGACGTGTCGATGGAAGAACTGGCTCAGATCTTCTCCACGGCGGCCAACTGGTCGGACGTGAACGCGGACTGGCCCAACGAACCCATTCAGCGCTTCAGCCCGGGAACCGACAGTGGCACCTTCGACTACTTTGTGGAAGAGGTGTTCGACGAGGATTCGGAGCCGATTCTGGCCTCTGCCGAACTGCAGCTGAGCGAGGATGACAACGTCCTGGTGCAGGGCGTGCTGGGCAGTTCCTATGCCATCGGCTACTTCGGGTACGCCTATTACCAGGAAAACGCCGACACCCTGAAGGTTCTGTCCGTCAACGGCGTGGAAGCCACTGCCGACAACGTGGACAACGCCTCCTACCCGTTGGCCAGGCCGCTGTTCATGTATTCGACCGCCGGCATTCTCCATGAGAAGCCTCAGGTCGCCGACTTCCTCAACTTCGTGCTCACCTACGTGAACGAGGAAATCGTGGACGTGGGCTATTTCCCGGCCTCCGCAGCCGACATGCAGGCCGCGATTGACGGCTGGAAGATGGCGATGGAGAAGTAGCCAGGCTGCCAGTAGCGGTCTGGCCCGCGCTTGAACGCGGGCGTTTGGGGTGAACCGGTCCCGCGGGACCGGTTCACCCCTCCCTTTGTTACGATTGACGACGATTGATCCTGGGACTGGATGCAAGCCGCCATGAGCGTAAAACCTGGAGCCGAATTCCTGACTGGGGCCCTCGGCATGGAAGTGGACGCCCGACGCGGTCTAGGCAGACGCCGCCGACCGTTCGAGCAGTTCATGCACGCCGCGCTCTGGCTGTGCGGCGCCATCTCTATTCTTACGACCATCGGCATTGTGTACATGCTGGGTCAGGAGGCGCTCCTCTTCTTCCGGCGGGAGGAAGTCCGCCTGCTGGACTTCCTGACCGGTTGGACATGGCAGCCCCAGACCCTCCAGTTCGGCATTTGGCCGCTGGTCAACGCCACCATGGGGGCCAGCTTGATCGCCATGGCTCTGGCCCTGCCCCTGGGGCTGCTCATTGCCATCTACCTTAGCGAGTACGCCAGCTTCAAGGCGCGCCGCATCCTGAAGCCCATTCTGGAAGTACTGGCCGGGATTCCCACCGTGGTCTACGGCTACTTCGCGCTGACCTTCGTCACCCCCATCCTGCGCAACATGTTCGGGGTCGAGGTGGTCGAGATCTTCAATATTGCCTCGGCAGGCCTGGTCATCGGGGTCCTTGTGCTACCCACCGTGACCTCCATGAGCGAGGATGCCTTGCGGGCGGTGCCGGTGGCCCTGCGGGAGGCGGCGGTCGGCTTGGGTGCCACCAAGCTGGAGACTTCCGTGCGCGTGGTGGTGCCGGCAGCCCTGTCCGGTATTTCCGCAGCCTTCATTGTGGCCATGTCCCGTGCCGTGGGCGAAACCATGATTGTGGCCGTGGCGGCAGGGGCGGGACCGCGCAACTTTGCTGATTGGGGCGAAGCGCTGGGCGGCCTGCGGGCACTTAACCCCTTCCAGTCCGCCGAAACCATGACGGGGCACATCGTCCGCATTTCGGGTGGCGACATCAGCTACGACTCGCTGGACTACGACAGCCTGTTTGCCATCGGCCTGCTGCTATTCCTGATGACCTTGGGCCTCAACATCTTCAGCCGCGCCATTGCGAGCCGCTTCCGCGAGAGGTACGACTGATGGGGGTATTCACTGAAAAGGCCGCGGTCGGCGCGGGCGACTGGCCGCAGGGGGCCGCGGAAGCAGCCCAAACGCGCCGACGCCGGGTCAGGGGCCGAGTCTGGCGCGGTCTGATCCGGGTTTCCACAGTCTTCGGCCTGTTGGTGCTGACCACCTTGCTGTACAACGTGGTCAACAGCACCTGGGGCTACGTGGTGGTGCGCGATCAGTTGAGCGAACAGCTCATTGTCCTGCTGGAACGTTCCCACATCACCCACGCGGAACGGCGCGTGGACGCTCTCAAAATGATGGATGGCAATCCCCATGCGGTGGTCGTATTGTCGTCCCAACTGGTACCGGCCGTACCGGATGGCTTTCGGGGAGTGCCAATCGGGGATCAACATGCCGCGTTGGCTTTGATCGCTCTGGTGCCCGAAGAAAACCAGTTCCTGCTGGGCCTCGACGAAACCTTGTTGCGGCAACTCCTGCGCGAAGGCAGCCGGTGGTCCGATCTGGTTCCCAATTGGCCCGCCGAAAGCATTTCGCTGGTGTTCGTCGTTGACGAAGACGGTGTATTGAGCCGATGGGCCGCGCACCAGGACCTGCCGAACTTGGACAATCTCGGTATCGACGCGATGTTGGCGGTCCTGGAGACCCATCTCTCCGCCGGTCTGCTCCGTCGCTATGACCGCGAGGAACCCATGACGGACCGCAGCCGTGCCAACCTCCTGGCGTTGGTGGAGGAACGCGTCAAGGAGCCGGAAGTGCTGGCGACCTTCACGTTGCGGGATTCCCTGGTGCGTCCGGGCGAAATCCGGGCCTTTGCAGAGTCCGAGGGCGCCATTGCCGAATTCCGCAGCTGGCTGACGCCCGGTTTCCTTGTTCGACCCCAGTCCGCCAACGCGGCCCTGTCCGGCATCCGCACGGCCTTGCTGGGATCGCTGTGGGTCATTGCCATCACCATCATCTTCTCCGTGCCCTTGGGCATCGGGGCCGCGATCTACCTGGAGGAGTTTTCCTCCCGCAATTGGTTCGGGAGGATCATCGAGACCAACATCAACAACCTGGCCGGCGTGCCGTCGATCATCTACGGCATGTTGGGTCTGGTGATTTTCGTGCGCGCCCTCACCCAAATCACCAGCGGTTCGCTGTTCGGCACGGTGTCGGCGGATGAGGCCAGCGGGCGCACGATTCTGTCGGCCGGCCTGACCCTGGGCCTGCTGATTCTGCCGGTCATCATCATCAACGGACAGGAAGCCATCCGGGCGGTGCCTGATTCCCTGCGCGAGGCCGCCTACGGTGTCGGCAGCACCCGTTGGCAGTGTGTGCGCTGGCACGTGTTGCCGATGGCTGTCCCCGGCATCCTGACCGGTGCCATTCTGGCCGTGTCGCGGGCGCTCGGCGAAACCGCGCCGTTGGTGGTGATCGGCGCGGCCACCTTCATCTCGGTCGACCCGACCAACCTGTTCGCGAAATTCACCGTGCTGCCAATCCAAATATACCAGTGGACTTCGCGTCCGCAGGCGGAGTTCCGCAATATCGCCGCCGCCGCCATCCTGGTATTGCTGGTGCTGCTGCTGTTCATAAACGCCACCGCGGTGCTTTTGCGCAACCGTGCCGAATCTCAACGGATGTAGGAACCGAACCATGGCTGATTCAAACGTTGACGGGACCACCGAGGGCGGCGGCTACGCGCTGACAGCCTCCAACCTGCAGGTTTGGTACGGTGGCTTTCACGCGGTATCGGATGTCAGCATGGAGGTTCCGACCCACCGCATCACCGCCATGATTGGTCCCTCCGGTTGTGGCAAGAGCACCATCCTGCGCACCTTCAACCGCATGAACGACCTGGTCGATGTGGCCCGCGTGGAAGGATCGGTGCATTACCGCGGCGTGGACATCTACGGTCCCGATGTCGACCCGGTCGAGGTGCGCCGCCGCATTGGCATGGTGTTCCAAAAGCCCAACCCCTTCCCCAAGAGCATCTTTGAGAATGTGGCCTGGGGACCCCGCATCCACGGGTTCAAGGGCGACATGGAGCAGTTGGTGGAGGATTGCCTGCGCCGGGTGGTGCTGTGGGATGAGGTCAAGGACAAGTTGAACCAAAGCGGTCTTTCCCTGTCCGGAGGCCAACAGCAGCGTCTCTGCATCGCACGGGCCATCGCCGTCCAGCCCGACATCGTGCTGATGGACGAGCCCTGTTCAGCCCTCGATCCGATTGCCACCCTGCACATCGAGGAATTGATGCGGGACCTGGCGGCGCAGTACACCATCGTGGTGGTAACGCACAACATGCAGCAGGCGGCCCGCGTGTCGGACTACACCGCCTTCTTCTCGGTGATCCCCGAAACGCGCACCGGCGAGCTGGTCGAGGTCGGCTCCACCGACCACATCTTCGAAAGCCCGGACGATCCCCGCACCAACGACTACATCACGGGCCGCTTCGGCTAGCAGGGGAGGCCATGGCAGACACCATCCGGCGTACGTTTGACAGTCAACTCTCCGACCTGCGCAGCCAGCTGTACATCATGTCGGCGGTGGTGAGGGAGGAGTTCGACTTGGGGTTCCGGGCCCTGGCCGATCGCGACCCGGACGCCGTCGAGGCGGTGTACGCCATCGACGAGGAGATGCGCAGCAAGCGGGCGGAGATTGAGCGGGGCTGCTTCACCCTGTTGTCGCGGCAGCAGCCGGTGGCCCACGATCTGCGCCGCATCATTGTCTACTACAACGTGGCGCTGGACCTGGAACGCATGGGACAGCAGGCCAAGGGCCTGGCCCGGTCGTCGGACCGCGTGATGGACAAGCCGCCGTATCCCCTGCCGCACGGCCTGGCCCTGATGCACGACAAGGCCAGGCACATGCACGATGCCACCTTCTCGGCCTGGGAGCAGGGAGACCTGAATCAGATTGACCGGGTCATTGCCGACGACGACGAGGTGGACGAACTGGACCGGAGCGTCAAGGAGGAGCTGTTCAGGCGCATGGCCGAGACCAGCGACGAATCCCTGATCGCCACGCTGTACGAATACATCAGGGCCACGCGCGAAGTCGAGCGCTTCGCCGATCTGGTCTGCATGGTGGCCCGGGATGTCCAGGAATACACCCGGATGATCAGCTTCTCCCAGTAGCCGACGTTTCCCGATCCCGCATACCCGGAGCCTGCGCGTGAAGACCGTTCTGTTTATCTGCACCGGCAATTCGGCGCGCAGCCAGTTGGCGGAAGCCTTGACCAACCATGTACGGCCCGGGGAGTGGCAGGCCGTGTCCGCGGGGGTGGCGCCATCCCCGGCCGGGGTGCACCCGCAGGCCCGGGCGGTCCTGCAGGAAAGCGGTGTGCCGACCAGTGCGCTCCGTGCCAAGCACCTGGACGAATTCAGGGATGCCGGCCTCGATTTGGTGGTGACCGTCTGCGACAGTGCCGCGCAGGAGTGTCCGGTGTGGGTGGGAGAAGGCGCGGTGGTGCACCATTCCCTCCCCGATCCCTCTCATGCCATTGGACCCGGCGATGCCAAGCGCAATGCCTTCCGCCGGACCCGGGACCGGATCCGGAGCGAACTGGTGGATCGGCTGGACGAGTTGTGGGAGCAGGCCCGCTCCTGATTCCGTCGCGCCCGCGTCGGCGGAACGACGGTGGCCGGCCCCTGCTCAGGTAGAATGGCGCACGGCCCGCCGCAGGAACCCGAAACGCGCCGGGCGGCCACCGTGCCGCTTGGCCCAAGGCGTGCCTGGCTCTGCTGACGTGGGGCCGGCGCCGAGGGGTTCCGCTCTGGATGTCGGGCGACAGCCCTCGTGCGGGACCTGAGCCGACCTGATGTACACGCTGCTCCAAAATCTGCTGCGAGGCCGTTTGTTCAACGACGGTCCTGTGCAGATTGGGATCGTGGGCGCCGGCAAGTTCGGTACCGGATTGGCGGTCCAGCTGGCCGCCATCGACGGTATCAACGTGGGCGGCGTGGCCGACTTGGAACCCCGCCACGCCCGGCATGCCTGGACCGCTGCCGGGGTGCCGGATGACGCCGTTCGGGAAGTGGAGAGCGCCTCCGCCGTCGACGCCTGCATCCGCAACGGACAGCCTTGTGTCCTGGCCGACGGCGCGGAGCTTGCCAGGAGCGAAATCATCGAACTGGTGGTGGATGCCACGGGCTCCCCCTTGGCCGGCGCCCTCATCGCCTCCACGGCCATCGAGCACGGCAAGCACGTGGTGATGGTCAATGTGGAGGCGGATACCACCATCGGATCCATATTGCGCCGGCGCGCCGATTCCAAGGGTTTGGTGTACACGCTGGTCGACGGCGACCAGCCGGGTGCCATCATGAACCTGGTCAATTGGGCGCGGTTGCTGGGATTTGAAGTTGTGGCCGCCGGACGCGGGACCATCATGCACGCCGACGACCGGGCGGGCACCCCGGACACGGTTCAGGAGCGGTTTGGGTTTACCGACGAGCAAATGGCGCGGCGCACCATCAACACGCGCATGTACAACTCGTTCCGGGACGGGACCAAGGCCCAGGTTGAAATGACCGCGCTGGCCAACATGACGGGACTGGTGCCCGATGTGCGCGGCATGCATGAACGGGCCGTCAGCCGGGAACGGATCCCCGCCGTGTACTGTGGACGTGCAGCGGGCGGAATCCTGGGCCGCGAGGGCGTGGTGGAACTGGCCAACTCCGTGGACCCGGAGACCGGCAAACCCTTGGCCAACGGCCTGGGCATGGGCGTGTTCGCCGTCTTTCGCGCCGAACATGCCTATGTGCAGGAGGACCTGCTGGACTATATGGGTTTCTGCGGCGGGAACGGCGACACCTTCCTGCTCTGGCGTCCGTATCACCTCGTGGCCGTGACCGCGCCCCTGACCATCATGCGCGCCGTGTTGATGGGGGAAGCGACGGGCAAGCCGGCCCCCTTGCCTGTGGCCGACGTGATCACCGTGGCCAAAACCGATCTCAAGGCGGGGACCGAACTGGACGGCGGCGGCGGATACACCGTGGTGGGCCTCAGCGAACGAGCCGACGTGGCCGCGGCCCAAGGGCTCTTGCCCCTGGGCCTGTGCGCCGGAGCGCGGCTGCGGCGGCCGGTGGCCCGGGGCACGGCCATTGCCAGACAGGACGTCGACATGCCGCCGCCCACGCTGTTGCACCGCCTGCGTGCCGAACAGGACCGGCGATCCGGATTCCGGGGGAATGTTTCATGAATTACAACAGGCTTGGGGCTTCCGGGCTCAAGGTGTCGGAACTTTGCCTGGGCACCATGACCTTCGGCCAGTCCACGGAGCACGCGGAGGCGACAGCCATCCTGGATGCCGCGCTCGCGTGCGGCGTCAACTTCCTGGACACGGCCAACAGCTATGCCGATTCCCGCTCCGAGTCGATGCTGGGGGAGCTTCTGGGGGCGCGTCGGCAGGACCTGGTGGTCGCCACCAAGTTCTTCAACCCCATGGGGCCCGGCGTCAACGATTCCGGCATGTCGCGCCGGCACATCCTGCAAAGTGTGGAGGCCAGTCTCGGCCGACTGCGGACCGATTGGATCGATTTGCTCTACATCCACCATGTGGACGAAGAGACACCGCTCGAGGAAATGCTGTCGGCCCTGGACGATCTGGTTTGGCAGGGGAAGGTGCGCTACATCGCCTGCAGCAACTACGAGGCCTGGCGCATGACCGCCGCCTTGGGCCTGAGTGCGCGCTGTGGATGGCAGCGGTTCCAGGCCAACCAGCTGCAATACAGCCTGGTGGTCCGCGACATTGAGGAGGAACTGGTCCCTGCCTGCCTGGCCCAGAACGTGGGAGTCGTGACCTGGGCGCCGTTGGCGGGGGGATTTCTCACGGGCAAGTACCGGGCGGGCCAACGCTCGCTGGAAGGAACCCGGTCCGCGGAGGGATGGGCTTTTCCGTCCGTCTACTTCGCGGCGCAGGCCGATCAGGTCCTGGAAGCACTGTGCGACGTGGCCGCGTCGACGGGCGCAACACCGGCCAGGGTTGCCTTGAGGTGGGTCATGTCGCAGCCGGCTGTTGCCAGTTGCGTGGTGGGATGCCGCACATTGGGACAGTTCGAGGACTCGGCGGGATCCGTGGACCTTGAACTTGATGCCGAGAGCCAAGCGCGATTGGACGGGATTTCCCGGCTTCGGCCCCGCTACCCCAAGTCCATGGAGGCCGGCATGCGCGAACGCAGGGCCGCCGCGGTGGGCCATGGCTCCTAATTCAAGACCGTCCGCGGCCGCCGCGACACCGCCGACGGTCGCTCCGGACAGCCACACTTGGCAGGACACGCTGGCCTGGGCGGTGTCCTATGCGCTGAACCCGTTGATTTTGATGTCCCTGGTGTTCTTCCTGCCGTGGTCCCTGGCGCGGGACGGCCCCAGCCTCGTGTTCGCCGGGACCCACCTGGGGGCGCTGGTGGCCCTGTTTTCCGCCTATTGGGCCGTTCTGCGGGTCAGGGGCAAGGACCTCGACTTGGAACTGAACCGCCGGGCGGACCGGGTGTTGCCGCTGGGCATGACCATCGCGGGGGTGGTCGTGGTTGGCCTCGTCATGTGGCGGTGGCAGGGCATCGGGTCCCACGTCTATACCGATGTCGCCGCCGCCGTCTGTTTTGCCGTGTTCTGGGCCATCACCACCCGGTGGAAGGTCAGCCTCCATTCGCTGGCGGTGTCGTTGGTTCTGGCGGCCCTTTTCTTCCTGCTGGACGTCGGTCCCGCCTACCTGCCGCTGCTGCTCCTGCTGCCGTTGGTTGTGTGGGCGCGCCTGCACCTGCGCTTCCACGATCTGGGTCAGACCCTGGTGGGAATCCTGATCGGGGTGTTGATGGTATTCCTGTTCATGTGGCTGATGTCCGCCAACCCGCTCAATTTGACCGTGTAGCCGTGCCGTCCGTGTCCGGCAGCGGCAGCGCGATGGTGAAGGTGATGCCGGGTCCGGGCTGGTTGTTCCGCCCCCATATCAGACCGCCGTGGGCACGCATCGTGTGCCAGGCGAGTGAAAGGCCCAGACCCGTGCCGGTGGGCTCCTGGCCGTCTTCAAGTTGATTGAGCCGTTCAAACACCCGGGCAATGGACATCAGGGGAATGCCGGGTCCCGAGTCCCGAACCCGGATCATGACCATGGGCACCGGAGCCAGCCGGGCCCGTTCGGCTCCCGACAGGCCGGACGGCAGGCCCAACTGGAAAACGGGATCCGCATGCGGCAGCGATCCGGTTTCGGCCGCAATGCTGATGGTGCCGCCCGACGGCGTGAACTTAATCGCGTTGTGCACCAGGTTGGTGAGGACCCGTGAAATCTTGGGCTGATCGACCGGCAGGCTCAGGTCCGCCACCGGTTCCAGGCACAGCACAAGGCCGCTGGCCAGGATTTCCGCCTCGGCACTGTCGCAGAAGTCGGCGAGGAACGTAGGCAGGTGCGTGGGGCTGGGTGACACCGGGTTGAGGCCGGTCTCGAGCAGGTACAGGTCCATCATGCCCTCCTGCAGCGCGTGCATCTCGCCGATGGTGGCCAACAACCTGTGTTCGGGCGATGTGCGTCCGCCTGCGATCCCGGGTGGTTCGGTCCCGTGCCGCGTCGCCTCCATCATCTCGACGTTGGCCCGCATCTTGGCCAGCGCGTTGCGCATCTCGTGGGACAGGTTGCCGATAAAGTCCCTGCGGATGAGGCGGCTGCGCGTCAGTTCGCTCGTGTTGAGGCAGGCCGTGTACCAGAGCTGTTCGCCATCCCGTCCGACGACCGGTTGATGGAGGACCAGAAGTGATTCCTTGCTGTCGTCGAACTCACAGTTGGCCGCCAGGGGCATCCGGGTCTCCACGGCTTCGCGCCAGGAGTCGTACACCGCCGGCCGCCGGTGAAACACGGCGTCGACATGCAGAAGCTGCTGCCTCCAGGTCTCCGCCACGTTCCAGAACCGGGCGGCTTCCGGGCTGATGGCATGGACCAATCCACTGGGCGATGCCGTGACCAGACCGTTCGCCAGGGTGTCCAGCATGTGTGCCAGGGCCCGGTTCTGGTCCTGGCGCATCATTTCGCCGGCCGCCGCGTCGGCCAGAACCTCCTCAATCTGCCGCTGCAGCCAGGAAGGCCGCAGTGGATCCGTCAACGGCCGCTCCTGCGTGCCCATCTCCCCGGAACGTTCCGCCAGGCGCTTGCCCGCCTGGAACCAGAGTTCCCGCTGGTAGGCCCGGACGGTCAGCCACGCGGCCACGGTGGGCACCAGCGCCAGGGCCAGGGAGGCGAAGAAACCCGGCGACGGAATGGCCGGATTGGCAAACAGGAACCAGACCGTCCAAAGAACGACCGCGGCCGCGATGCCGTATCGCAGCAGGCGCGCAGCGAAGGAATAGCCCACGTGGACGGCCGTTTGCGGTCAGCCGCGGAAGCAGTAGCCCACCCCGCGGATGCTGACGATCAGCGGGTTGGCGGCGCGGGTGTCGTGCAGCTTGCGTCGAATTCCGGAAACCTGGATCCGGATGTTGTTGCGGATGGAGGCCATGTCCGCGGAGGAGTCCCCCCAGCAGTGGCGCCAAATGGCGACAAAGGTCATGTTGCGGCGCCGGTTCAGCATCAGGCACAGCAGCACCTTGAATTCCTGGGGCGAAAGATCGATTTGCCGCTCGCCGCGGATCACGATTTGCCGATCCCGGTCCAGCTTCAGGTCGCCCGCGGCCAGGATGCTGGGGTCGTGTTCCGCGGCTTGCGGTTCGGGGTCGCGCCGGTGGGCGCTGTGGCGGGCCAGCTGGTATTCCACGCGCGCAATGAGTTCCTGCACGCCGAAGTTGCCCTTGATCAGGTAGTCGTCGGCCCCCAGGCGAAATCCCAGGACCCGGTCCAACTGGTCCGTGAAGTTGCCCGTGGCAATCAGAACGGGCACGTTGGAGACGGTTCTCAGTTCCCGCAGGATGTCCATGCCGCGCACCGGCTCGTTCTCCTGGTTGTGCACGAGGTGCAGGTCCAGAATAACAAGGTCGGGGTTGACGTTGCGCGCCATGTCGCTGGCGGTGACCCCGTCCATGACTCCCGTGACCCTGTGGCCGCCCTGTTCCAGGTAGTAGGCCCAGGTATGCAGCAGGTCGGGTTCGTCTTCGATTATCAGAATGTGAGCCATGCGGAGAACGGGCCTCGTGTGTTGTGGAAGCGGGATACGGTGCAACCGACCCGTCCGGCTTAGCCCGACGGAGCTGCGCGGGCGGGCCGGAGCAGGGCAATCAGTACCGGCAGGCATCCGTAGTACCAGGCGAGCCACAGGGCCAACCACAGCCCCAATGGACCGTCCCGCCAACCCTCCAGGTGAACAAACCGCCATCGAAAAGTGTGCCAGCCCTGGCTGAGGATGCGCAGCAGCGGCAGGCCGGGGGTTGGTTCCGCGTCCAAGGCGGCCAGTCGGGCGTAGGCCCGTTGCCGACCATGGAATTCCTGCCAACTGGCGTAGTTGTAGTGGAGCAGGGGTTCGGCCAACGACACCACCCGTCCGTCCACCCGTGCCTCCTCGTGGACCTTGGCCGCCTCCCGGTAGGAGACCCGATCCCTGCGCAGCAGCCGGAGTTGGAAGTCGGGATGGAAACCGCCGGCCTGCATGGTGTGCTCCATGATGATGTTGGAGCGTGGGATCCGCGCCGCGGCCAGGTCATGCTCGTCGCAGCCGTCCCGAACGACGGCCAGAATCTCCTCGCCCAGTGCACGCGGGACCCGTTCATCGGCGTCCACGAACAGCACCCATTCCGCGGCAACCATGTCCAGGGCGGCCTGGCGCTGGCTTGCGTAGTCGTCGAAGGGACGGGCACAGACGCCGGCCCCCATGGCCCGGGCGATCGCCACCGTGCCGTCCCGGCTGCCGGAGTCGAGTACCAGAATCCGAGGGCACCACGCCGCGAGCGAACGGATGCAGGCCGCAATCTCGGGCGCCTCGTCCAATGTCAGGACGACGGCCACCAGGTCGGGGAGCGGCAACTGTGCCGGGCGGTTCACGAGGCAGGTGTCGAACGGCTGGGCAAAAAGGTTCGGACCGGCCGCCGTCAGTGCAGATCGCGGTGCATGTACAGTTCGCCCTGGCGGAATCCCCGCGCCGCGTAGTACCCGCGGGTTCCGGTGGCCGCGATCACACTCTGCCGTTCGAAGCCGCAATCCGCGCTGAGGCGCGCGGCCTCGTCCAGGAGGCGCCGGCCGACACCGGCGTGCTGGGCGGCTCCCGCCCGTCCGCGGCCGAGCCCCTGGGCCCTTCCGTAGACGTGCACCTCCCTGATCATGGCGGCGCCGCAAAGTTCGTCCAGAAATGCATGGCTACCCGTGCCGGGTTCCCGGATGTGGCTGAGCCGCAGGAAACCGACCAGCCTGGCGCTGCGGTCCGGTTCCGGGTCCGGCGTGGTGCAGGCAATGAAAAACTCGTCCGTGAGCGTTGTCCGGTACCGCACGGTCTCGATGGACAGCCGATCCGGATCCACTTCCGCCTGGCTGATCTCGCGGCACCGTATGCAGCCGCACGGGGTGCCGCGCCGAGCCAGTTCGCGCTGTACCACCTCGCGCAGGTTGCTGGTTCGGACGCCTGCCTGGATGTGGTGCGCCGGGATGTCCCTGAACAGCCGGTTGATGCGCGTGTAGGGCGGGATGGTCGGCTTGACATCCGCCAGCAGCTCCACCAGTTCGGTTTCGGTGTAGGGTCGGTACAGCCCCTGCTGCCACAGTCGGTGGAGTTCCGTGCCCGCGATCAGCGAGCAGGGATAGATTTTCATCTCGTCCGGGCATATGGACCGGTCGCTGAAGAAGCGGCGGAAGTCGCGCCGATCGGATTCCGGCGTGGCACCGTGCAGATTGGGCATCCAGTGCAGGTGCAGCTTGAATCCGGCCGTCCGCAACAGGTCCAGGGCCCGGCGCACTTCCGCCACGGTGTGGCCCCGGTTGTTGAGTTCGAGAATACGGTCGTCAAGGCTCTGGACCCCAATCTGGACCTTGGTGACTCCCAGGGAGCGCAGATGGCGGATTTCGTCCGGGGTGATCCAGTCCGGTCGGGTCTCGACAACCAGCCCGACGTTGCGGTGCCGCGCGGAGACGTTGCGTTCGAGCGCCACTTCCAGCGATGGGCTTTGGGCATGGTGCGCCCCGTCGCCGCAGTTCATGGCGTCCAGGCATCGCTGAACGTACCAGTTGCGGTATTCGCGCGAATAGGCGCTCCAGGTGCCGCCCAGGATCAGCAGTTCGACCTTGTCGGCCGTGTGGCCGAT
>CAZMKQ010000102.1:0-18368 GCA_964566955.1 uncultured Caldilineaceae bacterium | reverse complement strand
AGGGGCTGGCCTTGCGGGCCTGTTCGAACAAGTCGCGGACCCGGCTGGCGCCGACTCCGACAAACATCTCGACGAATTCGGAACCGGAGATGGTGAAGAACGGCACGTTGGCTTCGCCGGCGGCGGCCTTGGCCATCAGGGTCTTCCCGGTACCCGGGGGCCCCACGAGCAGTACGCCGGCCGGAATACGAGCTCCCAGTTCAATGAACTCCTCTTTGGCCTCGTCGTTGCCGGCCACGGCCTGGAAGTTGAAGGGGATGGTTTCGCCCATGACCATGCGCGCCTTGCTCTTGCCGAACATCATGGCCTGGGAATTCGCGCCTTGGCTTTGCCGCATGATCAGGAGAAACAGTCCGCCGATGAAAATGACCGGCAGCAGATTGAAGACAAGCCCGAGCCACCGGCCGGCGGAACTGGGCACGTCGGAGATGAACGTGACATCCTGCAGGTCCGCAGGCGACACACCGAGGATGTTCAGGGCCTCGGAAAGGGCGATGCCCGATTCCTTGCGGCTGATGCGCGACTGGCCTTCCAAGCGGTTGACCACCTTGATCTGGTCACCCCTGATTACAACCTGTTCAATCGCGCCCTGACTGATCTGGCTGGCCAGCGTGCTGAGCGGCAGTTCGTCCGTGGTGCCGCGCATGCGGACGGACAAATTGAACAGCAGGGCAATGGCTGCCACCAGAATCAGGCTGTAAACAAGGTATCGGCTGCGTTTGGCACTCAAACTGCACTCACCATTCCGGTGGGAGACGTTCCATATAAACGTCGATTATAGTGGGTTGTTCAACGATGGAAGGCATCGGCCTGCCCCGGACGCGGTTGCCGGATGGGATTGGTCCGACAGGTGCCCGGATTGACATCCATCCATACGAAGTCCGGAGACAGCGTCCGGCCGCATCGGAGCGACGGCCTGCCCGTGCCCAAGGACAGTCCCGGAACCGAGCTTCTGGGAGAACGGGACGAGTTGAACGCGGCTTTGGGGGTGGCCGCGGCCGCGGGTCTGCCGACCGGATTGGTGCAACCGGCCGCACCTTTCAGCAGGTTACGTCCTTGCCCTCGGCACCAAAAACCTGCAACCGCTTTTCGTGTGCCTGTTTGCGCGCACTCTCCGGACAGTAATGGAACTGAACGGCTCGCCGTCGCGAATCCGATCGGTTGGTCGGAGTGCCGTGGTGGAGCAAGCTGGCGAAGAACAGGACCCCGCCTGGTGGCAGGGGAACGGCCACTGGAGGATCCTGACGGGCATCGGTGTCGCAGATCTGCCAGTCACGCCGCCTGAAGTGGATAACCGGTCCCTTGCTGTGGGAACCGGGCACGATCACCATGCAGCCGTTGTCCTCGGTAGCTTCGTCCAACGCGATCCAGACCCCCGCCACGCGTGTGTCGAGGTCATAGTTGAAGTACGCGTGGTCTTGGTGCCAAGGTTTTTCGCGACCGATACGCGGCGGCTTCAGCAATGCCATGTCCTGAAAAAGAAGTGGCGTTTCGCCAATCAGGGACTTGACCACCCCGAGCAGCTCGGGATCGAGGGCCAGCTCCATCAGGTTGGGATGGAACTCCACAAAGTGCCAGAACTTGCGCACGAAGTCCTGCTTGCGCGTTGCCGTCATCCCGGCCAGGTCATGGTCCCGAGCAATTTTTTCGTAGACCACGCCCTTGAAATCGGGGTTTGCACCGTCGAGCAGCGACATGAGCGCGTCCAAGGCCGTATCCAACCGGGACGGGGACAGCCACTGTTCGACCGCCAGATACCCGTTCTCACTGAAGAACGCGACTTCGTCAGGCCCGATATCCGCCATCGTCGGAACGTACTCGGCAAGGCCGACGGTGTCGTATAGACCCTCGGGATAGGGCTCGCGTCCGCCGTCGTCGAATGTCCCGACCGCTTGCATCTCCATGGGATTGGCAACCCTTGGCTGTTCGTGGAGCGGCATCTGTGCGTGCCGTACAGCGATAATTATAGTGACCGTCTCGGCCCAAGGAAAAGCCACATGCGGATTTCCGACGGCCTTTGTGCCGGCGGTTCGGCCCCGAAGTGCATCCCGCACATGCACCTGGCAGCAACGATGGTCGGTCCAGTCCAATCGAAAGGTGAGGCCGGTAGACGCCCTCCTCAATCGTTGGCGCTACGGTAGACTTGGTGCCGCCTGAGCGGCCGCACCCGGCTGTGGGCCGTCCCTGAAACCAGACGCAGTTAGATGCAACCCGTGACCAGCCAACGTTCCAGCGTACCAGGGCCAGGACCGTCCACGCGCAGCGTGCATGGAGGCGAACCGCGCAGGCGATCGTCCCTCAGTGTCACGGAGCCAATCGTGACCGGGGTCATGTTCCCGTTCGCGTCCACGGCGGAAATGGCGGAGTTTGTGGAGGAACGGCACCGGGCCGGCAGCGAACGGCCCGACTACGCCCGAAACACGAACCCGACGCGCCGGGCGGCCGAATGCAAGCTGACGGACCTGGAAGCGGCCGGCACGGACTTGGATGTCGATACGATCCTGACTTCCAGCGGCATGGCAGCCGTGAACGGGTTGTTGCTGTATGTGCTAAAGGCAGGCGACCATCTGGTGCTCAGCGACAGCCTGTACCGGGTCACCTGCCAGTTCGCCTGCGAACTGCTGACGCGGTTCGGCGTGGAAGTATCGCTCGTCGAGACTGGCTGCCCGGATTCGCTGGAACAGGCGGTGCGCCCGGATACTGCCGCAATCCTGGTCGAGTCTCCGTCGAACCCCTTCAACTACTGCACCGATCTTGAACACCTGGCCCGGATTGGCAGGGACTGTGGCGCAGTCACAATTGTGGACAGCACGTTCGCCACCCCTTACAACTGCAAACCGCTGGCACACGGCATCGACTTTGTCGTCCACAGCGTAACGAAGTACCTGGCGGGCCACAACGACCTGATGGCCGGTTCCATCACCGGCGACCTATGGGAAATCGCAGGTCTTCGCGGAGTTCAAACCCAGTTGGGGTGCGTGGTGGACAGCCACACGGCCTACAGCGTAATCCGCGGCTTGAAGACGTTTGGCCTACGCATGGCAAGACACAATGCCAATGCACAAGCCTTGGCGGAGATGCTGGAGCACCATCCCAAAGTCGGCAGGGTCTGGTACGCAGGTCTCGAGTCGCACCCTCAGCACGCGACCGCGGCCCGGTTCATGGAGGGATTTGGCGGCGTGGTGAGCTTCGATCTGGGGGACCACGCAACGGCGGCGGCCGTCAACGACCGGCTGCAGCTGGCCATACTGGGCGGGAGCCTGGGAGCCACCGAGACGCTCGTGCACCAGCCGTGGCTGCTGTCCCACTTTGATCAGACAGCCATCGAACGCAAGGCCGTCGGCATTGGCCAGGGGCTGATCCGCGTCGCCTGCGGAATTGAGGACACGGACGACTTGCTGGCGGACTTCCGCCAGGCGCTGGAGGCGGCCTAACCGGCCAGGTCGAGTTCCACAATGCGATTGCGCAGGACCACCACGCTGGGCTCGGTCAGGGTGGATCCGTCCGCGAACACAATGGTGGGAACCGATCGGCTGCCGTTGTTGATCGACAGGACTGTTTCGACCGCGTCGGGATCCTGCTCGATGTTGATGTCGGTATAGTCCACCTTCATCGAATCGAGAACCTTCTTGGCCATGATGCAGTCCGGGCACCAAGTGGTGCTGTAGACAACAACCTGCGAATCGTTCCGGTCTGACATGTGCTACCTGCCCCTCGTTGTCGGAACTTCCCAATAGCCCCCCCCCACATTACCAAAGGACCGGTCCGAACCAGTGCAGAACTTCCCTCCCAAGACCACTGCGCTTGAACTCGAGCCTCAGGGCGAAGCGGAAAAGCTGGTGGACGCCGCCGACTCGATGGCGGGCCAAATCGACGGCGACGTACGGTTTGACCAATACAGCCGCATGCTGTACAGCACAGACGCGTCGGTCTATCAGATCATGCCGCTCGGCGTGGTACTGCCCAGAACCGCGGACGATGTCCAGTGCGTTCTGGAACACGCCAACCGATACGGCTTCCCGGTGTTGCCCCGCGGCGGCGGATCCTCGTTGGCGGGCCAGGCCGTGGGCACGGCCGTGGTGCTGGACTTCAGCCGCTACATGCAGGATGTAATCGAGGTCAATGTCGAGGAGGAAACACTGCGGGTTCAGCCCGGGATGAATCTGCAGAGCATGAATCTGAAGCTCAGGAAGCACGGTTTGATGATCGGTCCCGATCCGGCCAGCGCCAACCGCGCCACCATTGGCGGATGCGTGGGCAACAATTCCGCCGGCAGCCACAGCATCCTGTACGGGATGATGATCGACAACGTGATCGAGACGGACGTGTACCTTTCGGACGGAACGTTTGCGCGCTTCCGTCCGCTGGACGCGGACGAGGCGCGGCGCAAGGGCGAACTGGACAGTCTGGAAGGCCGCATTTACTCGGATTTGGCCAACCTGGTGCTCGACCGCCAGGAAGACATCCTCACCGACTGGCCGCGCCACTGGCGCCGGGCCAGCGGATACGCCCTCGATCGATTGCTGCCGCCGCTGGTTGACGGTTCCCTGGCGCGCCAGCTGTACCTCGACTCGCCGCTGGTGCCAGCCGCGGTGCGGGACCGCACGGACCACCGGCTCAACCTGAGCAATTTGATGGTTGGCAGCGAAGGTACCCTGGGTGTCGTGACCGAGGTGCAAACCAAGCTGGTGCGCGTCCCTGCGCATACCGGGCTGCTGGTATTCCACTTTGAATCAGTGGTCGAGGCGTGCAGCGCCGTGGTGGATGTGCTGGCCATGGAACCCAGCGCCTCCGAGTTGCTGGATCGCCAACTCATGGACTTGGCCAGGGCCAAGCTGACCGGGGGCCGGAACCTGTTCTTCATCGAAGGCGATCCCGCGGCGGTCCTGCTCACCGAGTTCTACGGCAAGGATGAACGGGAAGTGCGCCTCAAGGCCGACCGGTTGCGCGATCACATGCAGCGACGAGGATGGAAAGGGGCCGTGACCGTGGTCGAAGACCCTGCGGCCCAGGCCAAGGTGTGGGATTTGCGCAAGAGCAGCCTCAACCTTCTCATGGGGCAGCGTGGTCAGCACAAGCCGTTCCCCGGCATCGAGGATGTGAGTGTACCGGTGGAGCACCTGGCCGACTACATGGACGGCATCCTCAACTACTGTGCCGGATTGCCGGACGTACCTTCCACGGCTGTCTATGCGCACGCTTCGGCCGGTTGTCTCCACGTCAGGCCCCTCATCAATCTCCATACGGCCCGGGGAGCCGAAAACCTGAAGCTTGCCGGCGAGCACAGCCTGGAACTCGCCAGGCAGTGCAACGGTGTCATGAGTGGTGAACACGGGGACGGCCTGGCCCGCAGCTACTACAACCAGTCACTGTTCACAACGTCCCTTTACGGTACCTTGCAGCAAGTCAAGCACCTGTTCGACCCGGACGGTCGTCTCAATCCGGGCAAGATCGTGGATGCACAGACCCCGATCGAAAACCTGCGGTTCGGTGCCGACTACAAGGCCCAGGGTTGGTCCACGGTATTCGACTGGACCACGGACCACGGGTTCGACGGCAGCGTCGAAATGTGCAACGGGGCCGGTGTGTGCCGCAAGCTCGACGTGGGAACCATGTGTCCCAGCTTCATGGCCACACGGGAGGAGAAGCACTCCACGCGCGGGCGTGCGAATTCCCTGCGCAATGCCATGGCCGGCCGCATCCCCCGAGAAGAGTTGTGGACCAAGGACATGTACGAGGTCATGGACCTGTGCCTGGGGTGCAAGGCCTGCAAGACCGAATGCCCGTCGTCGGTGGACATGGCCCGGATCAAGGTCGAATACCTGCAGGCCTACAACGACCACAACGGGATGTCCCTGTTCACGCGCCTGATGGGCCTCATGCCCGGCGCGCTGCGTTTGTTGAGTTCGCAGGCAGGATGGTTGTTTCCCGCGTTGAACGCGATGGCGCGTTCGCCTCTGGGCCGATGGGGCATGCGCCGACTGGGCATGCACCCGGAGCGCAGTTTCCCCGCCTTCCGCCAGGCCTCGCTGGAGCGTGCTCCGAATGCACAGAGCCTTGCGGGTTCCAAGACGCGCGCGGTCACCCTCTGGGTGGATACGTGGTCGCGGTTCTTTCAGCCCGAAGTGGCGAAGGCCGCCGGCAATGTACTCGCCAAGCTGGGTTACGACGTGGAGATCCTTTACGACACGGGTTGCTGCGGAAGGCCCTTGATTACGGGCGGCCAATTGCGCAAGGCACGCGTAGAAGCCGATCGACTCTGCCGGGAATTGATGGAGCCAGTTGGGCGCGGTCGAACCATTGTCGGCCTTGAACCAAGCTGCATTCTGACGTTGCGGGACGAGTTTCCCGACTTGGCGACCGACAGGGGCTTGGCTACAACGGTGGCAAACAACAGCCGAACGCTGGAGGAGTTTCTGGTGGAGTCGGGGGTGGAGCCGCTGGATCTGGATGCCTCATCACAAAACGTGTGGCTGCACAGCCACTGTCACCAACGCGCCCTGGTTCCGGGAAACCCGACCGCCGACCTGCTCAATAACCTGGGTTTCAACACGCGCGTGATTCCCAGTGGCTGTTGCGGCATGGCGGGGGAGTTTGGGTACTTGGACCACCACTACGAAGTGAGCCAGGCGGTGGGCGAGGATCGGCTGTTTCCGGCGATACGGGAGATGCCAGCCAACGGCAGCCTAGTGGCCAGCGGATTCAGCTGCCGGGAGCAGATCAGCCACTTCACGGACCGACGGGCCCTGCACTTGGCCGAGTTTCTCGACCAGAGAATTGGCGCACAGCAACCGGTTCAACCGGAATGAACCAGTGAAGGAAGTTGACCGCTCCCCATCCGGCGAACAGGGACCCAACCGCCATGTCGGAAAAGATTCAGTGCCTGCACCCCCAAGGCAAAAAGGGTGTGCGCATAGACCGGACCAAGTACGACCCGATCCGCGAAGCCATCCTCGCGGTACTGGAAGCAGAGGGTCCGTGCAGGTTCATGCAGTTGGCCGAAAGGGTTGAGGCTCGTCTCGGTGACAGCTTTCCCGGATCGGTTTCCTGGTACACGATCACGGTGAAGCTGGATCTGGAGGCGCGCGGCGTGGTGGAACGGGTTCGGCAGGGAGGTGCCGATTTGGTGGCGTTCCCTGCGGACTCCTCGGCCACGGGTACCTGAACCTGCGGGCGCACTCCATCCGAGGAACGGACGGAGTATCTGTGTGTGGACCGCAATCAATCAGATCAATCAGAAGTAGACAACGAGCTCGTCGCCTTCGACCGCCACTCGATACGTCCTGACCGCCGAGTCACCGTGCAGGGCTTCGCCCGTCCGGATGTTGAACTCCCACTGGTGCCACGGACACTTTAGGACTTCGTTGGTTTCGGAATAGACGAACTCGGGTTCCCCCATCTCAACCGACGGCCGCAAGCGTCCCGTACAAAGCGGCGCGCCTCGGTGCGGACATACGTTGAGGAGGGCCAGAAACTCGCCGTCCAAGTGAAAGATTCCAATCTCCCGGCCAGCCACCTGGACAATCCGGCGGCCACCGGGTGGAATGTCGTCCGGAACGCCCACAACGGCCCGGCGCAGCCGACGCTCAGTCTTCAAGATCGAGTCCGTACATCTCCGCCGCATTCCGGTAGAGGACCCGGTCCCTTAGTTCAGGGTCTTCACCCAGCAGAAACGTTGCCGGCTCGTCCCAGTCCCAATGGGGATAGTCGCTGGCAAACACAAGTGTCCGGTCCGCATCCAGCCATCGCAGGAAGGTTTCCATGTCTTCCTCTTCCGGCAGGTTGGGGAAGGGCTGTGAGCCAAACCTGATGTTCGACTTCAAGTATTCGCTGGGCAGGCGACGCACCCAGGGCGTGTAGTCGCGCAGGCTCTGCCAGTCACTGTCCATGTGCCACATCAGGCCGGGCACCCAGAACACATCGTGTTCGATGAACAGGAACTTGAAGTCCGGGAATTTCTCGAAGACCCCTTCGCAAATCAGGCTGGCCGTGTGGGCCATGGCAATCTGGGGCCTGGCCATTCGCATTTCCAGGTAGTACGTTGGAAATCCGGCTGCCGTGGGGGCGGATGTGGTGCCGGCGCCTTCGGCACCAAAGTGCACGCACATCGACAGGTCGTATTCGGCGCAGGCCTCGTATATCGGGTGGTACATCCGGTGTCCGAACGGGAAGTGGGCACCGGCCGGCATCAAGGCCTGCACAAATCGCGGATCGGAACCCAGCCGGCGGATTTCGGCGGCCGCCTGCTGAGGATCGTTGGGTGCGATGTGGATGGAGCCGCGCAGACGGCTGTCATGGTCGAGCCAATGATCGGCTGTCCAGTCGTTGAAAGCCCGACAGACCGCGGCCGCGAAATCGAGGGTGGGGTGTGCGGCGTAGGCGTAGGGTCCGCCGGTAAGGACGGCCACATCGATGTCGTAGGTCTCCACATGGTGCTCGACCGCCACGGCAGGCTGGTTGTTGGGATTCTCTTCCCCGCCGACCGCGTGCCAAAGGTCGTGACGCGTGCCCTGGCCCGGCATGTTGGTATAACCGACCGCGGGAGCCATGGCACCGAAGTCGTCCATCTGCTCCCTGTACTGCCGAGGCAGGTAGGGATACAGCGCCTTGTGGGAGGCCGTATGGTGATGTACGTCGCAGTCGATGATCCGCTGACGGGTCGGTTGGGCCAAATCCTGTTCGAGAACCGGGGCTGCAAGTGTCATGGCTTGTGTCTCCTGGATTGACCCCAGCATTATCCACCAAGCAGATTCGATGCAAGACAGAATTGGAAGGAATCAAGCCTTGACAAATTGTCCACTGAGAGCTGCTGTGTGCGCGCCATTCCGTCGCTTTTTCCGGTGACAAGAAGAAGGCAATCGGCAGGCCACGCCATGATATTCTGAGCGCACTTGGGGAGTGTGGTCCATGGCACTTTGCACCTTGTCCGGTGGTCACAACCTGTTCCTTGCAGCATTATCTCAAGCTTCAAACCCTCAAGGGATGTTCGGGTCAGGGTTTGCCTAGTGTTAGGGGACCAATCCGTGGTTGTCGCCAAGAATTCGGTTCTGGTATTCATCTTGCTGTGGTTTGCGGTGGGGGAAAGTTGCGTTTGGGCCGCATCCGACGAACCTGAAGATTCCCGGGAAGCGCAACCTGCCGGCTGGCTGGCCACAGTTGCGGGAACCGTCCGGGACGTGGTGTGGGATGTGCAGGAGGCCGTTTCCCATCCGGTGGACGACACCGTGTCGGTGGTGGAGGACCTGCTTGTGGGCATCTTGGCACTGGATGCCACCACTGGGGACGCGGAGGTCGTGCAGGTTGACTATTGGTTGCCTGTGGCTGAAGGCATCCCCGAAGTTGATGTTGCGGGGTTTGTGAACGATGCCGTACCGGCAGGCACAGGTCTACTGTTGCTCCAGGTTGACCATGACGATGCCGGATTCGTGGCATTGCAGGGCGACGGCATCGATGCTGTCGTATCAACCGCTGCCTCCGTGTGCAAGGACTATGTCTTGGTGCCGGTGGAAACCGCCAAGTCCATCGTTGGTGGTTTCCATGACCATGTGGCAACCAATTTGGCTCCGATAGGCAGCACGATGACCGGAACCTGGGACCGCGCCAGGACTTCCATGGACATAGCGGTCGTTGGAGGCTGGATCGAGGAACTCGCGTCGGAAGCCGTCACATCCGCCGACATTGCGGAATGGGGCGACACAAACGCGGACGGAGTCGGCATCCAGGTTCACCATGCCCTGGACACACTCGGCCTGGACGACTGGGGGAACAGCGCGGCCGCGGGAGTCGCCGTCGGGCTCATCACCGGTTCCAGGGCCGGAACGGTGCACGCGGCCGAGGCGGCCGCCAACACCTGGGAAGTACTGAGCATTGAAGTGAAGCAGAAGTTCCGGAGACGCGGGTTGAGGACCGGAATGAAGGTTCGTACCGAAGACATGGCGGCGGCCCTGTACGGAACCGTGCCCCAAAGTGTCCGGGCAAGCGGTGAGGACGCGGTACTGGAATTCCTGGACAAGTACGATCTGTCCCATATCAAGCCGGTGAGCGAAATCCCGAAATTGGCCTACGATTTGGACAACGTCGTCTGGGAAGAAAAGACCCTCAACCGAAAGCGCGGGCCCTACATCATGGATGCCTCGGCCATCCAAGCTGCCAAGGAAGCACTTGCACTGGAGGAACTCAAGGCAAGACGCGCGCTGGCTGCACGTTCGGCACGCAGAGCCTTGAGCAGGGGTTGGATTGGGGCCGTGGGCTTTGAAGCACCGGTTGTAACCTTGGAAAATCTGCTTCATGTTCATCATGGCCGCATGAACCCGGAAGAAGCAATGGCGGACGGTGTCGTGGACATTGCAACGACGGTCGTGGTGGGCGGGGCGGTATCGGGTGCGATGTCCTTGGCCGGCCATTCGTTGACTGCCAATGTCGTGCCCATTATGGTGGCTGTTGCACCCCAGACATTGGCTGCCGCACCCACGGTGCTTTCGGTTGCACCTACGGTGCTGGCCGTGCTGCCCGTGGTTACGGTTGGTGGGTTGGTTTTGTACACCGGACACACGGTATACCG
Organism: uncultured Caldilineaceae bacterium; assembly: GCA_964566955.1. Taxonomy (GTDB): domain Bacteria; phylum Chloroflexota; class Anaerolineae; order Caldilineales; family Caldilineaceae; genus Bin34. The sequence continues at coordinate 7,807 of CAZMKQ010000102.1, read as the reverse complement.
ACTGTGCGAGGCCGCCCAACCCGATCCACCAGATCTTTCGCTTGCAGAAGATCCGGCAATCCAGTAGGTCGGACCAATCGCGGGAAGACACCATCGACAGGGTATTGGCCGCTCAAGAAGATTGTCGAGGCCTGACCAAACTTCGAAGGGCACGACGGCCGACAACAGCCAGTTCGCCGAGCAATGGCGCGGGCCGGCAAGTCTGGGCCTCATGCGCCGATCCCGGTTTAGGTCGGGATCGGCGCGCTGTGCGACCATCTGGCCTCTTTGGCCCCTGACCGGATCGTTGTGGAGGCGACCGGCAGCCGGGAAGTATCCCTGACGGCCTCGTTGCAGGCCGCGGACCTGCCCGTGGTGGTAGGTCAACCCACGTCAGGCCCGTGCGCCCCTGGACATGCAGCTGCGCATCCGGGTCCATCTGGACTGGTGAAAGACTGAACGGAGGGTGCCGAACCGGGCACGCTGCCCGGTCGCGTGGTCCTGCAACCGGTCGGGGCAGATCCGGGCGTGGCCGAGTTACGGGAGCCGGGACATCTCGGTTGACAGAATTGTTTGAATTAATACTCTTATTTTATAGGGGAGGGTACATTGGCGATGTCTATCCCCACCCAGCTCCCTGACAGGAGAACGGGGGGGAGCGGCGAGAACAAGGGACATGGGAAACCTCCAAGCGTTGGGGAGACACCCAACCATCACACTCTATATTTGCCACTGTGGTATTAGTCATGGCCGCTTCGGCCAGTCCATGACAGCCCTGGATGCCGGAGCGGAACACGCTTCAGGTGCCTAATCCAGTTAGCGGATGCGGATCCGAAGGAGATCCATGGTGTGTCTGCCACAGGAGTACAAATGGACAGTCCCTTCGAATTACGTTGGGCGGCCTCCGGGTTCAAATTCCTGCCAACTGCCCGAATCGCCCCCCACGGGTCGCTGGGCACCTTCCACACGCAGGCCTTGGCCTGGACGATTGACAACGTGGATTGCCAGCACCGTCACATCCTCGGTATTTAGATACTCGGCCATCAAAGACCTGCCGTAATCCTGCCGATCAGCCTGACGTTTGGCCTCCGATAGGCTCCGGTTGACCTTCAGCTCAATCGCACAGGCATGTTCAGGGTGACGCAGCACCAAATCCGGCCAACCTCCGGCCTCCTTCGGTTCCGCCCGTACATCCAATCCGCCCAGGGCAGCGAACACGGCCTGCAGGACATTCAGGCATTGGTCGTGTTCGTTGAGGCGAACTCCGGCAAAGCCCGATAGGAGAGTCGCCAACTCAGTCGGCAGATCACCAAAATCCCTTCGGTGCATGATCCGACGCAGACGAACAAACACCGGATTGCGGTCGTCACTGGAATAAGCAATGGCCAGTGCCTGCGAGTCGGCTTCCAGTCGCCTCAAATTCTCAAGGAATGCTTCAGCCACCTCGCGGTTGGGAAACGCTGCGAAGGGGGGGCCACCGTCCAGCCCCGGCTTGACGGTCAGGTATCCGCTTTGCAGCAAAAACTGCCGGGGATCAGCATCCTCAAGGACGTTGTGATCAAGGGTTCCCTCAGCACTCAAGGTCTCCGGCAACTCGCGAGGAGCTTGTTCCAACCATGTGACCAGAGGCTGCAAGGAACCACTGGTTGCCCAGTACTTGGGGAATCGGCCCTGCCTGAACCTGTTCCGCCCCGCCTTGGTCCCAAGATCTGCAAGGGTTCTCGTCAACGACCAGGGATTGTAGACAGGAACGCTGCCTCCTTCCAGATCGAACCGATAACCGTTGTAGTAGTCGCGCAACCGTTCCCGCAATGCATCTTCGTCCATTCCCATCTCGGCTGCAGCCCGTGCCATGTACGGACCCAGTCCATCCGCAGCGACCAAATCGTCCTCCGTAAACCCGCATATCGTCCCAAACTTGGCATCCCATGTCAGGTCAACGACGAGGTTCAAGGGCGAGAGGGGGTGGGCATAGGCATTGCGGGTAACTCCCGTCAGCACAACCTTGTGCAGGCTCTGCCGGCCACTCTTCAGAAAGCTGAAGAACCCGCGCAACATGTTGAGCAACTCCGGAGGTATTGGGGACTGCCTGCCGAACATGGTCAGCGGAGCGTCGAATTCGTCGACCAAGACCACTGGTTCTTTGCCGAACCTGTCTTTGAGCGCGCCGATCATCCACCGAAGCAGGTTTCCAGGGCTGTCTGGACATCCGCCAGGAACGCGCAGATACTCCAACGGAATGCCAGGATCAAGCCCGCGCCTCCTCCAAATTCCAGCTTGATCCAAGACTTCGTGGACGAGGGCACGGCGCATTGCCGTGGAGTCAGGCTCGAGCACGTTGCTCAGATCCAGCCGAATCACGGGACGGCGTTCTCTGGAGGGTTGTTTGCCTTCGAAAGATGTACCTGCGAACAACCCTCTGTCAGCCACGGTGGACAATCGAGAATCCGGTATAGGGTCACCACCCAGCGTTTGTACCTCCGGCATGTGGCCTTGATACATGCACTCGATGGTTGACAGCATCAAGGATTTGCCGAAACGGCGGGGCCGCGCGACAAAGACTTGTCTGGCGGACTCATCCAGCAATTGTTGAATTTGCCCTGTCTTGTCCACGTACAGTTCACCTGCCCGGCGCATCTCCACGAGATGCGTTGATCCCAACGACAGGGCTGGTAAACCGTCGTATACCGCCACGTGCTCCTTCATACTGCGTGCCGCTCGCACATCATCGAAAGCCCTACACCGGCGCAGCCGATGAAACGTGGGTTTGGTGTTGCTGTCTGTTTGGCATCCCTTGCGTTTGGCCAGTGGGGACAGCGAGGCAGGCCCATTTGGCTGTGGCCGGCCTTGCTGGGTTGCCAGGTCATTGTCTTGCACACCTTCGCCACAAGTTCACCCACACCAACACGGAGGGAGAAGGTGGAAACCCGTCAGCCTCGGGGTCAACTTGACGGAGCCCCTGGCGACTACCCTCCTGCAGGTCGTTGGAACACAAACGGAGTCACGGTGTTGAACCCAATGCCTCAAGCCATCTCCTGATAAAAAGCTATACAGGCATTGTCAGGGTCCAAAATGGTGAACTCCTTTGAACCCCACGGCTTCATCTCCAACGGGCCGTTGGGATGGACGATGTCAAGCTCCCGGCACTTGACGTACAAAGCATCGACGTTGTCTGTCTCAATCCGGATTTGCGTGTTGTTGAGCTTGGGATCGATGTACCAGCCCTCACTGAACGTCACGTGAAGTGACACGTCGTCCTTGCGAAGGATCGCGTAGTCCGCCTGCTCGTAGCTGACTTCAAACCCCAGATCCACATAGAAGTCCCGGGCTTTGGGCAGGTCGTTGCAGGGGACGATACAGGTTGAGACAAGAAACTTGGCGGTGTCAGTCATCATGGTTGTCCTGATGTTGTGGATTCGAATCGGCTTTGTCCGAGTTTGCCCGCGTGTCTGGTTGGCCGGAACCGGAAGCGCGATCGGGTTGCTTGAACTGACGGGCTCCAGACGGGATCCGTGAGATGGCGTTGCCCTGCCACACGCTGTTGAGGAAGTCCTTCGCGGGCTGCAGTTCAGGTGCGTCCCTGGATTCCTCTCCCTGCTCGGACATCTTCTCAATCAGCTTGCGCGCGCGGCGAGCTGATGGTTTTTCACCCTGATTGTTTGGCATTGTTCCAGTCGTTTGGAAATGAGCACTCCGTCCAACCTCCGCTGCCCCGATCCGCTCAAGGAAAGAGACAGGGCATCTTACCGTACGGATTCCGAGCATCCGGTGATGGCCAAGTCGTTCAAAGTCCCAATCGGGACACCTCGAGTACAAGGTTGGGGGCCTTCAACGATCTGAAACCGCATCCTGTCCCTGCAAACTCGTGACCAATGCTCCAGCGTGCGAAACCCAGTGCCAGAACTCCCGGATGGTCAGGTTGGTTGCGCTCCCGGGGAGTTTGGTTTTCACAAGGGACGGATCGACATCCCGGCAGTCCAAATTCGCTGGTTCGGCTGTGGCACGCCCGAACACACGGGAATTATGTAAAGCCAATATTTGTTGGGCGAACACCGGAGCTGCGATAGCAGATCCCTTGACATGACGACAGGGACCTGTCCGAAACCCGCGGATTCGGCTGTGCGGGACTGTGCTACACTCGCCGCCTATCCCACCCATTTGCAGCCAAGACCATGTCAAACAACGCCGGCGATCTGTCCATCACATCCATCGAACTGCACACCTTCACCACCGAGAAACATGACTTGGGCACCGACTACAACGGGTTCAACCTGGTGTACGAACCGGGGGCACGGGTCAAGACCGAAGGGCACATCCTGGTCATCAACACGGCGGCAGGCGTATCCGGGGAGTGTGTGGGGGGAAGCCCCGCAGACTATTCCCAGCTTCCGAAGCTGGCCTCCTATTTGATGGGCCGCCATGCGTTGGAACGGGAACGCTTCTACTCGGACATTTCCAGGGCCCAGCGGCAGGTGGCCAGGATCGGTCTGGCTCCGCTGGACATCGCCCTGTGGGACTTGGCCGGCAAGTTGTACGAGCAACCCCTATACCGACTACTGGGAGGGCACCACAAGAAAATCCCCTGCTACGCCAGTACCTACCACGGCGACGAACAGCCGGATGGCCTCTCCTCGCCGGAAGCCTACGCCGATTTCGCGGAACAGTGTCTGGAGATGGGTTATCCGGCATTCAAGATCCACGGCTGGGGCAATGCCCCCATTTCCCAGGAAGTCGCCAACGTGCGCGAAGTGGGGAAGCGTGTGGGCGACCGAATGGACCTGATGCTGGATCCGGCGTGCGAATTCCACACGTTCGCGGATGTCCTCAAGGTGGGCCGCGCCTGCGACGAGTGCAACTTCTTCTGGTATGAGGATCCGGGCCGCGACGGCGGCATATCACAGTTCATGCACCGAAAGCTCCGGCAACTGATCAGAACACCCCTGCTACAGACGGAGCATGTCAGGACACTGCAGCCGCACATGGATTTCGCCTTGGCGGATGCCACCGACTACATGCGCGGCGACATCGGGTACGACGGCATCACGGGCGTCATGAAACTGGCCCACGCCTGTGAAGCCATCGGGATGGACATCGAGTTCCACGGACCGGGGCCGGCTGCCCGGCATTGCATGGCCGCGATCAGAAATACGAACTACTACGAAATGGGACTGGTGCACCCCAAGGCGCCCGGATCAAGCGAGACCCCAATCTACCTTGACTACTCGGATGGTTTGAGTTCCATCGATGGGGAGGGTTGTGTCACCGTGCCTGAGGGCCACGGCCTTGGCGTGGAAATCAACTGGGACTACGTGGAACGCTACCGGGTCGGCAAGCAGGTCTTCGAGTAGGCCTGCAACCATTCCCGTCCCCACGTTCGGCAGAAGGCACCGTCACAGGACACTCCGGATCCAGACGCCGATGGTCGGGCGTGGTTGAACGCGCGGTTCCAGGCGGCTTGCCATGTTTCCGGCAGTCGGCACGGCCTTATTCGTGGCGGACCATGGGCCAACTGGGTTGGGAGACCGTCCACCAACGCAATCAATCTGGCTGCCTACCGTATAATTGGCCATCCCATTCACTCCCTAATCCGGAGGAATCAGAATATGTTGAAACGCACACGCTGGGTGTTTGCCCTCGCTTTGGTGGCCATGCTTGTGGCAGCCTGCGGGGCCCCGGCCGAAGAACCTGCATCCGAGCCTGAACCCGCCGAGGCCCCTGCGGCGGCGATGCCCGAGGAAGGAGCCTACGGCGAAGCGCCTGTGCTGGCCGAAATGGTGGCTGCAGGCTCCCTCCCGCCAGTTGACGAACGCCTGCCCAAGGAACCGCTCGTGATCGAGCCGTACAACGAAATCGGTCAGTACGGCGGCACCTGGCACAGGTTCGACACGTCGTCCAGCGGCTCCCATCTCGTGATGGCCATGTACGCCTATTCCCCGGTCCACTGGGTTAAGGACGGCTTGGACAAGCGGCCTGGCTTGGCCAAAGGCTGGGCCAGCAACGACGACAAGACCGAATGGACCCTGTACCTGCGCGAAGGCACCAGGTGGTCCGACGGCGATGCCTTCACGGCCGATGACTTCCTGTTCTGGTGGAACGACATGGTTCTCAACACAGAACATTCCGACGTGCCTCCGGATTACATGAAGTCTGCCGATGCGGTCACCGAAGTCTCGAAGTCCGACGACTACACGCTTAACTTTACGTTCACGGATTCGTCACCACTGTTTCTGGATCGCCTGGCCATGTGGCCCAACGGCACCATCCCGGGCAACGAAAAGCTGTTTGTGCCCGAGCACTATCTGCGACAGTTCCATCCGGACTACTCCGACGAGGAAACCTTCGAGGTGCTCGATGAGAAACTGAACTGGCCCAGCAATCCGGATGCTCCGGTCCTGAACCCCTGGATGCCTGTGCAGTACGAACCGGGCACGCGCCTGGTGCTGGATCGCAACCCGTACTACTACGGCGTCGACACGGCCGGCAACCAGCTGCCCTACATCGATTCCATCGACATGACCTATGTCGAGAACCTGGAGGTGTCCAAGCTGCGAGTGATCGCCGGCGAACAGGAAATCTGTGGCCGGCCGTGCCGCTACCAGCCCCTGAGCGAACTCTCGGTTTTCCGCGATGCGGAAGCGGCCGTGGGCCTCAAGACCTACCTCTGGGACGTGGGCGGCGGCGCCTCGTTCCTCCTGTATCCGAACTGGACCCACACCGATCCGCAGAAGCGGGAGCTGTATCGCAACACGGATTTCCGGCGCGGTCTCTCCCACGCGATTGATCGGGACAAGATCCAGAAAATCGTCTACTTCGGCACGGGCGAGAAGACTACCGGCACCATGAGTCCCAAGGCCATCGAGTTCACGGCCGACGAAACCGGCAAGGATCTCTACCGGCAATGGCGCGACCTGGCCGTGGCCTATGATGTCGATTTGGCCAACCAGTTGCTTGATGCGTCCGGTGCTGTGGATGCCGACGGCGATGGTATTCGCGATCTGCCCAGCGGCGATGAATTGACGCTCCGAATCGACTGCAGTGCTGGCGGTATCGCCAACAGTGCCAATGCCCAAAACGTCGAAATCGTCAAGGAGGGTTGGGAGGCCGCAGGTCTCCGGGTCCAGGTCAACGTGGTGCCCGACGAACAACTGGGTGTCATGCAGGACAACTCCGAAATCGACATCCGCAGTTGCTGGGGCCTGGGCGACGGCCCGAACTTCCTTGTCTTCCCCAACTGGGTCATCCCGGTCGACAACAACCGCTGGGCGCCTCTCTACGGCTCTTGGTACAAAGTGATCGGCACCGAGAAGGAAGGCGCCGAACTGGATGTCGATCCGCTGGACCGCAACCCGCCGCGCGAAGAGCCCAACGAGGGCGATCCGACCTGGCGGCTTTGGGAGCTGTACAACGCAGCCCGGGTCGAACCCGATGACGCCAAGCGCCTGCAGTTGAGCCAGGACATTATTCGTGTCCATGTCGAGGATGGACCGTTCGTAATCGGCACCGTTGGCAACACCCCCACGGTCGTGGCGCACCTGGACCATGTCGGGAACTTCCCGTCCTACGAACAGTTGGGGCTGGGCGGCTTCACCGGTCCGTGGATCATGGTTTACTTCGGGGCCGTTTACCCGGAACAGATGTATTTCAAGCAGTAGATTGATGTGACGTATTCGAACCTGGTGGCGCAGGACGCGTCCTGCGCCACCAGGTTCCACCAGGCGATGGCATGACATATTCGCCGCCCGCCGCAGCCTGAAGAACCCTGAACGATGCTTGCCTTCATCGCCCGGCGCCTGGTCTACATGATCTCCACGCTGGTCCTGATTTCCTT
>CAZMKQ010000101.1:0-18464 GCA_964566955.1 uncultured Caldilineaceae bacterium | reverse complement strand
TGGCGGACTTCAAAAAAAAGCCCTGGCTGGCACCCTTGACCTCTTTTTCCTGGACGAAACCGGCTTCAGCCCCTCCCTGCCCCCCACCTACACCTGGGCCCGGCGCGGCGTGCGACCGGTCGTCCCCTACGAGAACCCCCAAGGCCGGCGCGTGAACACGATGGCGGTGCTGGCGGCTCCCGGCACACAGGTGGAGACGGCCCTGACCTGGTGGACGGCCCCCTTCACCTGGCGCGCCGAACACTTCGTGGACGTGCTGCGCCAGGCCCTGCCCGGCGATGGCCAACGGCCGCGCGTGGTGGTCCTGGACCATGCCTCCATCCACAAGAGCAAAAAGGTCAAGGCGGCCCAGCCGGAGTTGCGGGCCCTGGGCATCCATCTCTGGTACCTGCCGGCCTACAGCCCCGAACTGAACGATATCGAGCGGGTCTTCGGCCGGGTCAAGCACCAGGCCATGCCCCACCGCACCTTCACCTCCACCCGCCAGATGCGGGTCGCCGCGGATGCCGCCTTCGCGCAGGTCAACGCACAACTTCAACCTCCAAATTTATTCGGGCCAGACGCTTAGCGTCTCCTTCACAGCCGCTTCCCACGCAATCTGTAGGCAGGCGCCCAACCGATCCGGGACAGATTGAACAATGACACATGCATCACCATGATGAGAGTATCCGAGCCGACTCGTCCAGCACGACCATGTTGGTCTTGAGGACCGTGTATCCCTGATCCACCATCCCATGCCAAACACGCTTTGGGATGCACTGCCCGCACGAACCGTATCCCGCGGCATCCAAACGGAAATGGGTTTGGAGAGCGGCACCAAGCAACCGGTATTCCCACCGTGTAAACGCGGCCAACGATTCAACTTGGCAGCGTGACCGAGTACTTACAACCCATGTACATCAAGATGTATCTTGACGTTTCTGCCTACCTGGCCGGAAATGGCACAAACAGGGAGACGAGGGAGCGCATGGCCGCCAAACGAGTAAAGTTTTCAAGTCAGGTGTCACCGGATCTGCTGGCTGGAATGAGGGCCATTGCCAAGCATGAAGGACGCCGCTTTCAGTCCGTGCTGGAAGATGCCATGAGCAGCTACATTGAAGCCAAGGCGCAGGGGAAAGTGCGCCCCGAAGTGATGGCCCACTTCAGGGCAAGTCTCGAGCGCAACCGTCGCCTTGGTGAACTCCTCGCCGACTCGTGAGCCGGGAATTCCTGACGCTGGAGGAGGTCGTTGCCATGCACAATGCCATTCATCCAGATGTGAGTAATCCGCGACCCGGGCGCGTTAGCCGCCGTCACGCACCCGCAGATCGGCTGTTGCGATACGCTCATCGAGGAGGCGGCAGCCCTCATGGAAAGCTTGGCGATGAACCATCCCTTTCTGGACGGAAACAAGCGGACCGCCTTCTACGCCACTGATGTCTTCCTTCGCAAGAACGGCGGTTTCATCGAGTGCGACAACAACCAAGCCCACCGGTTCTTCATGAAGCTTTTCGAGACCAACACGTTCCGCTTCAAGAAGCTTCACACGTGGCTGCAGGAACAGGTTAAGCCGCTGCCGATCTTTGGCCAGTAGATTTTGGATGTAACGGTTCAGCAACTGGCTTGAATGTCAAGCCTCGCCAGCCGTGGGCCCGCGGTTCGACTGCCAGAGGACCTCGTCCCGGCCAGGATGAGGAGCAACTCGTGCATGGCCGCGACGAGCACCACCTGCCTGGGCTTGTTCCGTCGGCATAGGCTTTCGGCGGCCGCCGGCTAGAAGGGGATGTTGCCCGTCCAGGGTCGGGCGGCCACCGCCTCCTCGTTGAGTTCCGTGCCCCAGCCCGGGGTGTCGGGCACCGTCAGGTGTCCGTCCCGAATGTCCGGCAGCACGGTCACGTACTCGTCCCGCCAGGGACAGGAGTCGACATCGGTCTCCATGATTTTCAGGTTGGGCAGCACCGCACACATGTGGGCGTTCTGAAAGGTGGACAGGTGGCTGTAGTAGTTGTGCGGAGCCACCGGCATCTCCTTCACGGCCGCCTCTCGTGCAATCTGCAGGCAGGCGCTCATGCCGGCCCAGGGAAGATCGAACATCGCCACGTCCATGGCCCGACTGTCCAGGAACCGCTGGTATTCCCGCACCGTGTTGACACTCTCGGCGGAACAGACCGGCAGGGACGTCGACTCGGTGATTTGCCGAATCACCTCGGGTTCCCAGGAGTCCACTTCGAGCCACAGCATCCGATACGGTTCCAGTGCCCTGGCGATCTGAATCACGTCCAGGGTGTCGAAATGGAAGTTCAGGTCCAGGGCCGTGTCGAACCGTTCGCCGGCACCGCGCTTGAAGGCCTCGATCAGCTTGACGACCGAGGAAACCACGAAGTCCATATCCTTCGCATCAAAGGTGTTGAGGGTCCGGGCCGGCTCGCCGGGCACGACCACGTTGGTTTTGAGGGCCGTGTAGCCGCGCTCCACCACCTCCCGGCCCAGGGCCTCCACATCCGCATAGGTCTTCAGGGGCTTGCCGTACAGTTCCGGGTAACGGGCCCGGTAGGTGCCGCAGTGGGACCAGTAGAGCCGAATCCGATCCCGCACCTTGCCGCCCAGCAGTTCGTGTACCGGCACGCCCAGGGCCTTGCCCTTGATGTCCAGCAGGGCGCACTCAATCCCCGCAATCGACCGCTGGATGACGCCGCCCGGTCCCTGGCAGGATTGCCGGTGCATGTCCTGTAGACGCTGCTCAATGGCCAGGGCACTCCGGCCAATCAGGGCCGCGGACAAGTCCCGCACACCACCGGCCACCGCGGACGGCATGCGCCAGTCGGTCACCTCCGCGTATCCGGTGATCCCCTCATCCGTCTCCACCTTGACAAAGGTATAGGCGGCCCAGGCCGCATCGGCCTGCAGCGGTTCAATGGCGGTGATGCGCAAATCCGAAAGCATGGCACCCGAACTCCTTGGCGGTACTTCTGAACAGCCCCGATCCCAGACTACCAGACATCGGATCGCAGCCGCGGCGCAAGGCCGGAACCCGAATCGGCGGCTATAATCCCCCGATCCGGTGCGCCGTCCGCGCCCGGTTCTCCCCGTTTCCCATTCGAATCCACCCGGCGATCCGTCCATGCCTGCCGTAACCGCCCCGTACAAGGCCCCTCCGTTCGAACCTGCCCACCGGGTCACCGGCTTCGGTGCCACCGTCTTTGCCGAGTTCACCGCCCTGGCCAACGAGCGGGGCGCCATCAACCTGGGACAGGGCTTCCCCAACTTCGCGGCGCCGGACTTCATCAAGCAGGCCGGCCAGGACGCCATCGCCCAGGATCTCAACCAGTACACGCGCAGCGGCGGCCATCAGGAACTGGTCGAGGCCCTGGCGGAGTTCTACGGTCCGCTGTTCGGCCGCACCCTGAACCCGATGACCGAGGTGGTCACCACAGTGGGGGCCACGGAAGGCATCTTTGCGTCGGTGCAGGCCGTCGTCAATCCGGGCGACGAAGTGATCATGATGGAGCCGTTCTACGACAGCTACCCGGCCTGTGCCGTCATGGCCGGCGGCACACCGGTCTACGTGCCGCTGGCAATCCCCGGGCGGACGCCGGGACGGACGCTGACGGCGGCCGACTGGAAGCTGGACATGGACCGTCTCGAGGATGCGTTCTCCGAACGCACCCGCATGCTAATCATCAACACGCCCCACAACCCGGTCGGCAAGATGTTCAGCCGGGAGGAACTGGAGCAGATTGCCGACATCGTGCAGCGGCACAGCCAAAGCCACCAGCCCGTCTACGTGCTGTGCGACGAAGCCTACGAGTGGATTACCTACGACGGCGTGGAACACGTGCGCATGGCGACCCTGCCGGGCATGTGGGAACACACCATCACCCTGGGCAGTTCCGGCAAGACCTTCTCCGTCACCGGCTGGAAAATCGGCTGGGCCATCGCGCCGCCCGCAATTGTCCACGCCATCCTGATGGCCCACCAGTGGATCCCGTTCACGATTTCCACCCCGTTCCAGGAGGCCGTGGCCACCGGCTTCCGCGTGGCCAGGGAACAGGGCTACTTCGAGTGGCTGGGGGAAATGTACCAGGCCAAGCGGGACCGGCTGCTGGGCTACCTGGAGGCCGCCGGCCTGTCCTCCTGCGTTCCCCACGGTTCCTACTTCATCCTCTCGGACACCAGCCACCTGGATGTGCCGCCGAACCCGTCCGAACCCCGCGACGTGACCGTCTGCCGCTGGCTCACCGGCGAAATCGGTGTTGTGGCCATTCCCCCCAGCGCCTTCTACAGCGACGACAACCGGCACCTGGTCGCGGACCTGGCGCGGTTTACGTTCTGCAAGACCGACGAGACGCTGGATCAGGCCGGAGAGCGTTTCCAGGCCCTGACCCGGAAGGCCTGAACACCGGCACATCCCCACCCCAATCACAGCCCACTCATAAGGACAGAACTTCCATGGAGCTCCTGATTCAGCAAGGCGACATCGCCGCCACCGAGGCGGACTGCGTCGTCGTCAATCTCTTCGAGGATGTCAACCACCCGGGCGGTGCCACGGGTTTCGTCGACCGGGCCCTGAACGGAGCGATCACCAGTGCCATCGCGGCGGGAGACTTCAAGGGCGAGGCGGACACCACACTGCTGCTGTACACCAACGGAGCCATTGCGGCACCCAGGGTCATCGTGACGGGCCTGGGCAAGGCCGAGGACTTCGACTTCCTGGCTGCGCGCAAGGCCGCAGCCGCGGGCTTGGCCAGGGCCGCCGGCCTCAAGGGCGTGCGGGCCGTTGCCACCATCTGTCACGGGACCGGGATTGGCGGCCGGGATACGGAAGAGATGGCGAAAGCTCTGGCACTGGGGTCCTTGCTGGCTGCCTACAAGGTGCGCAAGTATCCGGCCGACGACAAGGAGCAGGGCGTGTCCACCTGCACGCTGGTGGAGTACCACGCCGAGCAGATTCCCGCCATGCAGGGCGGCTTGGATGCCGGCCGGGCCTTGGCCGACGGGGTCTGCTTCACACGTGATTTGGTCAATGAACCTCCCAACCTGCTCTACCCCGCGGAGATGGCGGCCCGCGTAAGGGCCGCGGCGGCGGATACCGCCCTCCAGTGCGAGGTGCTCGGCGAAGAGGCCATGCGCGAGCTGGGCATGGGCATGATCCTGGGGGTCTCCCGCGGCAGCCGGCGCGAAGCTCAGCTCATCATCCTGCGCCACGAACCGGAGGGGCTCGCGGAACAGCAGCCCCTGATCTTCCTTGGCAAGGGCATCACCTTCGACACGGGCGGCATCTCGCTGAAGCCATCCTCCGGCATGGAGGAGATGAAGACCGACATGGGCGGCGCCGGTGCCGTCTGCGGCGCCATGCTGGCCATTTCCGCCCTGAACATTCCCCGCCGGGTCTTCGGCCTGGCCATCTGTGTCGAGAACATGCCCGACGGTGATGCCTACCGTCCCGGCGACATTCTCACCGGCATCAGCGGCAAGACCGCGGAAATCATCAACACGGATGCCGAAGGCCGGCTGGTATTGGCGGACTGCCTGGGTTATGTCAAGCGGTTTTCGCCGTCCGCCGTGGTTGACCTGGCCACGCTGACCGGAGCCATCGGCATTGCGCTCGGTTCCCAGGCCGCCGGTCTGTTCGCGAACGACGATGCGTTGCAGGAAGCCATCGTGGCGGCGGCCGCCGCCACGGGCGACCGGGTCTGGCCGATGCCGATGTACGACGAGTACAAGGAAGACATCAAGAGCGACATGGCCGAGGTCAAGAATGCGGGCAGCCGCATGGGAGGCGTGTCCTCGTCGGCCAAGTTCCTGGAGCACTTCACGGAGGACTACCCGTGGGCCCACCTGGACATCGCCTACATGGCGTTGCAGGGCAAGGGCAAGCCTGGCCAGCCCAAGGGAGCTTCCGGGTACGGCGTCCAACTGCTGGCGTCCCTGGCCGCCGCCATCTGAACGGCAACCGATTCGATCGCATTTGAAACAATGCCGGCCGCAATCGGTATGATTATTAATTAGGGCCCTTTCCCGCCCCCCGCCACAGCCATCGACACCGCGGGGCCTTCATGTCCCTAACATCGCGTCCGCACCACCCAACCGTGCCGCCGGTGCGCTGGCGGTCCACCGTCGTCTGGGCCGCCGGCCTGGGTGCGTTGCTTGCCTTCGTATCGGTCCGGACCGCATCGGCCGCATCGGCGGCCCAAACGTTTCCCGGTGCCAACGCAGTCGAGGCCTGGCCCGTGCTCGTACCCATGCTGGCGGCCTCCGCCAGCCTGGAAAGGGCGATCGAGGTGTTCTGGAACCTGGTCGAATGGTTCCTGCTGCGCGTCGGAGGATGGCAGGCTGCGGACCTGAAACGCCCCGACTACACGCAACTCAAGAGCGGCCTCAGCCTCATCATGGCCGGCGTCCTGGGGGTCGCCATCACCGGATACACGGACATCCGGTTGCTCAGCTACCTGCAACCGCAGGCGAACGGCATTCTGGATCAGGTTCCGGTGGCCTGGGATGTCCTGCTGTCCGGCATCCTTTTGGGTACGGGCACCAAGCCCGTCCACGATCTGGTGGGTACGCTCACGCGCGTGAAGATGCTGGTCGGCAACCTGGGACTGAAGCAGCGGGAACGGGCCGGACTGTTCGCGGCGGACGCCAACTACCGCATGCGCGAGGCCGAATTGCATGAAACACGCTCCATGGCCGCCCATCAGCCCACCCGGCGCACCACCCAACAGGACGTGACCGCCGCATCCGCACCGAAGCGGCCGGACCGGCGGTTGATCGATGATCTGGACACCCGTTACAACGGGTGAGGTCCTGTTCCTTTAACCGGCACACTTTGGTACCGGCTCGGGGAGCATTCGCCCTCGGTTGACAGGGGCTGTGCGGCAACCCCTGCAACTTGAGCCCGGGTGCGCCGTTTCCCACCGCGGTCCCGGTTCGGTCTCGGCGATCTTACGGGCGGCGGTGAAGCCGGCTGCAGGCACGCTCGAGTTGACGCGTTGGGAACCATTATCCAGTTGGCCCGGACTCCATTGTCCTGCCAAGGTCCTGTTCCCGCGCCAAAGCCGGTCATCCGGACAACCCGGACGCGCGACCGGAACTGCCACCTGACCGGGAACAGATGGGCATCCTTGGCGCAGAGTGTTTGTTTGTTGCGTTCCCAGGCCAAAATTAAGAAACTGCAATAGTGCTGCCGGTGGTCCGAAAGGACCATTGCCGCGCATCTATTGCTATACTTTGTTCCCCTTTACTCTCGTTGCGAATGATCACGGGTCGCTTTCCGCCCGGCCAATCGCACCAATGCCTTAAAACCCCCATGCGCATCAGTTGTTTGCAGGAGAACCTGGCCAAGGGCCTGTCGATCGCCGGCCGCGTGACGTCTTCGCGCGTCACCATGCCGGTTCTGGAAAACATCCTGATTGCCGTTGACAACGGCCGCATCCGCTTGGTTTGCACCAATCTGGACGTGTCCATCAACGTCTGGATCAACGGCACGGTGGAGGAAGAAGGGGCCCTGACCGTCCCTGTGCGTCTGTTGACGGAATTCGTCAACCTGCTGCCCTCCGGCAAGCCGGTGCAATTGACCTACCTGGCCCAGTCCCGGCAATTGGAGGTTTCCTGCGGCCAGTTCCGCACCGCCTTCAACACCATCGAGGCCAACCAGTTCCCCGATGTTCAGGATTCCATCCATGAGATGGAGGCAACCCTGAATCTGGACACCCACGAACTGCGCACGATGATCGAGGAGACGGCCTTCGCCGCCGCCACCGGTGAGGATCGTCCCAACTTGGCTTGCGTGCAAGTGGAACTGGCCGATGCCGGTCTCACCCTGGCCGCCACGGACGGCTTCCGCCTGGCCGTGCGGCGCACGACCCTCGAACAGGCGGATCGGGACCAGAAGATCCTGGTGCCCGCCCGTGCCCTGTCCGAACTGTCGCGCATCTTGGCGGATGCCGACTCGTCCAAGCCGGTGGATGTGGCCGTGACCAACAACCACAGCCAGATTTTGGCCAACCTGCACGGCCTCAGCCACGAACGCGGCTCGTTCGTGGAGGTCCTGCTCATCTGCCAACTGGTTGACGCCCACTTCCCCGACTACAACCGGATCATCCCGCAGGAAGGCGCCACCTCGGTGATCGTGGACCGCAACAACCTGCTGCAGGCCACCCGGGCCTCTTTCCTGCTGACCCGCGAGAACAACAACATTGTCACGGCCAAGTTCAACACCGAGGAAGACTGCATCGAAATCAGTTCGGAAAGCAACGACCGCGGCGACAGCCGAAACAAGCTGGCGGCCAGGATTTCCGGAGAGGCCCTGGACATTTCCTTCAACGGCCAATACCTGATCGATGCCCTGACCCATATCCAGACCGAATTCGTGGTCATGGACATGACACAGAACAACCGGCCGGCCAAGCTTTGCCCTTCCGCCTCCGAAGACTCCAAGGACCGGGACTTCCTCCAGGTCATCATGCCGATGACCTCGGCGCGCTGACGCACGGCCGCCGGAGACGGTGCGGTCCGGGGATCGCGTCGGCGGACGGCGCCACCGACAGGGTTGCCGGGAGGCAGGCCGCGCCTTCGCAGCGGCGGGTGCTTCCGAATGGGTCCGGCTGGGCGCTGTCGCCTCGCCGCTAGGAACCGACAGGAATCTGCCGTTCCGGTATCCGGATTTCCTGGCCGATCACCAGCAGGCCATCCTCCGCATTGGGATTGGCGGCCACGATTTGGGGCCAGAGGTTGCCATCCCCCAGATAGCGGTAGGCAAGGTTCCAGAGTGAATCGCCACTGACCACGATATGGGTCTGTGACGGAACCACCACGTTCAGCGCTTCGGCGTCCACCTCGCCCAAGCCGGGAATGCCGCTGACGGCATCCAGGAGCATGGTCCGTTCGGCCAGGGATTCCACGGTGCCCATCAGTACCAGCTGATCGCCCTGGACCACGGCCACAATCTCCCGCTCCTCCAGTTCCGGATAGCCCAGCTGGCCCAGGACCGGTCCGAAATCAATGCGCTTCAGCGCGATGCGCTCCAGGACGTTGAGCGCAACCTGCTGCGACCAGGCATCGCCTGCTTCCGAGCCGCCCGCCTGCGCGCTCGCTACCGCCGCTTGTGTTGCCGGCTCCGGAGCCTGGACGACCTCCGCGGACGCGGCGGATGCCGCCGACGGGTCGGGCTGTGCGGAAGCGCCGGCGGCCGCCAGAAGCGGTTCCGCCTCGCTTGCCGGAACTTCGGTCTGGACCAGAGGTGCGGGACCGGCTCGCTGCGTCAACCAGTCGGGGACAAATGCCTGCAGGTTTCCGACCGGATTCTGCAGCACGACCAGAATCGCGATGGCGGCCACCGAAACCAGGATGGCCCCGACGGTCGCATTGCGCAGGCTCCAGCCCCAAAACGATCCGTCTGCGACGGCTTCCGGGGAACCGGAGTTGCCGTCGAGTTCCTGAGCCAAGGATCCGGTTCGCCGCTGAACCAGCCGCTTGAGCAGGGCTTCCGCCTCGGGCCGCAGCACATCATTGACCGGAATCGCGCCGATATGGGCGCGCAACTGCTCCTCCCGGTCCAGGTCCGCGTACAAAATTGCGGCCAGCAGGTGCAGTTCCGAGGTGTCCTGGGCCTGCAACCCTCGCTGGATCAGTTGCAGGGCAATAAAATGCGCGCCCTGTTCGGCGGCATCGCGGGCCTTCTCGTAGTAGTAGGCCGCCTTCAGATCGGGGGTTATGAGGGAGGACAGGTCCCCGGTGCACTGACGGCACTCGGGATAATCGGGGGTCACTACGGCTTCGGCGCCGCAGTAGAGGCATGTGACCTGCATTTTGTGGGATCCAGAGAGTGCAGCGAAGGGGAGGTCAAGTCCCACATCCGGTTCCGGATTCTAGCACAGCACCCTGGTCCGGCCTCCGCCCGCCTTCAGGGATCGTTTGAGGTCATGGCGGCCTGGCAGGCGCGTATGGCCGCCTCCACCTCGGCCAGGATGGATCGATCCTCAAGGTTGGTGGTGTCCCCCAGCGGATCCCCCTGCCACATGTCGCGCAACAACCTGCGCATGACCTTGGCATTCCGGGTCTTGGGCAGGGCCGGCACGATGCAGACCGCGTCCGGCCGCAGGGCCCTTCCCATGTCCCTGGCCACGACTGTGCGGAGCCGTTCCCCAAGTTCCGGATCCGGGGAGGCATCGGACGAGGGTACACAGAAGCAGACTGCCTTTTGGCCCTTGAGTGGGTCCGGCACTCCCACCGCCGCCGCTTCCGCCACGTCCGGTTGTCTGACCAGCACCTGTTCATACTCGGCAGGCCCCAGCCGCTTGCCGGAAACGTTCATCGTGTCGTCGCTGCGGCCCAGCAGGAACCAGAACCCGTCGCTGTCCAGGACGGCCAGGTCGCCCTGGCGCCACAGGTCGGGCCACTCGGACCAATAGGTGTCCAGGTAGCGGCCTTCCCCGTCCTGCCAGAAGCCCCGGGTCATGCCAATCCAGGGGTTGCGGACCACCAGTTCGCCGATCCGGTCGCGCACGGGCTTGCCGCGTTCGTCGACCACGTCAACCGCCATGCCCAGCAGCGGGGCGTTGAAACTGCACGGCTTGAGCGGCTTCACCACCGAACAGCCAACGATGCCGCCGCTGATCTCGGTGCCGCCGGAATAGTTCAGGATGGGCCGGGTGCCGTCCAGGACCTGCTCGAACACCCACGTCCACGACGCGGGATCCCACGGACTGCCGGACGAGGCGACGGCCCTCAGGGCGGACAGGTCGTGCCGCTTCACCATCCCCGCGCCCCGGCCCCGCATGGACCGGGCCAGCGTTGGCGATATTCCCAACAGTGTAACCCCGTGCCGGGCACAGATTTCCCAGATCCGATCGGCGCCGGGCCAGTCCGGGGCGCCATCGTAAAGGACCATGGTCCCACCCAGGAGCAGTGACCCGAAGATCAGCCACGGCCCCATCATCCAGCCGAGATCCGTGTGCCAGAAGACAGTGTCCGACGACCGAACATCCATGCCGTGACACATGTCCTGGGCGGCCTTGACGGGAAACCCGCAGTGGGCGTGAACCATCCCCTTGGGCGCACCCGTCGTGCCACTGGTGAAGATGACGAGACAGGGATCCTCGCTGTCCATGATCTCGGCCGCCCCCGCATGCCCGACCGGAGGCGGCACGCACAGGTCCGACCACAGGTGCACCGCCGGGTCGGTGGACACGTCCGTCGGTTCAACGTCGGGATCATCCGTCCGTACCAGGACCACATGCTCCAGGTTCGGCAGTTCGGTTCTCACCGCCTGCAGGACCGGAAAGGCCTCCACCCAACGCCCTCGCCGACGATACCCGTCCACAGTCACCGCCGCGCGCGCCCGACCTGCCAGCAGCCGGTCTACAACCGAGGCCGGGCCAAACCCGCTGAACAGGGGCAGGGCAATGGCCCCGATGCGGATGATGGCGAGGAAGGCGATGACGGTTTCCGGCACCATTGGCATCCATATGCCGACCGAGTCCCCGCTCCCAAGTCCCAGGCACCTCAGGCCGGCGGCGCATGCTTCAACCTTCCTGAACAGACCTCCGTAGGACAGCGAGCACTCCTGACCGTCTTCCCCCACCCAAATCAAGGCAGGGCCGGCTTCGGGATTCACATCGGTCCCCTGCTGCCACTTGTCGAGGCAGGAAACGGTTATGTTAAGCCGACCGTCCACGCACCAGCGCGCATGGGGTGTTCCCTGCGACAGGTCCAGCACCTGGGTCCAGGGCTGCTCGAAGCGAATGTCCAGATCCGCCAACACCCGACTCCAGAACCAGGCCGGATCGCCGGCGGCCTTGCGTTCCAAGGCCGCCAGATCCGGCAGCCCCATCCGGTTCTGAAACGCCACCAGGTTGCTGGCTTCGATCTGATCGGTTGTCGGCGTCCAGACAACCGGCTGGTCAAATGGGAATCCGGATTGGAGTTGCGTCACGATGCCTGCCCATGTCGCGATGGATTGAGTGCCGCAGGCCGAAACCGCACGGAGGCCAGCACCGCAGTACCCATCCGAGCCGAGACCACGGAAACCGGAATGGTGCGCGGGTTCCCGGCCGCGCCCCCGGGTTTGCGAAAAAGGATTGGACGCGGCGGTTTGGCGACGGCGAAGGTCAGGCTGCCACGGTCTCGCCAGCCACCAGCAAGCGATACCGCTCTGCCGCAACCGGGTTGCGCAGAAGCACCAGCGTCAC
Organism: uncultured Caldilineaceae bacterium; assembly: GCA_964566955.1. Classification (GTDB taxonomy): domain Bacteria; phylum Chloroflexota; class Anaerolineae; order Caldilineales; family Caldilineaceae; genus Bin34. The sequence continues at coordinate 6,297 of CAZMKQ010000101.1, read as the reverse complement.
ATGACTGGGTTGGGATGGCTGCCACAACAGTTTCATGCGGGCCTCTTCCAGGGTCCGGTGCCCCTTGAACTGGTTGCAACGCTGGCAAGCCGTCACCAGGTTGGTCCAAGTGTGGCTGCCGCCCCGGCTGCGGGGCACCACATGGTCGATGGTCAGTTGGTTGCGCGCCTTCTGCTGGCCGCAATAGGCACAGGTGTGGGCATCGCGCAGCATCACGGCGTTGCGCGAGGGCGGCGACTCCCGCCGCGGCACGCGGACGAAATGGCTGAGCCGGATGATCAGGGGAATGGGCAGCTGGCGACTGACCGTCCTAATCACCCGCTTGCCGGACTCGATGAGTTCCGCCTTGCGCTCCATCAGGAGCACGATCGCCCGGCGCACCGGGATCAAGCTCAGCGGCTCATAGCTGGCGTTGAGAACCAGCACACGCCGGGACAGGGCCGCAGGAGCCTCGGTTCCCGGCACGGAACTGTCGAGGTGCATGATCTTGGCGCTGCTTTTGACCTTACCTTTGGCGGATTGGCCAGAACCTACGGACAGACCGAGACCAGATTGCGCGGCCTGCAACGCGGCTATGCTACCTGTATAGCCCTCAACAGCGCAAAAACAATAAAAACACAGACCCCGGCCATGCCCAACGATCGGGCACGTTCTTCCTGCTGGCGGCTCAGCCAGCCCCAGGCCGCCGGCAACGAAATCACCACCGCGATGCCGTACAACGCATGCAGATACGGACGCGGCAGGTACCAGTCCGTCAAGAACCACAGCCAGCCCCCTACCAGCACCTGAGCCAGCAGGAGGAGTTCGCACACGAGCGCGGTTCCCATCCAGGACCCGGACAGGGCTTGGTTGCGGATACCCGACCACAGTGCCCAAAGGCCCGTGATGGCCGTGAAGATCAGGCAGGCCCGGCTCAGCCCCTCGTGGATCTCAAGCGGAGTCATGCCGCCCCTGCCCTTCGGCAGGTGGTTCCGGGCCCCGTTCCAGCATGCGTCGCATGCGATGGGCAAAGCGTCGCCGGGTCAACATGGTCCTGCGACCACAGGTTTGGCAGTCCATGCCGATGTCCGCACCGACCCGGTAGACCGTCCAGACATCGCCGCCGCACGCATGGGGCTTGCGCATCTGCACAACGTCGCCCACGAGGATCCGATCGTGGATCTTCATGGGCGACATGACTCGTTCGAATCCTGGATTGGACCGGGATGGCGGGCGGCGGTGAGAAAGGTGTGGGGTTCCGTCGCCCCGGCGTCGGCATCAGGCGCGCGAGGCCGCCACCATGATTGCGAGGATGCGCTTGGTCATGGCCGCCGGGTCCGGATGCATGTCCTCCAACAGCAGGGCGTTGTCGTACACCTGTTCAATAAGCTCGGTCAGCAGCGGATCCGCCGCGTCGGCTTCCTGTCGGGCCTTCAGGTTGCGGACCAGTTCGTGATCCGGATTCAGCTCCAGGATGCGTTTTTGCTGGGGGACTTCCTGGCCCATCAGGTTGCTCATGCGCTCAAACGCGCGCGACATGCTTTCGCCGGCGTAGACCAGCCGGCTGGGGTTTTCCACCAGCAGACTGGAGCTGCGCACATCCTCCACCCGCTCGCCCAGTACTTCCTTGAACTTCTCCACCAGGCCCGGCAACGCCTCGCCAGTCTCGGCGGGGGCCTCCTCATCGTCGGCCGTGTCCGGCACCTCCACATCGGCGCTGTCCACATTGACCAGCTTCATCTCCCGAAAGTCCATCAGGGACATGGACAGATAGGCGTCGGCCACGGGATCACTGAAGTAGAGAACCTCGAGATCATGGGCCGTGTAGTAGTCCAGGTGCGGACTGCGCCGGGCCGCGTCCAGGTCCGGGCCCTCCACGTAGTAGATGGACTTCTGGTTGGCCGGCATGCGTTCGGCGTATTGTTCGAGCGTGATCCAGTCGTCGCCGCTCTTGGTGCTCTTGAAGCGCAGCAGGCCGATCAGGCTGTCGCGGCGCTCGAAGTCCGTGGCCAGACCGGCCTTGATGAACATGCCGAACTGGTCCCAGAACCGATCGTACGCCTCCGCGTCGCGACCGGCCAACCGATCCAGTTCCCGCAATACGCGCCGGGCCAGGGTTTGGCTGATTTGCCGCGTGGCCGGATTGTCCTGAATGGTCTCGCGGGCGACATTGAGGGGCAGATCCTCCGAATCGACAACGCCTTCCACGAAACGCAGGTACTCGGGCAGCAGATCCCGGTTGTGCTTCTGGATCAGAATCTTGCGGGAGTAGAGGCGCAGGCCGTCCTCCCGATGGGCCATGAAGATGTCGTCGGGCCGCTTGGCCGGAATGAAGAGCACGGTGCGGATGTCGACCGGCGAATCCGTCACCAAATGGATGTGCAGCAGGGGATCGTCCGCCCCAAAGGCCAACTGGCGAAAGAACTGGTTGTAGTCCTCCTCCGCCACCGAGTTGGGCGATTGGCGCCAGATGGCAGTCTGGCTGTTGATTTTGGTCTGCGAGACGCCGGTGTCTACTGCGTCGGTTTCCGCAGCCTCGGCGACGGCCTCCGGGGCCTCAGCAGCATCCTCGTCTTCTTCAGCGGCCGGTTCCACCAGGTAAATCGGGAAGGACACGAAGTCCGAATGCCGCTTGACGATTTCCTCCAGGCGCCAGCCGTCCGCGAAGTCGCAGTCGTCCTTAAGCAATATCTCGATCTCGGTGCCGCGGGTCTCCTTGTCGGCGGGCGCCAGCTCGTATTCACTGCCGCCGTCCGAAATCCAGGTCCAGGCCGCTTCCTCCGGACGATGGGACCGGCTGGTTACCCTGACCTCCTTGGCCACCATGAACACCGAGTAGAACCCGACCCCGAACTGGCCGATGATCTCCTCCACACTGGTTTCGCCGGGTGCGACGCCGTTGAGGAAGGCCTTGGCGCCGGAATGGGCGATGGTGCCGAGGTTGGTGACCAGTTCGTCCCGATTCATGCCAATGCCGCTGTCCGAAATGCGCAGGGAGCCCGCCTCCCGGTCGGGCTCCAGCCAGATGGCCAGTTCCGCGCCCGCGTCCGTCACATCCTGGTTGGTCAGCATCTCGAACTGGATGCGGTTCAGGGCATCCGAGGCGTTCGATATCAATTCCCGCAGGAAGATGTCCTTTTCGGTGTACAGGGAGTGGGCCAGGATATCCAGCAGCTGCTTGACTTCGGTTTGGTACTGCAGTTTTTCGGGTCCGGGTGCTACGGTGTCCGACATGGTGGAATTTCGCGGTTTGAACGTGGTTTCGAGACAGAAAACGCCCTTCGGGCCATCGGCGATCGTAGCATAGGGATCAGCGATTGGCCGGCGGCAAATGTTTGACTTCCGTAGGCGTTGCGAGGGACCGAATACAACCGGAGCGGAAGCCTTGGACTCCGGCGGCCGTACATAGTGTGGCCGCGCAAAGGCCCGGCTTGACGCCGGACCTTCAGGTCGTAAAGTCGGGGCGAGAGGATTTGAACCTCCGACCTCTTCAACCCCATTGAAGTGCGCTTCCGGGCTGCGCTACGCCCCGACGGGTCTTGTCGGCATTGTCGCCGACAGGGTCGAATGGAACACGAATGATAGGCCGGGGAGCGGCAACCGTCAAGTCCCGGCCGCCGGTACCGACGCGGAAGTCCCACGCCGGGCAATGCCGGCGCGCCCGACCGCCTGTGCTAGACTGCCGACTCGCCTTTGGCGTCGCACCGCGGCGCGGGCAAATATCACGGTGCCGGACCGGAGCAAGGGTGTCCTGCGGGATGTAGTTCCGGGTTGAACGTGCCGGTCGCACAACCCGAACACAGGAGCAACCGGATGTCGGAGCGGAAGCGAATCGACCGCAGCAAACTCAAACCGGTGGTGTTGGACCTGCTGAAGACAGGCGCCCACTTCGGGCACGCCACCCACAGCTGGAACCCCAAGATGACCCCCTACATCTTCACGGAGAAGGAGGGCCAGCACGTCATCGACCTGGAGATCACGGCCGAAGCCGTCTTCACGACGATGAAACGGGTCAGCGACCTGGTCGCCAAGGACGGCAAAATCATCTTCGTGGGGACCAAGCGGCAGGCGGTCAAGTCGATCGAGGATGCGGCCAAGGCCTGCGGCCAGCACTACATCAACATCCGCTGGCTGGGCGGCACCCTGACCAACTGGCAGACCATTTCGGAGCGGATCAAGTACCTCAACGAACGGGAAGCCCAGTTCGAGGCGGGGGAGTTCAACGCCCTCAACAAGAAGGAACAGCTCGACATCCAGAAGGAAATCGACAAGCTGAACCGGCGCCTGGGCGGCATCAAGGAATTGACGTCGCTCCCGGACCTGCTGTTCGTCGTCGACACCCAGCGCGAGAGCCTGGCCATCAAGGAGGCCGTACGCGTCGGCATTCCCGTGATCGCCCTGGTCGACACCAACTGCGACCCGGATCCCATCGATCTGGTCATCCCCTGCAATGACGATTCGCACCGGCCCATCCGCTACATCGCCTCCCTAGTCGCCAGCGCCGCCAATGAAGGCCGCGAGCGGCACCTGAAGGACCTGGCCAAGGGTCCGTCGGACGAGGAGCTCGAGGCGGAAGTCGCGCGGGAGTACATCGACGACATTGCCGAGGAAGTGGAAGCCGCGGACGAAGAGGAACTGCTCGGGCCCGGCGCGCTCAAGCTCATCGCCGAGATGGGCGACGCCGAGGAAACCGAGGACGAGGCACAGACCGAGGCCAGCCCCGAGGACCAAGCCTGACCATCCCGGCCGACAGGGGCCGCCAATTCACCGAAGTCACCGAAACCGAGCCAATCATCTGAAGCGGGACAACGCACCAACCATGGCCGAAATCACTACTGCGATGATCAAGGCGCTGCGCGACGCCACCGGCGCCGGAATCCTGGACTGCAAGAAAGCACTCACCGAAACCAACGGCGATCCCGAGCAGGCCACCGACCTGCTGCGCACACAGGGACTGGCGTCCGCGGCCAAGAAGGCCGGCCGCGACACGTCGGAAGGCCTGGTCGGCTCCTATGTGCACGCGGGTGCCAAGGTGGCCGGCATCGTCGAGGTCAACTGCGAAACGGACTTCGTGGCCAACACGGATCAGTTCAAGACCCTGGCCCGCGACTTGGCCATGCACGTGGTGGCGGAGAATCCGCTGTACGTCTCCCGGGAGGAAGTGCCCGCCGACGTGTCGGACCGCGAAGCCGCCATCTACCGCGAGCAGTCCCTGCAGGAAGGCAAGCCGGAACACATCGTGGACCGCATCGTAAGCGGCCGCATGGACAAGTACTACGGCCAGATCTGCCTTCTGGAACAGTCCTTCATCAAGGATCCCGACCTGACGATTGAGGACTTGCTCAAGGACAACATCGCCCGATTGGGTGAGAACATCCAGGTGAACCGCTTCAGCCGCATCGCCGTCGGCGGCTGAGCCCGGGGCCGGCCGATCCACCCGTCCCCAATCAAGCGGGCCGGCCACAGGATTATGGACAACCGGATCATCGTCAAAATCGGCGGGGAAGCCCTCAGCGGCGAAGGTCACATCGGAATCGACCCGGACGAGGCCCGTGCCATTGCGCTCAAGATCCGCGCGGTGCACGCCCTCGGCATCCAGATCGGGCTGGTGATTGGGGGCGGCAACCTCTTCCGCGGACAGGCCCTCGTCGATGCCGGCATGTCCGAGGTCCCGGCCCACCACATGGGCATGATGGCCACCATCATCAACGCCCTGGCCCTGCAGGACGCCCTTGAGCGGCTGGATGTGCCCGTGCGGGTGATGACCGGCTTCGAGGTGCGCACAATGGCCGAGCCCTACATTGTGCGCCGGGCCGTGCGCCACCTGGAAAAGGGCCGCCTCGTAATCCTGGCCGGCGGCACCGGCAATCCGTTTTTCTCGACCGACACAACCGCGGCCTTGCGGGGCAGTGAGATTCAGGCCCGGCTCATCATCAAGGCGACGAAGGTCGACGGGGTCTACGATCAGGATCCCAAGCTGGACCGCAACGCCCGCGCCTTCCGTCGATTGTCCTTCAACGATGCAATCAACCGCCAGATCGGTGTCATGGACGGCACGGCATTGACCATGTGCCGGGACGGCAACCTGCCGATCGCGGTGGTCAACCTGTGGCATGCCAACAGTTTGCTGCGAGCGGTCCAGGGCGAGGAAGTGGGCACTCTGATTTCCTGAGACCCGGTCCAGAACCCCCCGGCGCGATTGCCGTGCCTTCAGTTAGGGACTTATACCGAGGGGTTGCCACTCGGTACGGGGGCGGGTTTGAGCCCGGCCCCCACAGGTGCGGGTGGACCGCGCCTGCCTCGTTCACGGGTCGCCGG
>CAZMKQ010000100.1:0-18740 GCA_964566955.1 uncultured Caldilineaceae bacterium | reverse complement strand
CCGTTCCCACGCACGCCGCCGCGCGGAGCAGCCACCCTAACCTCTCGTTGCAGTGCTACTGTCAGGCCCCGGGAGAGCGCGATGGCACCAATTCTGAGGTCCGCTTCCCCTAGCGGGGTTCCTTGGCGCTCCAGTTCCGCTCTCACCTCGCCGTAACGACGTGCTGCGTCTCCATCGAAAGGGAGCACCGGCAGATTGGGCAAAAGTGCCTTTTCCAGCCGATCCAGAAGAAGGTTGGTGTGCGTTTGCAGCTTATAGGCACCGTAGACCATTTCGCCCAGGGTAATGCTGGATGTGAACTGGGCTTCCTGGGGTACCAAAGCCAACTTGGCGACTAGAGCGGTGGAGGGTGTGCGTTTGGCGATGTTGCTCAGAATGTCCGTGTCGAGGAGGTACATCAGATACCCATCTCCACCGGGCGGCCCAAGTCGTTGTCCCGTTCAGCATAGATTTCCTCTACCAGAGCCTCCATGTCGTCATCGTCAATCTCCCGCCATGCTCCCGCCAGGGCGAGAGCGCCCCGGGGGTGTTCGGATGTCGTCCGGGCTTGCCCCAGGTGCTCTAGGTCGGAGACCCTTACCAAGGCTACCCAAGGTTTGTTTCGCCGTTCGATGATGACATGCGGTCCCCCGTGGGCCACCTCTGACGCTATGGCCGAAAGTTGAGCCTTAGCCTGCGCTGCGCTCACTCTCTTTACCATCATTCGTATCTCCCGCAATATGACTTATCGGTTGACATGACCTATTGTAATTTATTTAGACTAAAATGACCAATAGGTCGATATGTTCGACTAGGCTGGGCTGATCGGAGTGAGTGCCGGGCGGCGGCGCGTCGGGGATGCGCTTGACAACCCTTCTCGCGTTGGTGCGAGCGTTCCTCAAAGGTTGGAGCTGTCCTGAGCGGGGGGCTGCGGCCTGCCCATGCCCCACATCTTTGATTCGTCCGGCCCTGTTCGCCGGCCGTGTTGGGAGCCGGCCGGATGCGGCGATAATGATGAGGATACGTTCCACCGATGGCCGGGAGCTTGCCTCATGATGCGTAGGATGACCGCCGGGTGCGGGGGCCGGGGCGCCGCCGGGGCCTCACGGGTTTCGGCGGCGGGGCGTTAGCGGACCATGGCACCCCGACCTCTGGCACCCGGTGCGGGTCTGGACAGCGCGCGCTGGGCGGAGCAGGAACTGGGGGACGCCCCGTTGGGGGATGTGCGTCCAGGCCGGCGGCTGGTGCGCTGTGCCCGGGTCCAGGCCCAGGCGCCCCAGGCCTCCTTTCCCGGCGCGGCGCAGTCCGACCGGGCCCTGGTCAAGGGCTACTACCGCCTGGTGGACCGGCCGGACGGCACGCAGGTGACGCCCGACCGGATCCTGGCCCCCCACCGGGCGCGGACCCTGCAGCGCATGCAGCAGGCCGGACGGGTGCTCTGCGTACAGGACGGGACCGCCCTCAACTTCGCGGACCATCCCGGCTGTGCGGGCCTGGGCCTGATCGGTCGCAATCGGGCGTCGGCCGGCACGCTGGGCCTGCACATGCACTGCCTGCTGGTGCTGGATGCCCGGGGGGTGCCACTGGGCGTGCCCCACATCCAGTACGACACGCACCACGGGAGCCGGACGGCCCGTTGGCAGGAGGGTCTGCAGGCCTGTGCGGCCCTGGCCGCGGAGCTGGAGGGCGTGCGGCCGGTCGCCGTCATGGACCGGGAAGGGGACATCTTCACGCGGTTTCGGCACCAGCAGGACCAGGGGACCTACGACCTGCTGGTGCGTGCCCAACACGACCGGTCGCTGGGCCCGCACCAGCCCCGCCTCTGGGCCACCCTGGCCCGGGGGGCGGCGCAGGCCCGGCGGACCCTGGCCGTGCCCCGCCCGTCGGCCCGGGCCCGCACCCGTCGGCAGTCCGCGCGCCAAGCCCGCGCCGCGCGTCAGGCGCGTGTCGGCCTGCGTTGGCGGCCCTTGCGCGTGCCGCCGCCCCGGAACGGTGCGGACCGCCATGCGCAACCCGTCACCCTGTACGGCCTGCTCGTGCAGGAAGACACCCCGCCGCCGGGGGTCAAGCCGCGGGTGTGGCGTCTTCTGACCACGGTGCCGATTACCTGTGCAGCCGACGCGGTCCAGGTTCTGGCCTGGTACCAGCTGCGCTGGCGCATCGAGGACGGGTACCGCGTGCTCAAGACCGGGTGCCGGGTCGAATACCTGGGCCACCGCACGGGCGACCGCCTCGAACGGGCGGTGACGATGCAGGCCGTCATCGCCTGGCGCCTGCTGGCCCTGACCCTGCTCGGACGCGAAACCCCGGAACTGCCGGCCACCCTCCTCTTTACCACCCTGGAGATCCAGGTCCTCCGGGATCTGGCCCGGCACCGGCACTGGGAGGTGCCCGCCACCCTGGGGGCGACCGTCCTGACCCTGGCCCGGCTGGGGGGCTACCTCGCGCGCAATCACGATCCCCCGCCGGGGCCGCCGACCATCTGGGAAGGCTGCCTGCGGCTGGGCGAGCGGACGGCCGCCTACGAAACGCTCAGGGACCTCCAGTTGCTGGCCGTCGCCTGACTTGTGGGTAATGGGCAGGCTGCGGCCCCGCGTCCTACTCAGCCCGGATTTCGTCTGTCAGTCCGTGAACAGGCGCGTTCGCGACTCGTATGGCAGGCAGCAGATGCCCGGTTCCCGATCCCTGGCCAGGTCGTGCAAGGCCAAGAGATAGCGGTAGCTGGGTCTGGTCTCTCCTCTTCGCCGTCGGTTGGGGGAAGTCATCCGGCAGGTGATCAACTTCATTGGCGACGATGTAGCGTTCTTGCGCGAGGCAGCATTTTCGATGCGGGGCCGTTTGTCCAAACCGGAGGAACGGTCCTTCGGTTACGTGCTGCGCTTCAAGCGCAGTGAGACGGAGGAGGACGGAACGGTCACGATCAGGGCATCCGTTGGCGGGACCACGGTGCTTGATGAATTCGAATACAGTCGGGCGGTACAGGCACATGACCACCGATAGCCCATCATCACGGAAGGCGATCTTGAACAGAAGGGCCAGTGCTGGCGTTTGTTAGACCCTCGGATTGTGGAAGTCATTGGAGACGGGAAGGCAACCGGCAACTGACGGATCAAGCAGTTGTGGGCAGCAGGCGAGCACGGTAGACGGAGGCATGTCAGTTGAGCAGACAGCGGCATTCCTCTTGGCAGCTCCCGTCCCAGGTGTTCTCTGCCAGTGGTCGCGCACGGTCTCGCTGATGAAGGGGGGCCAGCGCGCACCCATGGTTGCGAGGCAGTAGCAGTTGTTTCAGGGAATCCGTCGCGGGTAATGCGCCGGCCTTGGATCCGGATCCCGAAGGCCGGATGCGGCCAGCGGCATTCGGGGTTGATTCAGTCGAGTAGGCCGGTGCGGTTGTCCGAGAGACACACCGTACGCAATTCGCGCCGCCCGCGGCCACCGCCAGGGGCGGCACCAGTCGCTTCTGTCTCTTCCTCGTAATCGCGCTGCCCCTGGTTCGGGCGACGGTCATCGCGGCGGCGGTGCTGCTGTTTACCACCAACTGGAACGCCTTCCCCTAGCCGTTGCTGATCACCGTCTCGGAGGAGATGGAGACGCTACCCATCGGCATGGCAGCCTTCGCTCCGGTGAGGATGAATCGGTCCCAAATCGAGAACTACGCGCCCGGCATGGCCGCGATGACAATCCTGGTCGTGCCCAGACTAATTGTGTTTCTCTTCCCGCAGCGTTATTTCATGGAAGGGTTAGTAACTGCTCGCTGAAATCTGTGGTTGTGTGTTGAAACCTGGTGTCATGGAACCGGTTGTGGATTGCTGGACTTCCCGGGCCTGGCCCGGCCAATCCACCCCTGACCGGGCCCTAAAATGAGTGAAACCCCGGCGGTGAACCGGGTCCCCCGACAGGAACGGAACCTTCCATGCCTGCCAAGCACAAGTCTACCCGCAACCCCGAACCTGCATTCCTGTACAAGGCCCATCACATTGTGTTGGACCCGACGGACCGGCAGGCCTGGTTCACCGAGTCCGGGGCCGACGGCGAGTGGCTGTCCGACAGAGACCTGCGCAAGGGGTTCAACGCGGTGAAGCGGGATGTCTACCCCTGGTCCGCGGACCTGTGCCAGAACGTGGGCAAGAACGCCATCCGCCACAGGGCCAACGGCCTCCAGCACTGGGGACAGTACTGCCAGGCCCGAAAGGCCGGCAGGAAGGTTCGGCGCGTGGGCTTCCCGAAGCACCGCCGGAAGGGACGGCACATGTCGTTCACCTTCACCAACGGGTGTCACACGGCGCGCGTGGACGGGCCGCCTACTCCCGGCCGTGGGTTGGGTGTGCATGCGGGAGGCACTGCGTTGCCATGGCGACATCCTGAGCGCCACCGTGTCGTTGCAGGCAGGCCGCTGGTTCATCGCCTTTCAGGTGCAAACCGCCGACCGCAAGCCGTCCCTGCGACCGGGGCCCGTCATGGGTCTCGACATGGGGCTGAACACCTTGGCCACCATCTGGGACGGCGACGAGGTCACGGAGATAGCCAATCCGAGACCGCTCCAAGCCGCCCTGGCCGAACTGCGACGCGTGAACCAGGCCCTTGCCCGCTCGCGCAAGGTGCATGGCAAGAACAAACCCAGCAAACGGCGGGAGGCCCTGTACGCCGAACGCCAACGCCTGTACGCCCAGGTCTCGCATATCCGCAGCGACCATCATCACAAGGTCACGACCGCCATCGCCCAGCGGGGCGGGACCGTGAAGGTGGAGACCCTGAACATCTTGGGGATGGCGCAAAACAGCCGCCTGGCACGGTCCGTCCACGACGCGGGCATGGGCGCGTTCCTGCGGCTGCTGGCGTACAAGTGCGACTGGCATGGGACCGCGTTCGTGCAGATTGACCGCTGGTACCCGTCCTCGAAGACCTGCAGCCGTTGCGGGGCCAGGAAGTAGGCGCTGTTGCTGTCGGAACGCACCTGCCGCTGCGTGGCGTGCGGCTTCGCATGCGACCGGGATGCGAACGCCGCCCGCAACCTCCAGGCGTACCACAACCACACGGCGGCCAGGTCGGCCGTCGCCGACGCGGAGACCCGTAAGACGGACCGGACTGCCGGCCCGCACGGTCGGCGAAGCGTCAACCAGACAGAGAGTCTGCTTCCGCTTTGCACAGGAAGTTGAGCATTTCATAGGTTCTGGAGACCGGGTAATCTCCACCAGTATCAAGGGGTAGTCTGGCCCGGCTCGAAACCGGGCCCGTGTGGTGTTGCCGGCAGGCTCTGGGCTGGTGTCATCCTGTGGGGCAACCGGAAAGTCGCCTTGGATGGGCAATCCGGGTATGGTGCAGGCGGCAAACGGATGTCTGGCTGGGAGCACAACGACCGGAAATGGATGCAACACCCCTTCGGAATGAATGGACGACGGTTGAACATGCCCTGGCGTACTTGACCCGCGCCGATCAGGTTCCCCATCGCGGGGAAGCCGAAGCCATCCTCCTGGAAGTCATTCCCAAGGACGTTGACCGGATACTCGATCTGGGTACCGGCGATGGTCGCCTCCTGGGTTTGCTCCGGATTGATCGAGGCGATGCGGCCGGGGTCGCCATCGATTTTTCCCCTACCATGCTGGCCAAGGCCCGTGAGCGGTTTCACGGGGACACGCGGGTGCAGGTCCTTGAGCACGACTTGGAAAAGCCGCTGCCCGACATGGGCCGGTTCGACGCGATTGTTTCGAGCTTTGCGATACATCACTGCACCGACCAACGGAAGCAGTCCCTCTATTCCGAGATTTACGCTGCCTTGGCGCCTGGTGGGGTGTTCTGCAACCTGGAGCATGTTGCGCCAACTTCGGACGAGCTCCACGGACAGTTTCTGGAGGCGTTCGGCATCACCGAGGCGGACGAGGATCCATCCAACAAGCTGGTCGATTTGGAAACTCAGCTCCACTGGCTGCAAGAGATAGGATTTACCGATGTCAGATGCCATTGGCAGTGGCTGGAGTTGGCCTTGTTCAGTGGGACGAGGAAGGTCTGAGCGCAACCGTTCAGGAGAAGGACCAGGTAGTTTGCAGGCAACGGTGTCAAGTTGGGGCTGAACGGCGGTTGGCACTGCTCAGGTTGCGGATTGGTTCGTCCATGGTTTGGACCGGGGTGTCCAAGTCGCGCCAGCCTTGCTCGCGAGTCCCCATCGCGCTCTGGCATTGTGGTTGTGAACTTGTAGTGTTGGGGGTGCGGAAGCAGCCGGAAGCTTTGGTCTGTTCCTTGGCCGGTTTGACGTTGATGATTTCAGCCGAGGCGGTTGCGGTGTAGCGCAGCGCCACGGTTCACGACCCCTTGTCGCGCGTTCGGCACCTGTTACCCTTGCACACGGTAGCATTCGCGAGTGAGTAACGGCCTCGGGACCGGATGATGTCCAAGAGCATTGTGTCCGCCCCCGGAAATGGGGGGCATGACAGACAGAGCCTTGAGGGACCACACAGTTCGGGGGCCCCGGGGAAAGAGGGGTTGTTGACCGAACGCATCCTGGCTTTCATGGCGGGTTATCCAGCTTCCGAAAGGATCTTCCGGCGTTGCGAACTGTTGCATTTGGGGTTGGAACAGGATGTGGATGGGGCCCTGCGGCAACTTCAAGTCTCCCACCGGATTGGATCACCGGCTCCGAACATCTGGTTTCCGCTTTCTCCTTGGACCGACTCCCAGGGAGTGCTGCGTCATGCGCCGCCAGCAAGTCTGAAGGAACTGGGACGGTCTCTGCTGCGGCGCGAGGGTGTCGGGCTGACGGAAAGCAAGGCGGAGCGGGACTATCGCCTTTCCTGGGAGACGGACCAGCGCGAAGGGGTGTGGGGTGTACCGGCCTTTGCCGAGATTGGTGTCGATACTCCCGAACCCTTGAGACTTCGTTGGGGCCGGGCCACCATTCACACGGAACACGAGGATCGAATCCTGGACACCTACGAACCGCCCTGCACGGCCTATGAAATCCTAGACCCTGCCGAGTTTCAGGATGAGGCGGCTCGCATTGGTGAAGATCCGGTACGGCTGGAAAAGGATCTCTATGTAAACAGGGCAATCAATGTCCTGGCGGACTTGGACCCGCCAGATGGCTGCCTGGCCTTTGAAGGGGGTACGGCCCTGGCGAAGGCTTGGCGGATGTACTCCCGCTTTTCGGAAGATCTTGATTTCCGTTTCCTGCCTTCCGATGCCACGATCGGGACCTCAGTGGAGGTTAAGCGCGCCGTCCATGCCCATGTCGTCGAGCATTTGACGGCCAATCTGCTGCCCCATCTGCCAAACGGTAGATTGCGGATGCGCTACTCCCGCTTCCGGGACACGGCACCGGTGCAGCGCGTGATTTGCAGCTATGACACTTCCTTGCCGGTGCAGTCGGATGTAGTCACTGGCATCAAGGTAGAGATTGCCTTTCTGAACTCAGACGTGCCTTTGGTTGACAAGTCCTGCTTCAATAATCCAGCAGTACTGCCCCACACCCTAGCGGTGCAATTGGGTACCTTGCCCTGCATTTTGCCTTGGGTGATCCTGGCGGGAAAGGTGGCTGCACTGATCGAGCGTGTGCCGGAATGGGAAGATGTGGAACTCCAATTGCGGCCGGCGGACTTCATGCGGCATCTGGTGGACCTTGATCTGTGCCAGCATGTTTACCCCGCACCGGCGACGGTGGCCGACATGCGTTCCCAACTGGCACAGTCGAATGATGAATTGGCGGAACGGCTACACTGTACGTGCCACTGTCTGCGCACCGACCCCTTCTATGCCCGCGCCTTCCAAGCGTATCAGGCACGCATGTTCCCCGGCCAATATGGACCTCGTCTGTCTTTTGGGCTGGCGGTGGACAATTTCGAACGGTTGGGGGTGGGCCTGCTGGCAGTGTGATCCGCCATCACAGAGCGGATCAGGAGCCATTGGGGAGGGCCTCGTCACTGTCAAACAGGCGGTAGTACTTTGGAATTCAGGCTGGAGGCGCTTCACGGCCCGACCCGGCACGGAAGGTGTGCAGCAGCCGTGCCCAAACATCTCACCGGCAAATCCTCTTCCGAGGTCGTTTGTGTTCCTTGAGCCACCGTACCGGTCCTGACGAAGCAGTTTTTCCAAAGATGAGACCGAGGACAACTGTTTCCCGGTGCAGTCTCAGCTCGACTTTGTACAACTTGAGGTCGAAACAGGACGGAGAAAGCAGGCTGGCAGAATGAACCAAATCACAACAAAAGGTTCGTCATGCCCAGCCTGCCCGACGCCATTGTATCGCTGCTGTCGCCTTTCGCATCGCTGTTCGACGCGCGCACCTGGCGCAAGGTGCAAATCCTGCTGACGGGGGTCATTCTGGCCCCCGGGCGGCGCACGGTGACCGCGGCCCTGTATGCGCTGGGCCTGCAGGCGGAGGGCGACTGGGCCCGCTACCACCATGTCCTCAGCCGGGCCTCCTGGTCGTCCATGGAGGTCAGCCGGGTGCTGCTGGACCAGCTGTTCCAGCAGCTGGCGCCGACGGGACCGCTGCACCTGGCCATCGACGAGACCCTGGAACGGCGTTGGGGGCCCAAGATTGAGGCCCTGGGGGTGTATCGGGACCCGGTCCGCTCCTCCCACGGCCACTTCGTCAAGGCCAAGGGGCTGCGCTGGGTCAGCCTGATGCTGTGGGCCGACGTGTCCTGGGCCCAGCGGGTGTGGGCCCTGCCCTTCCTGACCGTGCTGGCCCCCTCCCGGCGCTACCACGAGGCCCGCGGCCGCCGCCACAAGACGATCACGGACTGGGCCCGCCAGATGCTGTGCCTGCTGCGCCGCTGGCTGCCCGACCGGGAGCTGGTGGTCGTCGCGGACCGGACCTACGCCACCCTGAAGCTGTTGGCCGCCTGCCAGGCCATGACCCCGCCCATCACCTTCCTGACCCGGCTGCGCCTGGATGCCGTCCTGCATGATCCGCCCCCGCCCCGCCGGCCGGGACAGAAGGGGCGACCGCGGATCGTGGGGGCCCGTCAGCCCTCCCTGCAGGCCGTGCTGACCGACCCCGCCACGAAGTGGACCGCCCTGCGCCAACGCGGGCCCGACGGCGCCCGGAGACATTTCCAGGCCGCCACCGGCACGGCCCTCTGGTACCACTCGGGCGAGCCCACCGTGCCCCTGCGCTGGCTGCTCCTGCGCGACCCGCGCGGATGCCGGGAGCCCCAGGCCCTGCTCGGCACCGACCCCGACGGGACCCCGACCGCCATCCTCACCGCCTACCTGCAGCGCTGGCAGGTGGAGGTCACCTGCCAGGAGGTGCGCACCCACCTGGGCGTCGAAACCCAGCGCCAGTGGTCGGCGGCCGCCATCGCCCGCACCACTCCGGCCCTGCTGGGTCTCTCGGCTGGCTCATCCTGGTCGCCCACCGCCTGCGCCGGGAGCGTCGCCTGCGTCCCCGCCAAGCCGCCTGGTACGTCAAGACCGTGCCCACCTTCGCCGATGTCCTGGCCTGCGTCCGCCACACCCTCTGGACCCGGGGCCCACCTTTTTCTCTGTCCCCGGCCACCCCCGACATCCAAAAACTTCCCCAGCCGCCGCCCGCACCGCTGCTGGCCACCCTCTGGTACTCGGTCTGACACGCGCCCGCGCTCTCCGTGCCCGCACGGACTTTGTACAAAGTCGAGCTCAGGTGCTATGTCATACTGTCATATGAAGCCCTGCCGCCTGCCGGGCGTAGGGCTGCCGGTATTCACTTGTCGGTGGAGTGGTGATCATGGTCTGGCAACGCATTCGGAATCACCCGGGACTGGCCGCGTTGCTTGTTCTTCTGTTGGTGCTGCCGGCTCCCTTGGTCTGGTTGGGCTCCAGCACGGACCTGTTGGATCCCGTACTGTATTCCGCAGTGATTGAGGCCGATGTGGTGTTCGACACGGAGTGCAATATGGTTTCGCGTCAGATCGTGAGTGAATCTGGCCGTCAGGACCATGTGGCGAAATTGGAGGCGTTGGCTTCCGAGGGAATGTTCCACTCGGTTGCCCATGCCATGGACATGTGGACGCATCTCACGAACAAAGGCTGGACTCCGGCGGAAATAGAGGCTTTCGCGCGGGATCTCGATGTATCCAGTTGTGGAGATCACGCGGGAAAGTTCACGACGAGGGCCAAACTCGGGAGCATATGGCTCAACCTCATGACCTTCAGTTCCGGGAGCTGGGAGATCGAGTACGAGAAGGTTCAGGGATGAGCAGAGGCTTTTCCCTGCATCCGGACCCGAACCACGGGCTTCACCAATAATGCATTCGGAGTCGGTGGCGCGCTTGACATCGGGTTTAGGGCTGAAGGCCCCGGGCGTGTCTGGCTTCGGATTTGGCAAGGTGGCCCAACGCATGAGGTCCTGCCGGCGTCGTTGACGGGGTCCCCGATCAAACAAGCGGCAGGGATGTGGACGACCCGGCTGACTTCGGCCCGTCCAACATGGGTTCCTGTGTCGTGGTGGATGTCCGATCCTCGCACAAAACCCCCAACCGAAGGCTGGGGCTAACGGAGACGTTGCCAATGGTGCGGGGTCATTCCGACCCCGCACCGCATCCCGTTCGAGGACAGGCGGTCAGTCGCGCGGCACCAAGTCGGTAATCCCGCGCAGGTCCAGATCCTCCGCCAGGTGACAGGCCACCTCGTGGCCCTCGCCAATGGGACGCAGTTCCGGGGTTTCGGTGGCGCACACGTCTTGGGCATAGCGACAACGTGGGTGGAAGTAGCACCCGGAGGGAGGATGGGCGGGGTCGGGTACATCGCCTTCCAGCACGATGCGCTGGGACCGTTCGCGCGGGTCGGGGCGGGGCACGGCCGACAGCAACGCCTCGGTGTAGGGATGCTTCGGATTGTGGTACAGCTCGTCGGTGGCGGCTTTTTCGACCATCTTGCCGACGTACATGACTGAAACCCGGTCCGCGATGTACTCCACCACGCTCAGGTCGTGCGCGATGAAGACGTAGGTCAGGTTGAACTCGGCCTGTAGATCCTGGAGCAGGTTCAGGATCTGCGCCTGGACGGATACGTCCAGGGCGGAGACCGCTTCGTCCGCCACGACCAATTGGGGCGACAAAATCAGGGCCTTGGCAATGCCGATGCGCTGGCGCTGGCCGCCGCTGAAGGCGTGGGGATAGCGCCGCATGTATTCCGGACGCAGGCCGACCCGCAACAACATGTCGGCCACCCGATCCTCCAGTTCGCTGCCGGAGGCGATGCTGTGCACGCGCAGCGGGTCGCCGATGATGTCCATCACGGTCATGCGGGGATTGAGGGAGGAGAAGGGATCCTGGAAGATCATGCGCAGCTCGCGGCGCACGGGTTTGAGACGCTTGTTGTCCAGCGAATCCAATGCCACTTCATCGCCGTCGCGGTTCCGATAGAAAATGGAACCGCCGGTGGGTTCAAAGGCCCGCACCAGACACCGCCCCGCCGTGGTTTTGCCACAGCCGGACTCCCCGACGACCGCCATCGTTTCCCCCGGATAGACATCGAAGGTCACGCCGTCCACGGCGCGCACGTGGGTTACGGATCTCCCGAAGAACCCTTGGCGGATTGGGAAGTACTTGCGCAGGTCCTCGACCCGGAGCAATGGCTCCTTGCCGGTGGCGGGGGCGGACGGGGCGGCCGTGTCAGCCATGGGGGTCCTCGTGGAGCAGACAACGGACGGTGTGGCGCGGATCGAGCCGCGAAATTTCGGGGTGGACGGTTTCGCACCGGCCTGTGATGATCTGGGTGCAGCGGGGGTGGAAGGGGCAGCCGCTGGGTCTGTGGTAGGGATCGGGCACGGAACCCAGGATTGGGTTCAGGCGGCCCTCGTGGCTGTGGCCCAACCGCGGAATCGACTCCAGAAGAGCTTGGGTGTAGGGGTGCTGCGGATTGTGGAAGATGGTGTCCACGTCCGCCTGCTCCACTACCTCGCCGAGGTACATGACGACCACTTCGGAGCACATCTCGGCCACGACCCCGAGGTCGTGGGTGATCAGCATGATGGCCATGCCGAACTCCTCCTGCAGCCGCTGCATCAGCTCCAGGATTTGGGCCTGCGTGGTCACGTCGAGGGCCGTGGTCGGCTCGTCGGCGATGAGCAGCATCGGGTCGCAACTCAGGGCCATGGCAATCATGACCCGTTGGCGCATGCCGCCGGACAGTTCGAAGGGATAGGCGTCAAAGCGCTGATCGGGGCGCGGGATGCCCACTGCCTGCAGCATTTCGATGGCCCGGTCGCGTGCTTCCTCCTTGGAGACATCCATGTGCAGGCGAATGGCCTCCGTCATTTGGAAGCCGACCGTATACATCATGCTGAGCGAGGTCATCGGCTCTTGGAAGATCATGCTGATGTCCTTGCCTCTGATCTGCCGAAGTTCCTCACTGTCGTGATCCAGTGCCGCAATGTCCACTCTGTTTTGGCCGCCGGTGTTGAGGACGATGCTGCCCTCCTCGATGCGGCCCGGCTTTTCGACCAGCTGCAGAATGGAGAAGGCGGTCACGCTCTTGCCGCAGCCTGATTCGCCCACGATGCCGATGGTCGTGCCGCGGGGCACCGTAAAGTCGACCCCATCCACGGCGCGCACGGTTCCTTCGTCGAGGTGGAAGTAGGTCTTCAACCCCCGGATGTCGAGCAGAATGTCCGTGCCTGCGTTGTGGTTGCTGTCGCTCATGGCTCGCGCACCGGCATTAGCGGGAATAGGGATCAACCGCGTCGCGCAGGCCGTCGCCGACGTAGTTCAGTGCCAGCACGGAGACAATCACGGGTACGGCCGCAATCAGGAGCCACGGTGCCGTGCGAATGGCCCGCACGTTCTGCGCGTCGTGTAACAGCACGCCCCAGCTGACGACGGGAGGCCGCAGGCCCAACCCTAGGAAACTGAGCGATGTCTCCGAGATGATCATGCCCGGGATGGTCAGGGTTACGGTAGCGATAATGTGGCTTAGGAACGACGGGAGCATGTAGCGCAGGATGATGCCCAACTCCGAGACCCCGTCCAGCCGCGCGGACATGACGAAGTCCTCCTCGCGCAGGGAAAGAAAGCGGCCGCGCACCACCCGCGCCAGGCCGGTCCAGCCCACGGTGCTCAGGATGACGGTAATTGCGAAGTAGCGCTTAATTGCATCCCAGTCGTTTGGCAGGGCCGCGGCTAGTCCCAGCCAGAGCGGAATTTCGGGGATCGAACGGACGAACTCGATCATGCGCTGAATAATGTTGTCTACCGTGCCGCCCAGCAGGCCGGAGATACCGCCCAGCAGGATGCCGAAGACCAGACTCAATGCCACCCCCACGAGGCCGATGGTCATCGAAATGCGGGCTCCGTAGATGAGCCGGCTGTAGAGGTCCTGGCCCAGTTTGTCCGCGCCCATGAAATAGAAGGGTTGGGTGGGGTCCTTGGCGCCAAAGAGGTGTTTCTTGGTTGGGAATAGGCCCAACACCCGGTACTCTTCAAGCCCGTCCACGAAGAGACCCAACTCAATGATTTGTGCGGGATCCGGCGTGAAGACACGGCGCAGCGCCACAGCCTCAATCTCGACTATGTAGCCCTGCACATGGGGTAGGAATTCGCGGTTGCCGAACTCGTCTTCTAGGAACCACTTTATGCGCTGGGGCGGTGCATACGTGTAGTCCGCCGCGTAGTAGTCGCGCGGCAGGGGGGCTAGGAACTCGGCGAAGACGGCCACTAGGTAGATCAGCAGACTGACTGCCGTGGCTGCCATGGCCACTTTGTGCTTGCGGAAGCGCCACCACATTAGTTGCCACTGTCCGGCAACCAGCAGGCGCATTTCCTCTTGGGATTCGGGGGTCTCGACGGGCGGCAGGGTGGAGGGGGCTGTCCCCTGGGATGTCGTGATCACGGCCGATGGCTTAGCTGAAGCGAATACGGGGATCCAACCACACTAGCAGGACATCCGAGATCAGGGTGCCGACCACGGTCAGAACACTGAGGAGGAGGATGAAGCTGCCGGCCAGGAACATGTCCTGCTGGAGGAGTGCTCCCAGCAGCAGGGGCCCGGTGGTGGGTAGATTCAGCACCACGGAGACGATCACGGAGCCGGAAACCAGCTGGGGCAGGGTCCAGCCTACTGTGCTGATGAAAGGGTTGAGGGCCACGCGCACCGGATAGCGCCAAATCAGGGTCCGTTCCGGCACGCCCTTAGCTCGCGCCGTGATTACATACGGCTTGTGCAGCTCGTCCAGCAGGTTGGCCCGCAGGATGCGGATACCGCCGGCCGTACCGGCCGTGCCCAGAATCACGATCGGTATCCACAAGTGGGAAAGGAGATCAATCCATTTGCCCACCGACCACGGCGCGTCCTGGTATTCCGGCGAAAAAAGCCCGGCCGGGCTGAGGCCGAAGAACACCAGAGAGTAGTTGAGAAGCAGGAGTGCCAACAGAAAGTTGGGCACGGCCAGCCCGAAGAAGCCCACGAAGGTGGCGATGTAGTCTCCCACTGAGTACTGGTGCGTCGCGGCGTACTTCCCGATAAAGAGCGCCACAATCCAGACAAAGACCACCGTCAACAGGGTGATTATCATCGTGAACCCAACACGGTCCCAGATCAGCTCGTTGACAGGTTTGTTCCAAGTGAAGGAGCGGCCAAAATTGCCCTCGGTGATGATGTTGCGAACCCAGAGGAAGTACTGGATGTACCACGGACGACCCAGGCCGTACTGCGCTTCCAACTGCGCGATCATCGCCTCGCTGACATCCTCGCCTTGGGCGCTCAACTCGGCCAAGTAGAACGTGAGGTAGTCACCCGGCGGCAACTGGATGATGCCGAACGTTATGAGTGAAATCCCGAACAGGGTCGGGATCATCAGGAGCACTCGTTGGAGAATGTACTGGAACATGGCGCGCGGAGGGTTCCGAACGTCTCGGTTGCAACAGTTACAACGTTGGCAAACAGTTGGGATGCGCGGCGGGATTCCCGCCGCGCATCCCGGTCGGTGTTAGGTCAAATGGACTTTGCCTATTCGTCCAGCCACCACTGGTGGGTGTCGGCTGGCCCCGGAGTGGGGTACTGCCACGCGAACGGCATGTTGTCCATGATGTTGCGCATGTTCTTGTTGGCCACACCATAGGGCGGCGCCGGCGTGGCGATGCCCATGCTGTAGAAGTTGTCCGCGGCGATGTCGAGGATCTCCCCCATCAGGCGGACCTGCTCGTCGGGAGCCGGAGTCGCCTGGATGGTGTCGTAAATGGCCAGCTGTTGCTGAATAGATTCCGGCGGTACTTCCGCGATCTCGTCATCCGGGTTCACGTACCAGCGGTACCAGGCATAGCCCCAGCGCGAATGGCCGTGCATCGCGGCCCAGTTGCGCGGGTCCAGCAGCGTCGAGTAGCCGATGCCGCCGGGACCACCCCAAGTCTGGGCATCGAATTCAAGTACCTCCAGGCGCTGCTGGCCCAGCGTGCGGTCCAGCACGTTGGGTGTCATCTTGATGCCGACCTCGGCCCAGTAGTTGGTGATTAGGGTCAGCATTTCGATGTGCTGAGGAGCCACGGTGATGACGTCGATCGTGAAGGAGATCGGATTGCCGTCGGGGCCGAGACGGATGCCATCGTCATCTCGTTCCGTCCAACCTGTCGCGTCCAGGTGCTCGTTCGCCTTGTCCAGGTTGTACTCGGTGTACTGCGTGGCCAGCCGCTCGTTGTAGTAGGGGCTGGAGGGCATAGGTGCGGTCTGCCAGGGGGTGCCCTGTCCGACCAGGACCAGGTCGATCAGTTCCTGCCGATTGATGGCGTAGGAGAGGCCGATGCGGAAGTCCTTGTTGGCGAAGATCTCGTCCTTGACCGGATCCGGGTGGGTCTGGTTGAAGGAGATTTCCATCACGTTGCTGCCGGAGGCCAAGCCATTGGTCAGCGTGATGCCAGCGGTCTCCTGGGCGTCAAAGAAGGCAGCTTTGTTGGAGAGCGCGTTGATGTGTCGCTCCTGATAGTCGATCTCGCCGGCCAGGGCCTGCAGCACCAGCGTTTCCGGATCGGCACTGAAGTTGAAGACGACGGCATCGAGGTACGGGAGCTGGTTGCCGTCCGTGTCGACCTTCCAGTAGTAGGGGTTGCGGTCGGCGCGGATGAAGGTCGTGTTCTCCCCGGGAGGGGTCGTCAGGTCCCAAGCCCAGATCACGGGCAGGTCGGCGTCGTTGTAGTAGCCGCAGCAGCCGCCGGGAATCCGGTTCTGGAACCACAGGGTCCAGTCCTCGAAGTCGTTCGCCTCGGCGTCGGCGCCCGCGTTCTCATTGAAGTCCGCGTGGAACTGCTGCACGTAATGGGCAGGATAGCTCACGGCCGAGGGGCCGGGAGGAGCGGCCAGCCGCAGGGGCAGCACACCGTTGGGCTGTGCGTACTTCCACTCGAGCGTGTAGTCGTCAATGGCCGTGAGGGCGGCCGGTTCGTCACCGGACTTCAGCCAGCCGGGCACTACGGGCGTGAGTTCCTCATTGAGGATCACGTTGTCGAACCACCAGGCGATGTCATGCGCCGTGTAGGGCTCGCCATCGGACCACTTCATGCCGGGGCGCAGATGGAAGGTGTAGGTGGTGGCATCGTCGGAGACGTCGAAGCTGGAGGCGACATTCGGTCGCACACCGCTCCAGTCGCGGTTCCAGCTGAGCATCTGGTCGTAGGCCACGGTGCGGTAGATCCAAGCATTGTCACTGCCGCCGCGCAGGCCGGCGCGCCAGACGCCACCGTACTGGCCGATGGAATCAACCACTTCGACCACAAGCGGGTCGGAAGGCAGCCGCTCGGAGAGGGGAGGCAGCGTGCCGTTGTTCACCATTTCCTGGAACTCAGGAGCTTGGTTCGGGCTGGCCATGCCGGCATCCATGGCGTCATCGGCAGCCATGGCATCGTCCGCCGGGGCCTCGCCCGGTGCACCGCACGCGGCAAGCGCAAGCATCAGTATTGCCGTCAAGGCGAACCACAGCGTGGACCTCGACAGCCTGCGTGTCACAGTCATGTGTCCTGACCTCCAGGAACCTTGGCAAAAACAGCGCGCTTGCCCTCAAGACAACTGTGGTCATCGGCGGCGGCCCGCCGAGAGGCGGGGAGGGGTGAGTTGACGCGCTTGGAAGGGCGGTTGGGTTGAAACTCGAACCGCAGTCGACTAAGTCTACCAAAAGCGATCCGTCGGGCGGGTTACATGCAGCCGGATAGGTACAGTTTCAGCTTCGTTGACGAAGCATCCTGATTCGGCGGTGGTACCCCTAAACCCTGGAAGGCAAACTCCTTCCTCGATTGCCATGGCCACGCGGGACGGCTACGTTGTTCCGGCCACCCCTGTCGGCCATGTTGGGGTCCCGCTGCGTCGTTGCTTACATCATCTGGACCCAGTCATGTCTTCCATGCCCTGCTCACTGTCGGACAGCCTCCCCTACGCCGGGAACGGGAGTCCGGTGTGTCCGAACTCCGTGAGCGATCCGAGAGGCGCCGTTCCACACGCTCAGCCGCTACCGGGGAGGCGCACTTGCGGAGCGGTCAGCCCTTATCTTCGACATCGCCCGATGAGAAGGATGCCATCAGCTCCGATTCCGGCCGCGGCAAGCAAACCGCGGCGACTTGCGAAGCGTTCGGAGTGGCCATACGCCGGGAAGCTCGCAGGGGGCTATGCGATGGCCTTTGTACTGGCGGTCGCGGCAGCCCTGGCGTGGGGAGGGGTACCGGTCGCCGCTCAAGAAGGCGTGCCGAGTATCCCGACCGGATTACCGCAAATCGATGTGCACCCGGGGCCCGGCAGGAATGATGTGCAGGGCTCCAGGCCAGCTCCCAGGTTCCCCACCTCCCAGTTGACAGAACCGCTGTGGAGCCCGGCATACGCGCCCGAACCTGCCCAGATTGTCTCGTTCTACGGACACCCCGGGGTACCGGTGATGGGAGTGTTGGGCCATGGCACTCCGGCGGTTTTGGCTGAGCGCGTCGCCGTCTGGGCGGAGCATTATGACCGGCTGAACGGGCCGCGTGGTGTTGTTTCCGCCTTCCACCTGATCACAGGCGTAGCCCAGGCAAGCCCGACGCGGGATGGCACCTGGCTCTATCGACTGTCCCATGAGCGCATCGGCGAGTACGTTGAGGCTGCCCAGGAACACGACATGCTGCTCTTCCTCGACACGCAGATTGGTTGGAGCGACCCGCTGGTGGAGGTCAAACTGCTTGAGCCCTTCCTCAGAGAGCCATTCGTGCATATTGCGCTGGACCCGGAGTTCGCCACGAAGCCGTTGGGGGTTGGTCCGGGAAAGGTTCTCGGCTTTCTCACCGGTGCTCAGATAAACGAGGTGCAACGCTACCTCACGACCCTCGTCGCGGAGGCGGAGTTGCCTCCCAAGATCCTAATGGTGCACCAATTCGCGAAGCGGATGCTGCACGACCGGGAAATGATTGAGAACCACAACGCCGTCGAACTGTCGGTGGACATGGATGGCTTCGGATACACCGCGGCCAAGTTGAACGGTGAACAGGCGGTTTGCATTGTCGGCACCCTCGGAGCGGCCCGCCCTGAAGCTGTTCTTCCACTACGACATACCGGTCATGACACCGGAGGAGGTGTAGGGCCTGGACCAGCCTCCGGATCTGATCATCTACCAGTAGTCCGGGGTTGTTGTTCTCATTTCCATCGCGACCTGCGGGATTATGGGCCCAGGTTGACGGGTGAGTCGGATGGCCCTGCCTCGCAGCGGGGATGGCAGCATCGGCACGGTTTCGGGAAAATCAAGGGTAGTCAGGATGTCGACGGGGCTTCCTCTACGGTCTGTGGGCAAGGTAAACGCAAAGTCGCGATTAGGGCAGGGCGGCGGCCAGGATCCAGGGGTGGCG
>CAZMKQ010000099.1:0-19074 GCA_964566955.1 uncultured Caldilineaceae bacterium | reverse complement strand
CCACGTTGAACTTGAAGGTCCACAACAGTTGCAGACCCTTCCACGTCTCCGCGGCAATGCCCATGACATGGTTCAGTCCCGGTGGAACGGGCCGCAGTGCAGCCGGCAGCGGCTGCGCTTCGTGTCCGGTGGGATGGTGAATGGCCATTTCACTCATGGTTGGCAGTCCTGCGGGTCTCCTGGATAAAGATGTCCTCAAGCGACGGCATGGCCTGGGCAATGGAGTTGATGCGCGCCGGCCAGTCGTTCATCTCGGTTGCGATCGCAGTCAACGATGTATTGCCGTTGGCCGGGATGCTGATTTGCGCGCCGTCTTCCTCCTGCTTGACGACTGCTCCCGGCCACTGCGCCGAGGCCCGCCAGCCGATTTCGACCGGGTCGCCCTCCGCCTGCACCAGGAAGAGCTCCTGTTTGTGCAAGCGCTTCAGGTCCGCCACCGCCTGGTCGGTGACCTTCACACCGTTCTGGATGATGACCACGCGTTGGCACAGTTCCTCGGCCAGGTCCAACTGGTGGGTGGTTAGCACCAAGGTCATGCCGTAGCGGATGGACAGGGTGCGGATCCATTCCTTCACCGTAACTGCGGCCTCGACGTCCAATCCCAGTGTCGGTTCGTCCAGCAGCACGAGTTGGGGTCTGTGAATCAAGGCGCAGGCAATGGCAGTCTTTTGCTGCATGCCGCGCGAGAACATGCGCACTGGATCATGGCGGCGGTCCCAAAGATCCAGGTCCTCCAGCAGCACACGGCCCCAATTGTGGACTGCTGAGGCGGGGATGCCCTTGATCCGGGCTGAATAGGCCAGGTTCTGCAGGGGAGTCAGCCGCCAGTAGATGTTGCGTGTCCCTTCCAGGACGGCGCCCATCAGCTGCATGACCCGACGGGTATGGCGATGGACGTCGTGGTTGAGGACCGTAACGGTGCCCTGGTCCGGCAGGACCAACCCGCACATCAATTTGATGGTGGTCGTCTTGCCGGCGCCGTTCGGACCCAGGAAGCCGATCACTTCCCCGGTTGACACGGTCAGATCCAGGTTGGAGACCGCCTGCACGGTCTTGTTGCGCGATGCCCGATAGGACTTGGACAGATTTTCGATGGCAATGGCGTGCATGAGTGAACCTGTGGGAGTGGAATGCGGGACAACCGTCCGCGGCCGGATCCTGAGCCGAGACCGGCTCAGGATCCGAGCGCCTGGAGCAGCTGGTTGGCTTCCTCAACGGATATCTTTCCCTCTTCCAGCATGCGCAGAATCATCATCCTCTCCTTGGCCTGTGCCTCCGGCGACACGGGCGGGGTCTGCACGGGTTCGGCTTCGCGGGTCAGGAAGTCCAGATTGGGCTTTACTTCCTGTTCCCACACGGTGCGCGATCTGGTTTGAACGGTTTCCATGGCCTCTTGTGCCGCCTTGACCGCCTCATCCTGGATCTCGGAGAACTGTTCCTGCAAGTCGGCCCGTTTGTCCGATGTCAGGCCCTGCTCGTCCATGACCACGGTCAAGCGGCCGGTTGCGGTTTCAATCACCCGTTCAATGTGTTGGCGCACCTGCTGTGCGATGTTTTCGAGCGGTCCCGGACCCCCGGGTACCGCCTTGTCTGCGCCGTTCGCTTCCGGACGGTGGCCCGTGGACAGCGAAATCATGCCACCGGCTTTGAGCTGGACGTTGGCCAAGCCGTCACCGAACACCTGTACCGAATTGCCGATGCCGCTCGACATATGCACGGTGGCTCCGGCATCGACAGGGAGTTTCAATGCAATGTTGCCGCCTGCGTTGACCGAGTAGTCGGAGTCGCGGAGCGCCGACAGCTTCAGTTTGACGTGGCCGCCCGCGTTCAGGTCGTCCATGCTGTTGACATCCTGAAAATTGATGTGGCCGCCCACGTTGCCCAGATGCATGCGCCCTTTGATGTCGCGGCCTTGGGCATGACCTCCCACATTGGGAATGGAAAGATCCCCGCCCACTGCTTCGGTATTCAGGTGCCCGCCGATGGAGCCGGTGGACACGTCCTGTTCCACCCGTGTCACCGAGCAGTGGCCGCCAATGTCCTTCAGGGACACCGAACCCAAGCTCCCCAGATGGACGTGGCCGCCGATCGCGCCTCCCGTGACGCCTCCGGGCAGGTCGGAGACATCCACGTGGCCCCGGCAGTCCTCAAGGTCCACACGGCTTTGGCGCGGCACCTCCACGGTTGCATCGCGTCGAATGCGCAGGTGGTAGGTGCCGTCTCGGTCCTCCCACTCCAGGGTCTTGGTTCCCTTGCCGCTGACCTGCACGTCCTCAATGTCCCGTCCCCGGACCACCAGGGAGCAATTCTTGCCGGAACGAAGGGCCAGTTTGGGATTGTCGTTGTTGACCGTTAGCGAGGTTGTGTTCATGGTTGTCCTCTTGTGTCGGGGCTTGTCAGGCCCGATTCTGTTGGGGGTCGCGCGATCCCAGGCTGATCAACGCCTCGTCAACGCTCAGCCGGCCGGATTCCACCTGGGCCAGTACGTCCATGCGGTCCGGTTCGGCATCGGACTCGTCGGTGCCGGATGGCGCCTCGAGTCCCAGAGCCTGGATGATCTCCTTGAGTCGGGACCTGAGCGTCGGATAGGAAAGGTTGAGTTCCTCCTGCATGCGGTTGAACTTGCCTTCACACTGGATGAAGGTCAGCACAAACTCGATTTGGTTCTGGTTCAGCGCCAGGAACGGCGACTTGACCTCGAAGCGGCCGTCGAACGTGACATCCCCGTCCGGACTGTAGAAACGGGTCACGATCACGGGCCCCCCGGTGATGGGGCATTGGGCCGGCAGTTCGGGCATGGTCAGGCCTCCGGCCTGCGGGCCGCCCGTGCGGTCCCGATGCAAACGCTACGGTTTTGATACAGCACTTCCGGAATCTTCATGTCTGCCTCCATGCTCTTCAGTATTATTGAAGTCAACATTGATAATATCACATCAACACTACGATATACGCAACTTGACGTGTTGATGGTTGCAGAATCCTGAAGCCGACTTTGATTCCCCACCGGAGTCCGTGGTTTGGGAATGCAGTTGGTCCGGGTTGTGGAGGGGTACGGGCCCGGAGGCAGGGCCCAAGCCTGCGATCAGGGGCCTCCGTGGAGCAGTGACCAAACACCCAAACCCGGAGGACGCGGACCATGCAATCCGAGGCAGGGCCGCGGTTTGAGGTTGGGGCGGGACCGATCCGGGGCACGCCGACCGAAATGCGGGCCGCCCCCTTTCAGCAGAAGTTGACCGCCGACTGGCGGCACCAACCTTCCTGCACGGCGCGCAACGCGCGGAAGCCTTCCGTCTGAAGGCACTTCCCCAAACAAGCCCTCAGGCGTACCGGAGCCTGAGGGTTGTGGGGCTGTCGTTGTGAGGCCGGGTGCAGGCCTCGGATCAACTGGACGCCGTGTTCTCTTCGTCCTTGTTGAACAGTTCCTTGATGCCACCCAGGGCTCCGAGAACGCCGGAGGCTTCGTAGGGGATGAATATCTTGTTGGAATCACCCTGCGAGATGGCCTCCAGGGTGTCGAGGTAGCGGACCGCGATCAGGCGATCGTCCGGCTGGGCTTCCCGAATGGCGTTGAAGACCACGGTGATGGCGTTGGATTCGCCGGTCGCTTCGGTCTCAACCTGATACCGCCGGGCATCCGCGGCCAGGCGTACGGCCTCGGCCTCGCCCTCCGCCTGCAGAATGGCGGCCTGCCGCTGGCCTTCGGACTCCAGGATGGCCGCCCGCTTTTCGCGTTCGGCCTTCATTTGCCGGTGCATGGAGTCGGTCACGTCGGCCGGCGGTTCAATCCGCTGGATTTCGACGCGGACGACCCTAACGCCCCACTTGTCGGTGGCTTCGTCGAGCACGTTGCGCAGGCTGGTGTTGATGGCGTCCCGCGAGGTCAGGGCCTGGTCCAGCTGCATCTCGCCCACCAGGTTGCGCAGGTTGGTCTGGGCCAGCTTGATGATGGCGACCAGGAAGTTCTCCACGTTGTAGATGAGCTTCACGGGGTCGGTGGCCTCGTGATAGATCACGGCGTCCACCTGCACGGCCACATTGTCCTTGGTGATGACGTCCTGCGGCGGCACATCGATGACCTGTTCGCGCATATCCACGCGGCGCAGGGTGTCGATGAAAGGGATGAGCAGGTTCACCCCCGGCTGGGCGGTGCGCTTGTAGCGGCCCAGGCGCTCCACGACGCCCCTCTGGTACGGGGTGATGATCTTGAGGCCCTGGACGATGAAGACCAGCACCAGAACCAAAAGCAGGATTATCGGAAGGTATTCCATGGAGAGGCGGCTCCTCGGCCGGTAGCGGATTGGATGCGACTGCAGCGGTTGGTCTTGCCGGTCAGGCAGGGGGCGACACTTGGAGGTGGGCACCGTCCACGGACCGAACGATGATTTCGGCGCCTTCGGGAATAGCAGAGCCGTCCGCGGACCGGGCCCGCCATTCCTCGCCGCGGATCTTCACCATGCCGGAGGTGTCGAAGCCGTCAATGGCCTTGATGACGGTACCGCTCATGCCGACAAGCCGGTCCACCCCGAAACTGACATCGGGTGCATTGGTGACGCGTGCGGCGAAGGGGCGCATCGCAAAGTATGCGATCACGGTCACTCCGCAGAAGACCAGCACTTCGACCACTGGCCCCAAGCCGGTGAAGTAGCTGATGATGGCGGCGGCGGCCGCCGCGACGGCCAGGGGCAGCATGTAGGTGCCGCCCGTAAAGATTTCGGCGATCAGGAACACCACGACGACGGAGGCCCAAATCCAGTGGCCATCCAACACATACGGAAGGTTCACAGCCGCGTCCAATGCATGAACAGGTGTCCCGGACCCTTCGGCTACCGGAACGATGTCTCGATTATATACCTGTGCGCAGCGCCCGAATTGGTCTATCTGGCCGGTTGCATGCGCGTCGGAATCAGCACAGTGGCGCGCATGGCAACAGTTCTGCACCTCATTGACAGACTTCCACCAAATGTGATTGTCGTAAGGACACGGAGTTGTGCCATGCTGCTCAAGATCACTGCCAAGTCCCAAGTCACCCTTTTGGCTCGTGTACCGGATGCGATGGATCTCAAGTCCGGAGACAGTACACGGAGCAGGGATTCTTCATCCCATTTGAGACAGGTGTGGGCTATCTGCTCGATGTGCTTGGGCGTGTAGGCAGAGCCGGCCTGCTTGACCAGAATCCTCAAGTAGCCTCCGTCAATGAAAACAGCGGCCTTCATGGAACCTCAGACAGCCGGGGGCCTCCTGAAGAGGCCCCCGGGTACCCGCCTACGGGTATAACGGATAGCAGTGCTCGCCTACGAGCGTAACGGATACCGGATAAAATATAACACATTTGGCGAAGGGTTCGAGTATCCGGTTCCACGGCGGCAATGAATCGGTGGGAGGGCACGCAAGGGGAAGGGGGTACAGTCAGATTCTTGCGGAAGGTGCACCGGAAGTGCCGCGGCCAAACGGTTACACTGCAAGGAGTTGTCCATCCGAGTCCAGGCCGATTCTCTCGGCTCAGCCACAATGCGGGCCGCGATGCCTGTGCAGCGGTCGCCTACTGTCTGTCCCGTCCGGTGGCAACTTCATCAAGCCAACATCGAGCCTGCCCAATGCCCGACGCCTTTTCTTCTCCAAACCAGGTTCGGGAGTCGCTGCACGACCAGGGGTACGTTTGTTCGACCGAAATCGCCACGATTACCTACCTCAGCGATCAACTGGACAAGCCCCTGTTGATTGAGGGGCCGGCCGGCGTCGGCAAGACCGAGCTGGCCAAGGTCGTGGCGGCCGCCACCGGGCGCGAACTGATCCGCCTGCAGTGCTATGAGGGCTTGGACGAGACCAAGGCACTCTACGAGTGGGAGTACGCCAAGCAGCTCCTGTACACCCAGCTGCTGCGGGACAAGCTGCAGGAGGTGCTGGCATCCGCCGGCAGCCTGGCCGAGTCGGCGGACCGCATTGCCGCCGAGGAGAACGTGTTCTTCTCGATGCGCTTTCTGTTGCAACGTCCTTTGCTCAAGGCCCTGCTCAGCCCGGAACCGGTGGTGCTCCTGATCGACGAGATCGATCGGGCGGATGCCGAGTTCGAGGCGTTCCTGCTGGAGATCCTGAGCGACTTCCAGGTCAGTGTGCCCGAGCTCGGCACCCTGGCGGCGCGGGTGCAGCCACTGGTGTTCCTGACCAGCAACAACACGCGCGAACTGTCCGAGGCCCTCAAGCGCCGGTGCCTCTATCTTTTCCTCAACTACCCGGAACTGGAGCAGGAGATCGCCGTGGTCAACCTGAAGGTGCCGGAACTGGATGGCGAGTTGACCCGGCAGGCCGTGGAGATGGTGCAGGGCCTGCGCAACCTGGACCTGCGCAAGCATCCGAGCATCAGCGAAACCCTGGACTGGGCCCGTACGCTCGTGGTTCTCAACGCCGAGCGGTTGGACCGGGGCTTGGTGTCCGACACGCTCAACGTCCTGCTCAAGCACGAGCGGGATCTGAAACGGGTGCAGCAGCGCCTGGAACCCATGTCCGGGGACGGTCCCGAGTATCAGGGACCCGAGGACGAAGACGACCAAACCCGGTACCTGTAGTGCAAGCGGGGTTCCGGTCGAGTTAGGCAGCGGAGGGCGATATGGAAACCCGTCTAATGCAGTTTGCCCGTGCGTTGCGGGCCGCCGGGGTGCCGGTGAGCATGGCCGAAACGGTGGATGCGGCGGGAGCCCTCACGGCCCTGGGCATCAAGGACCGGGAACCGTTCCGCATCAGTCTGCGTTCCACGTTGATCAAGCGCACCATCCACCTGCCGGTCTTCGACGAACTGTTCCCCATCTTCTTCGACGGCAAGGCCGAACTCCCGCCCGACATGGACAACGCCATGGAACACTTGTCGGACGAGGAGGCGGAGCAGTTGGCACTGGCGCTCATGCAACTGAAGGACGACATCGCAGACAGCCTGCGCCGCCTGCTGCGGGGCGAGCCCCTGACACGGCAGGACCTCAATCAACTGGCGGCCATGACGGGCTTGGACCGGGCCCGCAACATGCGCTGGAGCGAATGGATGGTGCGGCGCATGCAGGCTGCCCTGAAGCACGACAGCGTGCGCCGGGCCATGGCCGAGATTGCCAAACTGCTGGAACAGGTCGGCTTTTCCAAGGAACGCCTTGACGAACTGCGCGCCATGCTGCAGGCCAACATCGAGGCCGAGACCGGACAGCTGCAGAACTTCGCCGGCCAGCGCATCACGGACAACATGCAGGCCCGGCCCCCATCCGAGGATGTCGAGGATTTGCTGCACGCTCCGTTCGGCCGTCTGGGCGAGGACGAGATGAATGTCCTGCGTCAGGAGGTACGCCGCCTGTCCGCGGCGCTCAGGAGCCGGATTTCGCTGCGGCAGAAGCGGCAGAAGACCGGAACCCTGGACTTGAAGTCCACCATCCGCCGGAACCTGGGTCACGGGGGTGTGCCGTTTACCCTCAGCTACAAGCGGCGCCAAAAGAAGCCGCGGCTGGTGGTCATCTGCGACGTTTCGACCTCGATGCGCTACTGCACCGAGCTCATGCTGAGCCTGATTCATGCCATGCAGGACCAAATCTCGCGCACCTACGCCTTCGCCTTCAACGACCATTTGGAATACATAACCCCTGATCTGGCCCACGGTTCGGCCCAGGAGGCGGTGGACCGTGTGCTGGTTCGCATGCCGCCCGGCCATTACAGCACGGACCTGGGCGGCAGCTTGACCGAGTTCGACCGCGAGTGGCTCGACCTGGTCAACCACCGGACCACCCTCCTGATGGTTGGCGACGGACGCAACAACTTCCGGGATCCGGAAACGGGCATCTTCCAGGAAATGGCCCGGCGTTGCACCCGGACCATCTGGCTCAATCCGGAACCGCCCATGCTGTGGGGCACCGGAGACAGCGACATGAACGAATACCTGCCCTTCTGCGACCACGTGCTGCAGGTGCAGACCATGGCGGAACTGACCGCGGCGGTCGACGAACTGCTGACCCGCTGATCGGGCTTCGCCGTCCGCGGACCGAGTCCGTCCGCGGGTTGTATAATCCCGCTCCGGGCGCGCGGCGCCTGTGTTTTTTAGGCGGGTTTCCCGGCTGCCGACAAGCCGGATGCCACAGTGCAAACAGGAGGGCAGGGACAGGCCCATGACCATGCGTGCCGACTACATCTGGATGAACGGCGAAGTGATACCGTGGGACCAGGCCACCGTTCATGTCTTTGCCCATGCCCTGCACTACGGCTCCAGCGCCTTCGAGGGCATCCGGGCCTATGAAATCAACGGAACCCCGCACCTGTTCCGGGCCCGGGAGCACTACGAACGGCTCCTGTTCAGCTGCAAGGTGGCCCACATGGCGTCGCCGCTCGACGTGGACGGATGGATCGACGTGTCCAAGCAGGTCCTGCGGGCCAACCG
Source organism: uncultured Caldilineaceae bacterium (assembly GCA_964566955.1). Lineage (GTDB taxonomy): Bacteria > Chloroflexota > Anaerolineae > Caldilineales > Caldilineaceae > Bin34. Next base: position 10,673 of record CAZMKQ010000099.1, on the reverse strand, counting down.
GTTGGCCGGCGCCTACATCCGGCCGCTGGTCTTCCGGGGCTACGATTCGCTGGGCGTGGACGGCCGGGGCTGTCCCATCGATGCCATCCTGGGCGCGGTGCCCTGGGGCAAGTATCTGGGCGAGGAGGCCATCGAACAGGGGGTGGACGTTCAGGTGTCCAGTTGGCGACGCATGTCCTCCAACAGCTTCAGTCCCATGGCCAAGATTGGCGGCCAGTACGTCAACAGCCAGAACGTGGTGATGGAGGCCAAGGACAACGGTTTCGTCGAAGGCATCGTGCTGGACGCCAACGACAACGTGTCCGAAGGCAGCGGCGAGAATATTTTCCTGGTTATCGACGATCGGATCTATACACCGCCGGTGGCCAGTTCGATCCTGCGGGGCATCACCCGCGACAGCGCCATCACGATTGCGCGCAGCAAGGGGTTCGATGTGCGCGAGGAATTCATTTCCCGCGAGATGCTGTACCTCGCCGACGAGATTTTCTTCTCCGGGACGGCCGCCGAGATTACGCCGGTCCGTTCGGTGGACCGCATGCCGGTGGGCAGCGGACAGCGGGGTCCGGTCACCAAGGAGATCCAGGCGACCTTCTTTGGCATCGTGGAGGACGGCACCCACGACGAATGGGGCTGGCTCGAGGCCGTTCCGCTCGACTGAACCGGAAGGTTGCCGGCTCCGGGTTGAGAACCATTCCGTTTGGTCAGGGAGTTCCGGCACATCGGTGGCAGGTTCGACCGGAACGGAGATGCGAAGCCGGACCTGTCCTTCCGGTCTGCAACAGCAATCGGCAGCCGCGGACCGGGGTTGCCGGCGCGATATTGAGCCCATGACCAGACGTCTTACCCCGGCCGTCTGCCTAGCGGTTGACAAGTGCACATAGAGAGGGCAATTCAGGTCCCATGACCATGCGTGCCGACTACATCTGGATGAACGGCGAAGTGATGCCGTGGGACCAGGCGACCGTTCATGTCTTTGCCCATGCCCTGCACTACGGCTCCAGCGCCTTCGAGGGCATCCGCGCCTACGACATCGACGGAACTCCGCATCTGTTTCGGGCCCGGGAGCACTACGAACGGCTTCTGTTCAGCTGCAAGGTGGCCCGCATGGCGTCGCCGCTCGACGTGGACGGGTGGGTTGACGTGACCAAGCAGGTTCTGCGGGCCAACCGGTTGTCTGCCGCCTACATCCGGCCGCTGGTCTTCCGAGGCTACGATTCGCTGGGCGTGGACGGTCGGGGTTGTCCTGTGGATGCAATTTTGGGGGCGATCCCGTTGGGCCGGTACTTGGGCGAGGAGGCCATTGAACAGGGGGTGGACATCCAGGTATCCAGCTGGCGGCGTGTTGCCTCCAACAGCTTCAGTCCCATGGCCAAGATTGGCGGCCAGTACGTCAACAGCCAGAATCTGGTAATGGAAGCCCATGACAACGGGTTTGTCGAAGCCATTGGCCTGGACGCCAACGACAACGTGTCCGAAGGCAGCGGCGAGAACATTTTCCTGGTTATCGACGACCGGATCTATACACCGCCGATGGCCGGTTCGATTTTGCATGGCATCACGCGTGCCAGCGCCATTACCATTGCGCAAAGCAAGGGTTTCGAAGTGCGGGAAGAGTTCATTTCACGCGAAATGCTGTACCTTGCCGACGAGATATTCTTCTCGGGTACGGCTGCCGAGATTACGCCGGTCCGGTCGGTGGACCGGATGCCGGTGGGCAGTGGACGACGGGGTCCGATCACCAAGGAGATCCAGGCGACCTTCTTTGGCATTGTGGAGGACGGTACCCACGACGAATGGGGCTGGCTTGAGGCCGTTCCGCTTGATTAAAGAGATGGAGGCACCATGTCCGACAAGGAATTCAGGCACATAGGTCTTCCCTACCTGAGGTTCGATCAGGCCCGGGACCTGAGGCTGGACCTGTACCTGCCCCGGACCGAGCACCCGGCGCCGCTGCTGGTCTGGATCCACGGCGGGGCCTGGATGCACGGGGACAAGTCGGATCCTCCCGTCCTGCCCATGGTCGACGAGGGCTGGGCCCTGGCCAGCATCCAGTACCACTTCAGCCACGAGGCCCTGTTCCCGGCCCAGATTCACCAGTGCAAGGCGGCCATCCGCTGGTTGCGGGCCCAGGCGGCGCGCTTTGGTTTCAATGCCGAGCGGATTGGCGTCCTGGGGGCTTCCGCCGGCGGACACCTGGCGGCCCTGCTGGGGACCTCCAACGGACAGGCGGCCCTGGAGGGCGATCTGGGCGAGCACCGGGACCTGTCGAGTTCGGTGCAGGCGGTGGTCGACCTGTTTGGCCCCACGGACTTCATGCGCCTGCCGGATCACCCCAGCGACCTCGACCATACCGCGCCCGACTCGCCGGAGGGCCTGCTGCTTGGCGGTGCCGTGGCGGATCACCCGGTCCGGGTGGCCATGGCCAATCCCATCACCTGGATTTCGGATGACACCTGTCCGTTCCTCATTCTCCACGGCCGGGCGGACATGATCATCCCCTGGCAGCAGAGCCGGCTGCTGGCCGACGCCCTGGCGGACAACGGATCCCATGTCGAGTTCAAGTTGCTCGGGCAGGCCGGCCACGGTGGCCCGGAGTTCCACGAGGCCGAACAGGCCGAGGCCATCCGGACCTTCTGCCGACGCCACTTGCTGGCTTGACGGTTCCCCGGCCAGGCGGCTGGTGGCAGTCCGACTCGCCCCCTTCCGCCTCGGAATGTGGCTATAATGTGCATCCTGCTTCCTGCAACACAGAGCCGTAACAGATCCGTACACGTGCCGACGGTCCGCTGGACGGTACGCTCTGTGCCCGCGAGGAGTCCCGCAGTATCCAACCAACCCTTCGGGTAAAGAAAGGAGAGATGCAATGGAACTTACGCGCAGACATTTTTTGAAGGCCACCGGCCTTATGGGCGCCGGCTTGGCATTGGCGGCTTGCGCGGCACCTGCACCGGCCGGTGATGACGGGGATACAGGCCAGGCCGCGGACGATGCCACGGTCGTGCGCTTCATGTCCCGCTCCGGTGCCAACATCGGCGGGTACGAAGACACACTGGGCAACGATTTCCGTGAAGAATTCCCGAATATTCAGGTTCAGGTGGAACCGGCTCCGGAAGGCTGGATCGATCTGCTGCTGACCCAGATGGTGGCGGGAACGGCTCCCGACATCTTCCAGGCCTGGGGCAACATCTTCTTCAACTGGACGGAACGGGATCTGATCCTGGATGTGCAGCCCTATGTGGATGCCTTCATGTCCGACGCGGATGTGGCCGACTTCAATGAATTCCAGTGGACGGGCCTGGAAATCCTGGGCATCCGCGCCGGCTTGCCGAAGTACATCAACCTGATGACGGTCACGGTCAACAAGGACCTGTTTGCCGAACTGGGCGTTGACCTGCCGCCGGAAGACGGCGACTGGAACCACGACGACTACGCCGCGATCGCCGATCAGCTGACCCAGGCGGCCCGGGCCCAAGGCAATGAGGATTTCTGGGGCGCCTGGTATCCGGCCTGGAACTGGGATCGCTTCTGGTACCGGGTGGACATGTTCGGCGGCGGCGTCGTTGACGAGAAGTACGGTCTCGTCTGCACCCTGGACACCCCCGAATCACAGGCGGGCCTGCAGTGGTCCTGGGATCGCATGTGGGCGGACAACACGTTTGCCCAGCCGGGCCAGGTCGAAAACCAGTGGTTCCACAACGTGATGAACCCCGGTTTCGTGGCCATGGCCGAAAGCGGCACCTATCCCGGCAACACGGACCGCGCCCTGGGTGAGAATTTCGCCTGGGACATGCGCCACGTCCCGGTGGGCCCGACCGGCATCCGCAAGGTCCTGGGCACGTCCGATGCCTGGTCCATCACCCAGCAGTCCCAGGTGCCGGACGAGGCCTGGGAAGTTCTGAACTACGTGGCCGGACCGCACTTCCAGCGCAAGGTTGTGGTGGGGGTCGAAGGCATCATTCCGGTGCGCAAGTCCCTGATCTCCTCCTTCATCGACGACATGCGGGCCCAGCGTCCGGGTCTCGCGAATGTGCGCCTGGAGACCATCGCCGAAATCCTGGACTGGGGTTATGCCGAGGATTCGTTCTGGTTCAAGAACTCCAACGCAGCCAGCGAACTCCTGGTGCCGGCACTGGAGAAGGTTTACATTGTGGGAGATGTGGGTCCGGAATACCTGATCGACATCGCCGCCCAGATTACGGAAGCACAGCAGTCCTGATCGTTTTCCACGGTCAATATACAGGGGCGGGACAGCCGGTCTGTCCCGCCTCCCGTCCTTGGCTACACTTGGTTCTTCCCCGCCTCTGATGGCCGTCACCGCCAAAACCCCTGCCTCGCGCCTGAGCATCCAGACCCGGGACAACATTGCCGGGTTCCTGTTCATTGCCCCCTGGCTGGTCCATTTCGTGTTCCTGATTGCGGGCGCCATGGTTTTCTCCATGGGCATCAGCTTCTTCAAGACCGATTTTCTGACCGGCTTCGAGTTTGTGGGTTTCAGCAATTGGGGCGACATGTTTCAGGACGACCTGTTCTGGAAAGCCCTGCGCGTCACGTCGTACTACACCTTTGTGCTGGTTCCGGCCAGTGTCATCCTGGCCCTCACCATTGCCGTGCTCATGAACCAGAAGGTCAAGGCACTGGGGGTCTGGCGCACCGTGTACTACCTGCCTTCTGTGGTCCAGGGCGTGGCCGTTGCGGTCCTGTGGGGCTATGTGCTCAACCCGCGGTTCGGACTGTTGAATCAGGGGCTGGAACTCATCGGCATCGACAATGGGCCCCGGTGGCTTTTTTCGGAAGACTGGGCGGTGCCCGGCTTCATTCTCATGGGCCTGTGGGGCGCCGGCGGCGCCATGCTGCTCTACCTGGCCGGTCTGCAGGGGATTCCCACCCATCTGTACGAGGCGGCCGACCTGGACGGCGCGGGTTCCGTACGCAAGTTCTTCGCGGTCACGATCCCTATGCTGACCCCGACCATCTACTTCAATGTCCTGATCAGCATCATCGCTTCCTTCCAGGTCTTCACCCAGGCCCTGATCCTTACGGCCGGAGGGCCCAACAACGCCACCCTGACGCTGGTGCTGCTGCTCTATCGGGAGGGATTTCAGAATTTCCAGTTTGGCTATGCCTCGGCCATTGCCTGGGGCCTCTTCTGCGTGACGTTCATCTTTGCCATCCTGGTCGTGCGCACATCCAGCACCTGGGTGCACTACGAGGGAGAAAACAACAATTAGCGCTCCCGCCACCCCCCTTCCCGCGCCACAGGCCTATCCTTCGCGGACCTCCCTCCTGGCCCGCCGGCTTGTCGGCAAAACACTTCTGTACATCATTCTGCTTGTGGGCGGGCTAATCTTCCTGGCACCGCTGTTGTGGATGCTTTCCACCTCCTTCAAGCCCGAGCACCAGGTCTACAACGTTCCCATCGAATGGATACCGGAAACCTTCGACTACCAGAACTACATCGAGGGATGGCGCTACCTTGACTTTCCCCAGTTCTACATCAACACCACCTATCTGACCGTCGTCAACATCTTTGGCCTGCTGCTCTCCAGTTCGCTGGTGGCCTTTGGCTTCGCCCGCATCCGGTTCTGGGGGCGCGAGTGGATTTTCCTGGTGCTGCTCTCCACCATGATGCTGCCCCAGCAGGTCACGATGATTCCCATTTACGTCTTCTGGAGCCGCTTGGGGTTTGTCAACACCTACTGGCCTCTTATCATTCCGGAATTCCTGACCAACGCCTTCAACGTGTTCCTGCTGCGCCAGTTCTTCATGAGCATCAACCTGGAACTGGACGACGCCGCCCGCATCGACGGAGCCGGGTGGCTCATGATCTACGCGCGGGTGCTCATGCCCCTGTCCAAACCGGCTCTGGGTGTGTTGGCCATCATGGCCTTCACCTGGAACTGGAACAACTTCCTGTACCCGCTCATCTACATCAACGAAACCCGCAAGTACACCGTGGCGATCGGCCTGCGTCTGTTCGAGACCCAGCAGTCCCAGTACATGGCGGAAACCATGGCCATGACCATGGTGGCCCTGATCCCCGTCCTGCTTGTGTTCTACCTCGCCCAGGCCCGTTTCATTCAGGGGATCGTGATTACCGGGGTCAAAGGCTAGTCTCAAAGCAGTTTGCCTGGCACGCGGAAGTCGGGATTGGGGACGGCCGGGTTTATTCGCTCCCTTGGCTGTCCGGCTGTTCCGGGAACAGCAACGAACGCCAGTCGGCTTGGCCCAACCACACCGCCGTCACTTCCATCATGGTGCGACCTTGTCCTGCTTGATGCCAGTTGGCCTCGATTTGGGCAAGCGACGCGCCGGATAGTTTCGTCTTCAGCAGCGCGTGCATGCCGGTGATGCGATCGTCCAGGGCCTCCTGGACTTTGCGCTCGGCCTCTTGGACTTTGCGTTCCGCCTCCGCTTGGACTTCCTGCATCCTGCGCTCGGCCTCCTGGACTTTGCGCTCGGCCTCCGCTTGGACTTCCTGCGTCTTGCGCGCGGCATCCAACTTGGGTTCGCGCCAGAGACCCCGGTCCGGGTCCCACCACTGCAGCCGATGCCGATCTTCCGGTTCGTCCGGCATGTCGACATCCATGTCGTGGGCCGCGGCCGGCAGCATGCGGATGTCGGCCGCCAGTACTTCGCTGTGGTACACGGGCCAATCCCCATTGTGCGGCTGCCGCGGGATGCGGACATAGCTCCCAGTGTCCTCCAGCCGCCAGCCCCAGAACGAAACGCCATCCGCGTGCGCCGGCGGTGCATGGCCCTCCGGGTCGTACAGCCAGTATTCCGCAATGCCCATGGCGGCATAGGCGTCCAGCTTCGGTCCCAGGTCCACCTGCCACGTGGATTCGGAAAGGACCTCCAGTACCAGCAGTGGGGGCGGGTCCACTTCCAGCTTGCAAGCGCGGGGCAGTGGTTCGCCCAGCGCAAACACCTGCGGCAACACGGCCACATCCGGAACGAGATGTCCCTTGTCCCCGAACTCGTGGTCCGGCCCCAGAGCCCGTCGGACCGCGTCCGACGGGTTCACCGTGAATTCGCGCGGTACACATCGGCCCCGTCGGGCCTCCACGGTGTCTTGAAAGGATGCCAGGGCGTGTTTATGCGATTCGCTGGTCAAGTAGACAACCCCATCCACGCCGTAGTCCGGATCCGTCGTGTAGTCGTCTTCGTACTCATAGGCAGGGCTGTAGGGATAGGCCGGGTCGTAGTGGAGCAGGGTCTTGATTGCCGTCCACCAGGCCGGACTGTCGGGCACAGGCGCGGCAGGCAGCGGTGGCAGTGCGACGGTCGCAGCCCCGTTGAACGGCCGGTCCTCCATTCCGTTCACGATGCTGCCATCGGTTCCGCTCCGTTCCTGTACTTTCGGCGTGGCCATGGCCGCGCTCCTGCTGCCTCCGAATGTCTGCCGGCCATTGTAGTACGTCCCCAATCGGCGGCCTGTCACGGTCATCCTCCGGGGCACTGTTTCAACTTGGTTGATTTGGTTCGGGACCCAATTGCCTCTCAAACCTCTGCGCCGGGGTGTTGCCGAACCAATTGCCAGCAGGCAAGGCGGGGTGCCGGGCACCGGTCCGCCCACGGATGTGAACAGCCAGGTTCGTCAAGGTCACCACTGTGCTTCGCCGGCCGCGTCTGTTTGGTTCGGCGTCCATCCATTGCTATTGGAAGGCGCCACGGTACTACCGGGAGTCGGTGTCGCGGGATGGCGGGACATGGTCGGAGCCGTGGTCGTGTTCCGGGTCCCACAGTAGGGATCGCCACTTGTTCGGTGCCTGCTGTACCTTCCGGATGCGGTCCATCACATCCGGCGGAAGGCCGTCTCGATGCCAGGCGGCCTCGATTTGGTCCAGTTCCACCGATTCCAGCTCCGTCCCCAGGTATGCGCGCAGCAGACCGATCGCCAACTGCGTCCGTTCGCGTTCCAGCTTTGTCCGCTCACGCTCCATTTCCGTCCATTCGCGTTCCCGGTCGGTTTCGCGGTCGCACCAGCGGTCTGTGTCCGGGTCGTACCACTGGAAGCGGGGAGGCGGCCTGTATTCCTCGGGCAGGTTCTGCATGGCCTCCGCCTCCTCCTGCACATTCGGCCGCATGCGGATGTGCGTGTCGAACACTCCGCTCCAGTACGCGTCCACGCCCTCGACCGACAGTGCCGGCTCGGGTGCCACCCGGCGGTACACCCCGCCCTCCAGCCGGTACATCAGCAGTTCCCGGGGCGAACCCGTCCGACGCTTGCCGCCGAGGTCGTAGATCAGGTATTCGGCCACCCCTGCCGCCTCATACAGGCGCTTCTTGTAGTTGAGATCCCGGTTTGCGGAGCCCTTGGACAACACCTCCAGCACCAGCCGGGGAACCGGCGCACCCAAGTCCAGGCGCAGGACGCCCTTGGGCATGAACCGTTCCCGTTCCGACATCGACATCGCGGTCCGCACCAGGAGATCCGGGCGCACGCCTTTCTTGACCGGGTGGCGCTCGGCGGTGGCCCGGTTGACGCGCGCGACGGTGTCCGGTCGGAAACGGACGGCCCCCTCGTAGTCCGCCTCCAGGCTTGTCCGCTCAAGGGGATCGGCCGCCGACTCCTCCATGCGCTCCTGGATGAGCCGGGCCCGTCGTTCGGCGGGGCGTTCAACCCCGTCCTCGTCGTATTCATCGAGATGGACGCCCTCGGCACCGTAGTCGGGGTCGGTGGTCCAATCGTGGTCGTACTCGTGGGCAACATCGTAGATGAACTCCGGGTCGAAATGGCCCAGCTCCTCAAGGCCGGCACGCCATTCGACCAAGTGCTTCCGCCGCCAGGCGCTCCGCCCGCGTCATGGCTGGATCGGCATCCGGGTGCGGCTCCGGCCCGCGTCCGTTGGCCGCCACCGGCGTCCCTGTCCGTTCCCGCACGGCTGTGTCCATGCTTGACCTCCGGTTCCGTATCGGCTCCATTCTACTCCCATCCTTCACCGGGCACCGGCGCGGATGTCTGTGGTGGCAATGCGACGGCCACAGGCCCGTTGAATGGTCGATCTGTCATCCCTTTGACGGCCCTGTCGTGGGTCCCGCTCCGTTTCTGTTCCTCTACCTTCGGCGGGGCCATGGCCGAATTCCTGCTGGCTCCGGGTGCCGGTCCACCACATGTAGCACACCTCGTATCGGCGGCCTGCCACGCCTCCCATCGCCTGTTGATATGGCGTCCGGAAGCCCGGTGTTTCGGCCTCATAACAGCTTTCGCTAAAATGGACTTGGCAGGTGCCGGTCGATTTCCGACTGGCCGTCGCACCGAGCCATTGTTCAACCTAGACAGGAGCAACCGCATGAGCAAGTCGTCAGCGCGCCTGAACCGCAGGCAGTTCCTTACCCTGGCCGGTGCCGGGGCCCTTGCCACGGGTCTGGCGGCCTGTGTGCCCGCTGCGCCCGTCGGCGATGCGGGGGACGGTGCCATGGAGGACATCCAGCTGCAGTTCGTGACCAACCACGGCGATGTTGAGATTCCGTTCTTCCAGCAGGTGGTGGACAACTTCACCGAAGCCAATCCCCACGTCCAGATCGACCTGCTGAATGTTTCCACGGAGTACTACACCAAGATCAACACGCAGGGGGTCGGGGGCGATCTGCCGGACATCTTCTACACCCGGACGTTCGACGTGGTCCCCTACGCCTCCAAGGAGTGGACGGTCAACCTGCAGCCGCTGGTGGAGCGGGACAGTGTCGACACCGACGATTTCTGGGAAGCCGAAGTGGAACAAATCACGTACCAGGGCGATCTGTATGCCCTTCCCTACGACTTCTCGAACCTGGGCGTTGCCTACAACATCAACATCTTCAACGAGGCGGGCATGGAGGTTCCGGACGGCAGTTGGGACTGGGACGGCCTGCGCACCGTGGCCGAAGCGCTCACGACTCGGGAAGACGGCCGCACCACCCGCTGGGGATGGGCTGCCCACCCCTGGCCCTGGGTCTGGGTTGGCATCATTGGGGCCAACGGTGGCGGCATCCTCAACGAGGATCAGACCGAGTGCATCATGGCCTCGCCCGAAAACATCGAGACCCTCAACTTTTTCAAAGGCCTCTGGTCCGACGGAGTCATCCCGGAGGCCGGTGCCATGCCACAGGGCGTGGAGGGGTTCTCCGCCGGCATTCTGGCCATGACCACGATGGGTTCCTGGGCCACGCAGTGGCGCCGCGCGGCCATTGGCGACAGTTTCGACTGGGATGTGACCGCCTATCCGTTCGGTTCCGAGGGGCGCCGGGCCGTATCGGCCGCCGGCGGCGCCTGGGGCATTGCGACCAACTCCGACCATGTGGAGGAGACCTGGCAGTTCAATGTGCACCTGACCAGCACGGAGTCGACCAACATCCTGATCTCTGAACCGGTCCGCTCCATCCCGGGACGCAAGTCCTCGGTGCCGGCCTGGACAGCGGCGGCTGCCCGCGAGGATCTGCCCCCGCGGAACGTCGAAGTCTTTGCCGAAATGATGGAGGATGCCTACTCGGCACCTTTCCCGACCTATTGGAAGGACCTGGAGACGATCTGGTTCAATCGGGTGACGCCGCTGATTTCGGGCGGCGACCCGACCCTGGACGTGGCCGAGTCCCTGGGCAAGTTCCAGGACGAAGTCAACGAGATCATTGCCATCGGCTAAGCGCCTGGCATGGATAACTTGGCGTTTTCGGTTATGATGGGGCTTGGTTCC
>CAZMKQ010000098.1:3863-19075 GCA_964566955.1 uncultured Caldilineaceae bacterium | reverse complement strand
GGCCAGCATGGTGACCGCATTCTCAACGTGTTCGCTGGGCACCGTGATGTAGTACTGGGTCCAGTCGAAGGAGGTGCTGGCGTTGGACGTGCCGCCCCAGCCCTCGATCACGGCATCGACGGTGCCTGCGTACTCTTCGGAGCCGTAGAAAATCATGTGTTCGAAGAAGTGGGCAATGCCGTTGTGTTCGGAGGGTTCGTGCATCGAGCCGACTCCGATCCAGGCGTTGACCGTGGCGACCGGAGCGCCGTCCTTGGGTGCCAGGATGACCGTCAGGCCATTGTCCAGCGATGTCACGGTGACGTCGTCCCGAATCGAATCCAGGGCGAGCGCGCGCTGACCGGAAACGGGAGGCAGAAGGGCCAGCCACAGGGTTAGGACCGCCAGGGCGGACAATGCCAGGCGAGCCGCGATGCGTACCGACATGGATTTTCCTCGTAGTATGGGTTTGCAAGGGATCTTCAATCCTATTCTACTGCCCGCAGGGGTGCTGAAGGGTGGGAATCCAGAGCAACTGCATTCTGTTTTAAGTCACAGTCAAGCGAAAAAATGTATTAAACGATTATGAGTACAACAACCGGACAGCAAATTCGGTAACGAAACAATCCAACCAGGCGACATCCCCTCGCACAGGATGCATTGCACATCGGCATACATACAGGCACCCGGGGGAGCGGAGCCCCCATGGGGATAACAGGACGGAATGCTCGAAGCCGGGTGCGGCGAGTGTGGTATCAGGACCGAAGGGGACCTGCATCCGGTCCCCTGCGAGGACGTGGCCGACGGCGGGCGAGATGACACCACGCAGAGATCCAAGGCCACGATGCCTTCGTGGACGTGTACTTCCGGTTCCGAGGATGGGATCCGGCTTTTCGAAGACCCGTCCTGTGCCCAAATCCCAAGTCTCCAATCGGAATGCGATTGCCCGGGCGGGAATCCGGCACGCGGTTTTTAAGGCGAATCTAATGTTTGGCCGTACGAAGACTTCACGCGGGCGCGGTCTTCCTGTGAGCCGTTCAGCCAGGTGCGCTGCGGATTGCCGGCCAGAGCCTCGGCGAGCGGCTGGTCTTTGGCAATCCGGTAGTGGGGCAGACGGGCACTGGCCAGTTCGGCAAATGCAGCCTGCATCGAACGGGCCGGATCAAAGGTTTGGCAGTCGACAACCAGGGCCAGGCTGCCGACCCCGCGCATGCGGAGTTCCCGCAGGGCCTGGACCCACAGCGGGTCGGGGTCGGCGGTAACCACCATCAGGGTCTCGTGGCGCGACAGGTGCAGTCCGTCGTTGAGTATGAACTCGGCCATCGACACGCCGCCTTCCGCTTCCAGCACGGCCAGCGACTCCAGCAGCTTGCGTTCCTGGCGCCCTCCCCGATCCGGCGGAAGTGTGATGCGCACCTGTCCGTAGGCCGTCAGGCCGACGGCACGGCCGCCCCGCAGAAAGTGGCGGACCACGCTGGCGCTGGCGGCGATCGAGTACTCGGTGGTGCTGGGGGGCAACCAGGTCGCATCGGCCCGGGATTGCCGAACCCAGCCGCCGAATGCTGCCGGTCCCGTCGCGGGCGGAGGGGTTGGCAGCGACACCTCGGGACCGGCAGCCAAGTCCAGAAACAGCTGCACATGGGCGGAGGGATCGAGCTCGAACTCCTTGACAATCAGCCGGTTGCGCCGGGCCGAGGAAAGCCAGTGGATGCGATTCTGGCCATCCCCCGGCGTGTAGTCCCGCACGCTTGAGGCGTTGGTGGTGACCACCGGCGTGCGCAGCCTGATGCGTTCATCGCCCGAAAGGTCCGAGACCACCGGCGTGAAGTGGGGCAAGTCGACGGCGACCGGAAAGACCGTGATGCCGGTCCGGGTGGTCAGGCGCAGTTCCCGCATGAACAGCCCCAGGGGGTCGCTGCTCCGCACGCGCATGGGGCCCAGCATGAAGCGGCCCCGCACCCGGCACTGGGTGCGAATCTGCCAGCGCCGCCGGCCGCCGCGCCGCAGGTTGGCCACCACCCGGCTGGATTCGTGGTGGGGCAGGGTCGAGTAGTCCGTCAGTTCCAGCCACATTTTGGGCGTGCGGCCGTGATTGCGGAGCTCGAACACCTCATCGATGCGCTGTCCGACCTGGCTCGTGCCCGCGGACGGAAAGCGCCGGAGTTCGATGCCGGCCAGCACGGTGCGCGACCACAGCCAGCTCAGGATCAGGCCGCCCGTGCCCAGATACGCCAGATTGGAGAAGAACGGGTCGCCGGTATTGAATGCCAGCACCCAGAAAAGGCCGATGCTCCCGATCAGGAGTGCAAGACGCCTGTTCAAGTAACTCTTTCCTGTACAGGTTCGGTCAGGCCACGGCGGCATCGGCGCCGGGCACGGCGGTGGTGCCCAGGATTTCGCTGACAATGGAGGCGGCGTCCACACCCCGGATGCGGGCCGAGGGGCTGGCGATCAGGCGATGGGCCAGCACGGGGCCGGCCAGCGACTTGATGTCGTCCGGGGTGACGAAGTCCCGGCCTTCCAGCGCGGCCCAGGCGCGCGCGGTCTTGAACAACGCCAGGCTGCCGCGGGGGCTGGCGCCCAAGTAGATGTCGGGATGTTCGCGGGTGGCCCGCACGATGTCCACCACGTAGGCGCGCACCAGATCGTTGACGTAGACGTCGGTGAGGGCCCTCTGGGCTGTCAGCAGTTCCTCCAGGGTTGCCACCTGCTCGAGGGAATCGATGGGGTGGGCTTCCTGCTGCAGGACCATGATTTCCATCTCCTGCCGCTTGACCGGGTATCCCAGCTGAATGCGCAGCATGAATCTGTCCACCTGGGCCTCCGGCAGGGGAAACGTCCCTTCGTACTCAATCGGATTTTGCGTGGCCAGAACGGTGAAGGGCCGCGGCAGGTCGTAGGTGCGGGTGTCCACGGTGATCTGCCCTTCCTCCATGGCCTCCAGCAGGGCGGACTGGGTCTTGGGCGTGGCCCTGTTGATTTCGTCGGTGAGCACAATCTGGGCCATGACGGGACCGGGCCGGAACTCGAACTCCAGATTCTTCTGGTTGAAGATGCTGACGCCGGTCACATCGCTGGGCAGCATGTCGGGCGTGAACTGGACACGGCTGAAGGAACAGCCAATGCTGCGGGCAATGGAACGGGCCAGCATGGTCTTGCCCACGCCGGGCACGTCCTCAATCAGCACGTGGCCTTCGCACAGCAGTGCCAGGATCGTGAGGCGGATTTGTTCGTCCTTGCCAACGATAACCTTGCGCACGTTGGCCAGGACGCGTTCCGTAAATGTCTGTACCTGCTCCATGGGACCTGTCTGTATTGTGGTGGCGGCGGAACGTCAGCATAGCAAGCGGAGGCCCGTCCGCAAGGGGAATCGTCACCGCTTTCCACACCGGGACCCTATCGGCCCGGCCTGCCCGACAGCATTCGGTTATATCAGGGGATGTCCGCCAACGCCGGCGCACCGCCTGCAGCAGGGGTTTGGCCTTGGGGGGCAGGCTGTCAATAAAGAAACGAGTGCCGGTCGTGATCCGATCGCAGCCGCGGCGTTCGGACTCGACCGGGGACGGGGGCATCGGACTGTGCATGTGGAGTTCTCCGCAGGCTGAATCCGGACCCGCCCATGGTCGCCACATGGCAACCAGTCCCGTCAGCACACCCAATTTGGATGCAATCGCCTTGCGGGGCCACGAACCGGCTTTGCCGACTGTCCACTCGGGTATATGCAAGTCCCGTTTGTTACCATTTTGACGGCTCCGCCGCGACAGGGAGGCGGGCGACCATCCCCAACCGGAGTGCAAAGGACCGACCATGGCATTGCGCGTATTCAATTCCCTCGGCCGCGAGATTCAGCCGTTCCAGCCGCTGGAGGAGGGGTGCGTGCGCATGTATGTCTGTGGCCCCACGGTCTATGCCGACGCCCACATCGGCCACGCGATGAGCGCGATCGTCTTCGACATGATTCGGCGCTACCTCGAGTACCTGGGATACGAGGTCACCTACGTGACCAATTTCACCGATGTCGACGACAAAATCATCGACCGTGCCCGCGAGACCGAACAGGACCCGTTCGAACTGGCCGAGCACTACACCAACCGCTATCTGGAGCATCTTAGGGATCTGAATGTCAAGGAGGCAACGGAATACACCCGGGTCACCACGGAAATGCCCAACATCATCTCTGATATCAACGAGCTGGACGAGGCCGGTTACGCGTACGAGCTGAATGGCAGCGTGTACTTTCGGGTCCTGCAGGACGAGGACTACGGCAAGCTGAGCCAACGGCGGCTGGAAGACGCGCGGGCCGGCACGCGCGTTGAGGAAGATCTGGACAAGGAGGATCCGGCCGACTTCGCCCTGTGGAAAGCGGCGCGGCCCGGCGAACCGTCCTGGGCGAGTCCATGGGGCTACGGACGTCCCGGCTGGCACATCGAGTGCACCTCCATGTGCCGCCACCATCTGGGCGACACAATCGATATTCACGGCGGGGGCAACGACTTGGTGTTTCCCCATCACGAAAACGAGATTGCCCAGAGCGAGTCCCTGACCGGCCAGCCGTTTGCCAACTACTGGCTGCACAACGGCATGATGCAACTGTCGGGAACCAAAATGAGCAAGTCACTGGGCAATCTGATCACGATCGCCGAGTTCTTGGAGGATTACTCCCCGGATGCCCTGCGCATGGTGGTGTTCCAGGGCCACTACCGCAAACCCGTGCAGTTCGCAGACGACATCGTGGCGGCGGCAGAGCGGGGTTTGCGCCGCATCCGCCAGGGGCTGCGCTTCGCTCAGGGTCGGACCACCGTGGGACCGGAGACGGATGCCCTGCGGCAGGCGACCGAACAGGCGCGGGCCGACTTCCGCGCCCACATGGACGACGATTTCAACACCAGCGCGGCCATCGCCTCAATCTTCGATCTGGTGCGGGCCGTCAACACGGCCCAGGCGGCCGACGTGGGCGGACTGTTCATGGACGCGGCCCAGGACACCGTGCGGGAATTGATGGGTGTACTGGGCTTCATGCTGGAAGGTCCGACGGAGCCGGACGAGGAGTCTGCCGGTTTGGCGGAACCCCTGATCGAGCTCCTGATCGAGACCCGCTCGGAGCTGCGGGCTGCGCGGCAGTTCGAGCTGGCCGATCGCCTGCGGGATCGGCTGGGCGAATTGGGCATTCAGTTGGAGGATGGGCCGCGGGGCACCACCTGGCAGCGCAACCAGGCATGAAGCCGGAACTGCTGTACGGGTTCCATGCGGTACGGGAGGCGCTGCGCGCGGGAAGGCGCGACTGTCGCGTCCTCTGGCTGCTGAAGTCCCAGGGCCGCGCCCGGCCGCCGCACCGGTTGACGGACCTGGCCCGGGCGCGGGGGGTGGAAGTCAGAACCACCCCCGGTGGTGTGTTTCGCGGATTGCAGGAAGCAGGAGTGCGACATCAGGGGATGGCTCTGGAGGTCTCTCCTTGGCGCTCGTCGACCTTGGAGGAAGTTCTGACAGGGGCCGCGGACAAGGGGGAACCACCCTTGCTGCTAATCCTGGATCATGTTCAGGATCCCCAAAACGTAGGGGCCATGCTGCGCATCTGCGACGCCTGCGGTGCCCACGGTGCCATTTGCGCCCGGCGACGGGCTGCACCCCTGTCGCCGGCCGTGAGCCATGCCAGCGCCGGCGCCATGGAGCACCTGCCGGTGGTGCAGGTGGCGAATGTGAGGCAGGCCATGGACCGGCTCAGGGACGAAGGCGTCTGGTTGGGAGGCCTGGAAGGGAGTGCCGGCGATGCGGTTCCCATCGGGCAATTCGACTTGGAGCGATCCTTGGGCCTGGTGGTGGGCAGTGAAGGGGCAGGAATATCCCGTCTGGTAAGGGATGGCTGCGACTTTCTCCTGCGGCTGGCCATGCACGGTCAAGTCGAGAGCTTCAATGCCGCCAGTGCCGTTGCCATCGCCATGTACTTGGCCAGGCAGTCGCGAGCCGGTGCCCACTGATGCCGCATCACCGGTGTTGGAACGGGCCGGTGGCCCTGCGCGCGCAGGATGGTTGGGAACCGGATCGCGCTCGCTGTGCTACACTGCCCCGCGCTGGCAACATACCCTGTCCGGGACCTGAATCAACAGTCTCCAAGTCCGTGAACAACCGTCCGTCGCGCTCCATTCGGCTGGGTTTTTGGGTTTTGGTCGCGGCCGCGCTGCTGGCTGCCTGTGCGCCCAACCCGACCGCCCAGTTGATCTCGCCCAACATGGTGGCCATCACCGAAGCCGGGATTGTCCTGATCGTCAAGGAGGTCCCCAAGCTGGCCGAGTTGACCCGCGACCAGGTGATGGCGGATGTGCCGGCCGGAATCGTGGCGGCCATCGAAGCCGGCGACATCGAGGAAGGGATGCGGATTTCCGAACTCCAGGGATGCGCCGGCTGCCACAGCCTGGTGGAGGACGAGGTGCTGTCCGGCCCCAGTTGGTATGACATCGGCAACACGGCCGTGGGTAGGGTGGACGGTGAAGGCCCGGCCCTTTACCTCTACAACAGCATCACCAGTCCCAACAGCTTTGTGGTCAGGCGGTTCGACAGCGGGGTGATGCCCGACAACTTTGTGGATACCTTGTCGGATCAGGAGCTCGGCCACCTGCTGGCCCTGCTTCTGTCCCAGGTTGAGAACTAAGCGGCGATGGCCCGTTCACGGGCCTTCCCCAATGCAAATCCGGGACGCGCACCCGGTCAAGGTGAACGTGCCGGACTCTTGACGTCGTTCGGCGTACCATTGCCTGCATGGCGGATCGGTTCCAGGAAGCACCCTGGCTAGAACAACGGCGGTGCCCACACTGTGGCACACGCGTGGCGCAGCAGGCCAGGACCTGCTTCATGTGCGGCCGCGAAGTTCGCATCAGGCCGCCCCGGCGCAGTCTCGGCCAAAGGATCAGCCCGATTTGGATGATTGTCGCCGTGCTGCTGGGCGTATTGGTCTGGCAGTTTGCCGGTCGGAACGGCCCCGGTCCCGGCGAGTCCGCTCCGGAGGTTGTGGTGCTGCCGCCCACCCTGCCGCCGCCCACCTACACGCCGGAGCCGACGCGAACCCCCACCCCCCGGCCGCCAACTCCCACGCCCTGGGTGCCAACCCCCGTTGTCCACACGGTGCAGTCCGGCGAGGTTCTGCAGTACATTGCAACCCTGTACGGGATCACGGTGGACGAACTGATGGTGGGCAACGAAATGACCACGACCATAATCCACGCCGGCGACCGGCTGGTGATTCCGGGTCAGTTCGAAAACCCGCCCACACCCACGCCCGAGGGCGGAACTCCCCGGACCGGTTACTTCACGTACAAGGTGCAGCCCGGGGACAGTGTCATCAGCATTGCCTACAGGTTTGGGGCCGCGCCCGAAGAGATCTTCGATGCCAACAGCCTGACCCCTGCGTCCGTTCTCTACAGGGATGATGTCCTGCAGGTGCCCGTGCCGTTGTTTTCGGAAGACGTGGAGGCCTCCAGCGATCTGGCTCCGCGGGTGACCAACGCCATCTATGCCGCACCCAAACTGCTTCATCCCGGCAATGCCGCCCTGGTGGCACGTCAGGATCCGGTGAATTTCCGGTGGCTGCCGGTTGACATCCTGGCACCCAATGAATGGTATGTCCTGCGCATCTGGACCAACCAGGGGGATGATCCACCCACGATTTGGACCAAGGCCACGAGCCATTGGATGGAGACCGACATGGCTCCCGTGGAGGGCGGCAGCCGGGAATACTTCTGGCATGTGACGGTGGTGCGTGTGGTGGCCCCGACCCTTCCCGGAGCCCCCAGGGAGTTGGAATCGGCCAGCCTGACCAGCGAGGAACGTCGGTTCACCTGGCAGTAGACGCTGCCGGGCGGACTTCAGGCTTTGGGCCTGAGCCACTGAAACAGCCTGGCCACGCGCGCACCCAGACAACCCTGTGGTTCGCGCCGGCCCGGCACCTCCGCAGGGGAACCCGTTTCCTCGTCCGGCCGGGCCGGTACGGGTTCCGACCCGGGCAGTGGCTCCGGCATGAGGGAGTGAACGGCAGCCCACCCGTCCAATTGGCCGGCGCCCTGGATCGTGGTGGGAAGATTGAACGACCGGCAGTTCAGCTGCAGGAGGGCCTTGATCTCGGCCGGGGTCAACTCCGGTTGTTGTTCCCTCATTAGGAGGATGAGGCCCGACACCAAGGGGGCCGCCATGCTGGTTCCACTCATGATTGTGTGGTTCTGGTCCACCACGTCGCCGAGCTGGCTGTCGGCTGCCCTGGCACCGACAATGTTGTAGCCCGGGGCCAGCAGGTCCGGCTTGAGCAACCCCTGCCGCGTGGGTCCCCGGCTGCTGAACGAAGCCACCATGCCCATGCCGTCCGTGGCGCCGACCGTAATCACGCGGGCGGCGCTGCCGGGGCTGCCGATGGACTGGGGCCTGGGACCCGAATTGCCGGCGGCGGCCACGATTACCGTGCCCTGATCGCTCAGCGTGTTGCAGAGTGCGCTGAGCGGATCTTCGCCGACCATGTTGATATCGGTGCCCACGGAAAGGTTCAGCACCTGTGCGCCGCTGTCCACCAGCCACTCAAGTCCGGCCATGACTCGGCTCATGCGCCCGGCGCCGCCGAAGTTGAGGACCCTGGCGGAGAGAATGTGGGCGCGCGGGGCCATCCCGACATAGCGGTGGTTGCTGGCGGCGCCCGAGCCTGCCGCGAGGGAACTGACATGAGTGCCGTGGCCGTCGGGATCGCCCTCCGCCGGGCGCGGCGTGAAGTCCCGGACCCCCGCCACCCGACCCTCGAAGTCCGGGTGTGTTTGGTCCAGTCCGGTGTCGGCGATGCCGACGACCGTGCCCGAGCCGTAGAGCCCCCAATCCTCCCAAATGCGCGGCGCGCCCAGTTCCAGCCCTGCGCGATCCAGGCATGTGGTGCACAGGGCGTCGTACCAGATGGAGCGCACCGTGTCGTTGTCGGCCAGCGCATGGACATCGGTCCGGTGCACGCGGGTGGCGGACCAGGGCAGCACAGTGCCCAGATGGCCGGCGGACAGCCCGGAGCGGCTGCGGGTTCCCTGGCGGTGGAAGGCCTGCAGCTGGTCCCGGTCGCCAAACATGACGATCACGGGCACATCGTCGCTGCGCGTGGAGGCTTGCGCAGTCAGGATGGCCGGGTCGATTTTGGGATTGAGGGTTTCCACACGCGGGCCCGGGAGAAGCAGAATGGCAAAGGCGGCGTGTGGCCCACGCACCAGTCCGAATCGAATTTTATCACCGGAGCGGCGAACCGACTGCGCAAGCCGGTTCGCCGCTTACAATGGATTTCCGATCCCAAGCGAATCCGGTGCCGGGGCCCGAACGGAATGCTGAAACGGAAAATCCAGGCAGTCTACTGTGGCAAGGTCGTGGTCCTGACGGGCGCGACGCAGGGCATCGGACGCCAGATGTGTCTGCGTTTGGCCGGTGCCGGCGCCCAGGTGGTCATGGCCGCGCGCAACCGGGAACGCCTGGACGCCTTGGCGGCGGACTGTGCAGACCTTCCCGGCTCGGTTCTTGCCGTACCCACCGACATTGCCTCGGAGCCGCAATGCCGGGCCTTGATGGCGGAAGCCCACCGTGCCTGTGGACGCATTGATGTTCTAATCAACAACGCGGGCTTGTCCATGTGGTCGCGCGTGGACGAACTGGAGGATCTGGGCCTGTTGCGGCGCATAATGGATGTGAACTATTTGGGAAGTGCCTATTGTTCCTGTTATGCCCTGCCTTTTCTGAAGGAAACCCGTGGCCGCCTGGGATTGGTGGCCAGTCTGACAGGTCGGATTCCGGTGCCTACGCGGGCACCCTATGCGGCCAGCAAGATTGCGGCCGCCCGTTTCCACGAGTCCCTGCGGGTGGAACTTCACGGCTCCGGCGTCAGCGTCACCGTCACATTTCCCGATTGGGTGGCAACCACCATTCGGCAAAATTCCCTGGGGGCCGACAACAAACCCCTGGGCTACAGTCCCGCACAGGAGGAACATATGATGACCGCAGCGGCCTGTGCCGACATTGCACTGACGGATATTGCCTTGCGCCGCCGGGGCCGCATTCTTTCCCTGCGCGGCAATGCCGCGGTGTTAATGAAGCAATTTTGGCCGGGCTTGGTTGAATTGATTGCACGGCGTGCCATCCACAAGGGCAAATAGTGAAGGGCGCGATTCGGGAGAATTGGTTGTCGGGACTGGCAATGTGCCAGGGCCAAGGCTTGTTTGACTGGATGGAAGGACCGGTTTTGCCTGTGCCATGTCAAACGAGGCACTCGGCTGCCTGCGATCGCGTTGCGCCACCAGCATGCCGTGCCGATCGAGATTAGAAGCCATCCCCGAACATTCGGGATCGCCCATCAACTTGCCTAGGGCACCGAGATCGATGCCCGGAACTCTTCCAGGGAATTACGCCGGCGCAATCCGCGCCGGCGTAATTCCGGATGCCTGGCACTGTTATGGATGGATCATTCCGTGCCGGATTCGGCAGGAGCGGCAGGAGAGTGAAACTCGTCGTACAGTTCGCTGACCTTGCGGCCGTTGAAGGTCCAGTATTGGCCTGCCGAAACCACGGCGTTGTCGTCCAGTCCCAACATCCTGCGCGTGGCAGGGGTAATGAACATCACCTCGTCCTGGTAGCTCACCTGGCGATCGTCGTGGACAATCACTTCCGTTCCATCCCGGCCGACCAAAACCGAGCCTGGCCCAATGCCCAACTGTCCGAAATTGAGGTTTGGCCGACGCCGGCGGCGCTTGCGGCCGGAAGCGGATTTGGCCTGACCTTTCCTCGGTCGGCGTCTGCCGTTGGCCGCCCTGCGCCGACCATTGGCTGCCCTGCGCCGACCGTTGGCCGGTGCCGGCGCGGCCGCAGCGGCGGCGGCCACCGTACCATCCTCGGCCGGTGTTACATCCTTGCCTCCCGCCAGCTTGAGCACGGCCATCACCTGGTCGCTGGAGACCTTGAAGAAATCCCGATCCGGCGCAATCCGTGCACTTGCAAAAATGCTGTGAATCAAATCCAGAACCTCGCGCGCATTCCCAACACTCGCGGCCAGTTCGCACTTGAACGGCTCCGGCACAGAGGAAGTGTAGAGCTCTGCGATTTCGCTGCTGATGTTCTCCTTGCGCGAATACCCAATCAATACCGTTCCGGGCATTGCAGGGTTTGACAAAACATAAATGGTACTCATTCCATTCCTTCCTTGCAGTGACAGAGTAGTCCGGGGTTTGTATTAGGTTGGATCTTACAACATGTCGGTTGTTTTCCAATGTTTTGGAGAAACAGTGCGGATTGGATTTCGGGAATTTTCTGCCACTTGATCCACGCGCTCGCGGGTGTCGGTTACCCGCCCGTGGCCATCGGCCGGCCCGGATGCGAACTCCATTCACTCCACGAGCCGGGATACAAAAGGGGCCATGGCAAGCCGGCGTGAACCGCCGCCAGGATGTTGTGGCAGGCACTCACTCCCGAGCCGCAGTACATCACCGTTTCGGAGTTGACTTCGCCGGAGCAACTCCGTACGAATTGTTGTTTCAGCTGTTCCGGCGACAACAGGGTCCCGCCTGTGTCCAAATTGGACTGGTAGGGATGGTTGACGGCACCCGGAATGTGGCCCGACCTCGGATCGAAGGCTGACTTGGCACCAGTGAATCGACCATGGTCGCGTGCGTCCACCAACAGGCGCGATGCATCGCCCAGCAGTGCCTCGACGTATTGCACATCCACCACCATGGCCGGATTTGCACGGGGTTCAAAGGTACCGGCGGCGGCATCCGTACCGGCATCGATCAGCGTTCCACCGGCCTGGTGCCAGGCATGCAGTCCCCCGTCGAGCACGGCGGCCTGCGGGTGGCCGACCCAATGCAGCATCCACCACAGGCGGCTGGCAAACATGCCGGGTCCGGCATCGTAGGCAATCACCAATCGACCGGGATGCAGGCCCCAATTCCGCAGTGTGGCGCCGAATGCCGCGGGCGTGGGCAAGGGGTGGCGTCCCCGCGAGCCGTCGCCCACGGGCCCTGAAAGATCCGCGTCCAGATCGGCATATACTGATTCGGGAATATGCGCATGTTCATACTCCCGGCGACCCGCTTCGGGGTCGTACAGGTCGAATCGGCAGTCCACAAACAGTGGGGATGCGCCGGCTGCGTTCTGTGCCTCCCGTGCTTCCGTGACGGAAATCAAGGTGGAGATGGGAGCGGGCATGTTTGGTTTCCTCCAGTTGGGGTGCAAGCGAGTCAGCGACAATATTATTCACAGTGGCTGCCATGGCGTGAGAGATCGAAGCCGGCTTGTTTGGCTGCGAATGCCAGCGCATCCCGGTCTCGTTGGCGATCTGCCGGGGCGGAGAGGTGCCCGTTGTCTGCCACGTCGCAGGCGGACACGACGTTGACAACCGGCGCAAGCCTGCGGGCATCTCCGTGCCATACTGCCGGTTCGGTGGTATGGCACCACATTGGACAAGGCCGATTCAACATCGGGGCAAGGGATGCAAAAGCAGACGACAACGGCAGTGAGGGTTGGAATAGTGGGCCTGGGCCAGCGGGGGCTGCAGCATTTGAAGGCGCTGGTGCGGTTGCAGGGAGAGGGCTGTGCACAGGTGACTGCCCTGTGTGATGCCGTTCCCGCCAATCTGGACGCGGCCAAACTGAAGCAGTTCGTTCCGGCTCTCGATGCGGATGCCGTGTTCCGCACATCCGACTTCGACACGGTGTTGGAGTCCGGCCGCTGCGATGTCCTCTTCATTGCGATTCCGCCCAGTCTCCACGGCGACGAAGTGGTGAGGGCCGCACGGGCGGGGCTGCACCTGATGGTGGAGAAGCCGATGAGCCTGGATCTGGCGCAGGCGCTGGCAATGCAGGACGCCATCGAGGCGGCCGGCATCCTGTCGTGCTGTGGGTTTCAGCAACGCTTTGATCCGCGGCACGAGGCCGTTCATCGATATGTGCAGAACCAGCGCGTGGTCCTGGCTACCTACGCCTTCCATGCCGCCCTGGAACGGCACGACGCCAAGCATGCGGACACGGCAAGCCACGGTGGTCCGCACAACCGGGTGTGGACCGCCAGCCGGGCCTGGTCCGGAACCACGGTGGTGGAGGGCGGCATCCATCCCCTGGATTTGTGGCGCTACTGGTGTGGCGATGTGGACTGGGTGCAGGCGGCCTACGTCCCGCGGGCCGAGGAGGACATCGTCGATCAGGCGGACAATCCGTATGCCTACAGCGTGCAGTTCGGCTTTGCCAACGGTGCCGTGGGGAATCTGGTCCTGTCCCGGTTGCGCCGGGTCTACAACCTGTTGGCCGATCACCGGATCTTCTGCACGGAGAGCCAAATCGAGGTCCAGCCGGACATCGTGACGGCGTATCGGTACGAGGGACCGTATCCGCCGTCGACGGAGCCGGACAGGGAGGCCGTGGCCCGCCCCCTGTGGTCCGGGGAGGCGGCGGAAGGAACGTACGCGTTCGGCAAGGCGTTCGTGCGGGCCGTCGCCGAAGGAGATGCCTCGTGGATACGCTCGCCGTTCCGTGACGGCATGAACAGTCTGGCCGCCGTGCTGGCGGCCAACGAGTCCCATGCTCGAAACGGGGCCAGGATCCATCTGGCCGACTGGCTCGCGGCTGTGACGCCGAGTGGCTTCGGCTGATTCCTCACCGGCCGCGCCGGGCACCGCCTGTCGTGGCTGCGTCGTCGTCGGAAACCTGTCCCCGTATTGATCCGGGCCGCATCCTGGACGCAGGTCCCGACAAACACCGCGGCCAATGTCCAAACTGCGTGTTGGCGAGAGTCAGCCTGCCGCTCTCTGTATCAGAACGTGCGTCCGGCCGGAGGATCGAAGGGAGGCACGGGGATCATTGGTTTTCGAGGGCGGTGACCAGAAAGGCGTAGAGGTCCTCAATGCCGGCATTGCTGGCCATGGCGGGCCCGAACTGGTGGCTGTTGCCCAGATCGCCGCCTGTTCGCAGGAAAATCAGGAAGTCGTCCTGTGTCATGTCAAGGGCAGTCAGGGCCCCTGCCTGGTCGGTGCCCTCAAGTTCCGCGCCGTGGCATTCCGCACATCGGTTCGCATACACCCGGGAGCCGGTTTCGATGTCTTCGGCGTTGAAGTCTTCGGCCTCCTGGCCTTCAATCTGGCTTTGGGCCTCCAACGCCTTCTCTTCATTCAGGCTGCCAGCCACGGGGGTGAACTGCGCCACGGGCATGGTGGGGGTCGGGGCCAGTTCCGCGGACGTGTCGGAGGGACCGCAGCCAATGAGCAGGAACGCAGCCGCAAGCAACCAGCAGGCTGCGTTCAAGTGCCATGTGACGGCGCGACGGAGACGGGGCATGTTTCGCTCCTATCCTATTCGATTAGACGAGGGTCCAACGCGTCCCTGAGGCCGTCTCCCATGAAGGAGAATCCCAGCATGGCCAGGGCGATGGCAATCGTGGGAAACAAGGCCAGGTGCCAGTACACGCGCACATAGGCGTTGCTGACGCCCACCATTTTTCCCCAGCTGGGCAGGGGGTCGTTGATGCCGATGCCCAGAAAGCTCAGGCCCGCCTCGCCGTACATGGCGGCCGGGATGCCGAAGCTTATGGCCACGAGCAGGGGGGTCAGGGCATTGGGGATGATGTGCCGGGCAATGATGCGGGGTTCGGGGGTCCCTGTGCAGACGGCCGCCTCCACGTAGCCGCTTTCCCGCAGCTGCAGGAACTGGGCCCTGGTCAACCGGGCCAGGCCCAGCCAGCTGGTAATGCTCAGGGCCACGATCACCTTGAACAATCCCCCACCCCACAACGAAATGATGAGGATCGTGAACAGGAGGCCCGGAAAGGCGGACATGATGTCCACCACGCGCGTGAAAACGAAGTCCACCTTGCCGCCCATGTAGCCGGCGATGCTGCCCACGGGCACGCCGATCACAATGGCAATGGCCTGGACCGCGAGGCCCACGAACAGCGAGGTCCGGGCACCGTGCAGCAGGCGACTCAGATAGTCCCGGCCCACTTCGTCGGTGCCCAACGGATGGGAGGCATGCTCAAGCGGAAACAGCAGCACGCGGTCGAAGTAGACCTTGTCGTAGGGATGGGGCGCCAGCAGGTCGGCAAAAACCGCCAGGAAGACGAAGAAGGAGACAAGGCACAACCCGAGGACGGAGAAGCGGTTGCGCATGAACTGGCGCAGGGCGTTGTGCCAGAGGGTGCGATGGGACTTGGCGGTTCGGTCGAACAGCGATCCGGCCCGCGGTTTGGTAGCGGCGGCA
>CAZMKQ010000098.1:0-3853 GCA_964566955.1 uncultured Caldilineaceae bacterium | reverse complement strand
GATGGGCTGGCGGTCGCAGGCCTTAGGCGGCCTGGGAACCGCCCAGGCGCACTCTGGGATCCACCCAGGTATAGGCCAAGTCGCTCAGCAGGTAGGTGAGGCTCCACAGGAACGCAATCAGCAGAAACAGGGCCATGATCATCGGGTAGTCCCGGTTGAAGACACTGGTGACGAAGTACTTGCCCAGGCCGTTGATGCTGAAGGTCGACTCGATGAAGATGCTGCCGGTCATGAGGTTCGGCACTTCGGTTGCCAACGCGGTGATCATGGGTATCTGCGCGTTGCGCAGAACATGACGGAACATCAGCATCCGCTCGGACACCCCCTTGGCGCGTGCCGTGCGGGTGTAGTCCTGCCGCATGACGTCCACGACGCTGGCCCTGGTATAGCGGCCGATGACCCCCATGGGACCGATGCAATAGGCAAACACGGGCAGGATCCAGTCCGAGCAGAAAGCGACGTCGCCGATGACGCACGCCCCCGAATCGCTCCATCCCCGCATGGGCACCAGGTCCAGCCGGACGGCGAAGATGAGGATCAGCCACAGGGCCACCACGAAGCTGGGGATGACCACCCCGAGCATGGCCAGGAAGGTTACTGCGTTGTCCACGAGCGAATTCTGGTGATAGGCGGCAAACACCCCCATCAGAATGCCGCCGCCGAAGGCGAACAGCACGGTCAGAATGCCCACTTGGGCAGTGACCCGCCAGCGGCTCAGGATGACCTCCGTCACCGTGGAGGTCGGGTTCGAGAAGGGGATGCCGAAGTCCAGCCGCAAGGCGTTCTTCATGTAGTTGAGGTACTGCACATGGTAGGGCTTGTCCAGCCCGTACTTGCGCAGGATGTTCTCGCGGGCGGCCTGCGGCAGCCGCCCCTTGGTTTCATCAAAGGGGCCGCCCGGAACCGCGTGCATCATGGCGAAGGTCACCATCGACACGATCCACATCACGAACAGAAGCGACAGGATGCGGCCTGTGACGTACCGGGTCACCTGAATCGATCCCGTTGGTTCCGGACGGCCCTGGGGTTGGGAGGCTGGTTCCCGCTATTCCTCCTTGGCGTTGGAAATGTAGAGGTCGGAGATGGCGGTATCGTCACCCCAGTGGAAGCCGGCGATGCCTTGGGAATCGGGTTCGCGGAAGGCTTCGCCCTGGATCCAGGGCTGGACCAGGTTGCCCGCCCAGCGATGGGCGATGAAGGCGCCGCCGACATCGTCCACCAGGATCTCCTGGGCGTCCCTGAACATCCGGTCGCGGCGTTCGGGATCGCCGACCAGGCTGCTGGCTTCGCCAACCAGGCTGTCGAACTCGGGGTTGAGCCAGGTGTGGCGGCCGGTGGAGACCCAGATGCCCAGCAGGTTGGCGGGATCCAGGAAGTCCATGCCGTAGGAGACGGCGCCCAGGGTCAGCTCCGTGGGCTTGGCGTTGAGGGCATCCATGTAGACCTTGCCGTCCTTGTTGGAGACCTCGATATCGATGTTGAGGCACTCGGCGATGGAAGCGGCCACGGCCTGGAAGACGGCCGCCAGGGCCGGACTTTCATTGCGCAGCCACATCTCCTGCCGGGGGAAGTCCTCGCCGCCCGGATAGCCGGCGTTGGCCAGGTGCTCCTGGGCCGCGGCGCAATCGTAGGCCTGGTAGTGGTCCAGGAGGCCTTCCGTATCGGAGGCCGGATAGCCCGGCATCAGCATGCTGCGGGCCGGCATGGCCTTGATGGAGCCGAACACGTTCTCGATGATCGGTTCCCGGTTGATGGCCTTGGCAAAGGCCTTGCGCACATCAACGCTGTCGAAGGGAGGGTTGAAGGTGTCGAAGAGCAGGTAGTCGGTGCGGAAGTCGCCGAAGTGGCGCAGGTAGTTCTGGCTCAACACCGGATCGTTGATGACCAGGTCGAAGTCGGCGGGGGAGAGCACGTCGGCGCCGATGTTGTCGATTTCGCCGGCCTGGAAGGCCAGGAACTCGGTGCCCGGAGCCATGTAGACGTGTTCAATGCGCGCAATGCGCGGCGGTCGCAGGCCCTTGTACATGGGGTTGGCGACCAGGACCAGTTCGTTGCCGGGGTCGTAGGACTCAAGCATGAAGGGCCCTGAGGACACGGATGTCTCGGGGGAATTGTTGTAGTAGGGTCCGTGCTCGGCCACCACATGGGCGGCAATCGGCCACGAGAACTTGAGGACGCCGGGCAGGGGCGGGAACAGGTCCTCGGTGGTGATGGCCAGGGTGTAGTCGTCGACGGCCACCACACCCAGGTCCTCGGCCGGCAGTTCGCCGGCGATGACCTGGTTCCAGTTCTTGATGCCGCCCGGTCCCAGGAAGCCGTAGAACCAGGAGAAGTCCCAGCCGGTTTCCGGGTTGGCGGACAGTTGGTAGGTGGCAACGTAGTCGTGCGCGGTCAGCGGCACGCCGTCGCTCCACTGCTGGCCTTCCCTAATCTTGATGTGCCAGGTCAGGCCGTCCTCGGTGGGTTCCCAGCTGTCGGCGGCCAAGGGACGGACGTTGAAGTCCTTGTCCAGCGTCACGAGTGCGTCGCCGAACTGATCCGAGCTGCAGATCCGCTGGTAGACCGAGACCGCGAAGTCGAAGGTTACCTGGGTGGAGGTGTTGCTGCAGGCCAGGCGGTAGACCTGCTGGCTGTAGGGCAGCGCGTCGTCGGGCAGTGTTTCGCCGAAGACCGTTACGTTGTCGGGGGCCGCCTCTTCTGCCGGCATGGCCTCCGGTGCCGCCGCGGGCGGCGCCGCAACGCAGGCCGCCATGGCGGTTACCGCCAGGATGCAGGCCAGCAGGAGCGACAGTCGCCCGTGGGCGAGTGGCTTCCGCAACCAGTGAAAGTGCATGTTTTGACCTCCTGTGTGTCAAGCGTTTCAAGATGTGGCCCGCCACACAGGTGTGGCGGCACAACCGCTTCACTGGGATGCGGTCTTGTGCCGATAATGGAAAGTTACGTGTGGTGGCGCAACCGGATTATAGCCATTCGGAGGCTCGGATCGTCTTGCGCCACCGTCCGTTGGGTGTCGAGTCCCGGGTGGATTGTTCCGCGATTCACAGGATGTTCCACCAATTGGGGGGCTTGCATTTTCACTCCGCGGACGACGCGGCGGCATCGCCGGTGTGCGCCCGCACCCGAAGGTGTTGACGGCAGTTCGGGGTAGTTCGGAACCCGTGCCCGTGCCGAGCGCGAACCGAACGTTGCTTCCGGGATGCTGTCAGCTGCCACACACCGTTCCCGGACGACGGTGCGGTTGGTTTGTTTGGGCAATCCTCCTCTTGGGGACCTACATCCAAGAGGAGGATTGCCGGGACTGATTCTCGCAGTACTCGCCGCGGGGGCTGGCGGGTCGCGCCCGGCCCGCGAGTGCAAAGTTGGTTGATGTTGTGGCCGGCCCTCCTGCCCGTGGCAGCGGGAATATGGACGCACTACTCGCTAGGCACCGGCTTCTACATGTCCGATTCCATCATGTCCGATTCCATCATGTCCTTCTCGGCGGGCTGCATCGGGGTCATGGCATCCGCGCCCGGCAGGCCCGACGGGATGTGATTTACCAGGAGTGCCCAGATCCAATTCCCCGATGCCAGCTGCAGCCAGGTTTCGTCGCCGTTGTGTGCAATCGGCTGCACCGGCGTGCCGGTCGCCAACTGACCTACCCGGTCGTACTCCGTGCCCGGTCCGGTCCGCAGGTTCGAGAGGCGCTTGACGGCCGGGTACATGTGATCGGAGACGTCCACCATGCCCACGGCCTCCACCTGCATCTCGCCGATCGAGGCCAGGCAGACGTCATGGCCGGGAGTCAGGGGCGCCAGGTTGACAAGGGTATTTGCACAAATGTGCTGTGGTTTACGGAGGGGGGGATACGAAG